>DAOTTM010000326.1:0-17009 GCA_034437915.1 Dehalococcoidia bacterium | reverse complement strand
ATCCGAGATCCGAGATCCGAGATCCGAGTTCGGGTTCGGGTTCGCGTGGTTGCATCGTCTGCCAGCGTACCGCATTTCGCGACGGCGAAGCGCACTATCCTTTCATGGACGCCGCTGACGGGCGGCGTTCTCGCGCTGCTGGCGGCGGCGATGGCGTTCAACATCAACTGGCGCTTTCACCGCCGCGAGCCCATCGCAGTCCCGGTGTGATCAGAATGCCAGTGAAAATTCCCGCTCGCGCTTGCGGCGACGTATTCATGGTGGGATGCTGCGTTTGGAACTTGTTATCATCCACGAACGGAATAGGTCGATGAACGAATCGCTTGAGGCTCTCGGATCAATCGATGGACAACTACAGACAGTTACTCCCGGGACGGCTCCGTCGTTTACGCTGCGAGACCGGATGACCGGGAGGGCAGTGGTGTGCCACTTCAACTTTGATCGCCTTGACGAGGTGATGTCGCTCATTGGCGGGAATGTCCGCGTCAGCGGATTTGTACGATATTTCGACGACGGAAGCCCTCGGACGATTGCGCACGTCGAGGCGATCCAAGTACTTTCCACGGCTCACGGGAAGAAGCCTCGCGACTTTTGGGGTTCCATTCCAGGCCTCTGCCTCGCACAAGACTCCGTCGAATGCCTCAATCGGGCGACGTAGGGGCATCCATGAGCGCTATTCCCGACAGCACGATCGCGCGATTGTGGGACTCATCCGTGGTCGTGGACTACCTCGCAGGAAAGCCCCGCGCGGTGCCCCATGCGCGGCCCATCGTCGATTCCGCCCGTCGCGGGGAGGCGCAGATTTGGGTTTCGACCTTTGCGCATGTGGAAGTCGCGTTACTCGAGGGTTTTTCGGAAACCAACGCGGAAGCGATCGTGGTGCACTTCTTCAACCAGGACTACATCGTGTCCGTCGCGCTCGACCCGACGGTGAGTGAAATCGCGCGACGACTGGTTCGACGGTTCCGCGTCAAAGGCAAAGACGCGGTCCACATCGCCAGCGCCATCCGCTGGGGCGTAGCGACGTTCGAAACCTTTGACACAGAGCTGATTCGGAGATGAAGGGCACGGGGACCGCCGAGGAATGGGGATTCACCGTCGTGCGAGAACCGCTCTACCACGATGCTCCCGGACCCAGCGCTCCGGCCTGAAGGCACAATGCGCTCCGCGCCATCGACAACCATCTCCGAACGCCCGACACTGGGACGATGGTCAGTGTCATCGATCGTCCAGCCGAATCGCCCGCCGAACCGGCTTCGCCGCTGCGGCGCGACAAGTGTGCGCTCGTCACGGGGGCTTCGGCCGGGATTGGGCGCGTGTTCGCGGAGAAGCTGGCGGCGAAGGGGTACGACCTCGTCGTCGTCGCGCGCGATGAAGCGAGGTTGCGAACCCTCGCGACAGACCTCACGGCGGCGCATGGCGTCAAGGTCGATGTGCTGGTAGCGGACCTGACGGACGCTGCCGCCCTCCGCACTATCGAGGTGCGGTTGGCGAACGAGCCAGCGATCGACCTGCTAGTGAACAATGCGGGCTTCGGCAGCGCTGGGCCGTTTCACACGCTCGATATCGAGGCGGAAGAGCGCCAGGTAAGGCTGAATGTGCTCGCGCTCGTGCGGCTCACGCGGGCGGCGCTGCCGGGCATGGTCCTGCGTGGGCGCGGGGGTATCATCAATGTGTCCTCCGTCGCGGGTTTCGTCCCCGGTTCGAACGGCGCGACCTACAACGCGACGAAGGCGTACGTGACGAGCTTCACGGAATCGCTCGCGGGCGAATTGAGCGGCACGGGCGTGCGCGTGCAGGCGCTCTGTCCCGGTTTCACGCGCACGGAGTTCCATCGGCGCCGCCGACGAGCAGCCCTGCGCCCGCTTCCTGGCTTCACGCGCACGGAGTTCCAGGAACGCGCCGGCATCGACCAGGACCGGGTCCCCGCTTTCGCTTGGGACAGCGCCGAGACCGTCGTCGATGCCTCGCTCAAAGCGCTGAACCGTGGGACGGTCATCTGCATTCCCACGTTCAAGTACCGCTTCCTGGTGGGGCTCATCCGTTGGGTGCCGCGCTGGTTTGTCCGCTTCGCGACGCGGGCGATGGGCGGCTGATGTCGGTGTCTCCGTCGCGACCGCGACGGCCGCTTTTCCCGGCGCGCCGTTGGTGGGGTACGAAAGCCGTCCGGGTGTCCCGGCACTACCGAGGGTCGCGCCACATCAGCCAGATCTTTGGCCCGTCCTTGATCGTGTGCTCCTTGGTCACCTTGAAGCCGTTGCGTTCGTAGAGCGGGATGTTCTGCTCCTTCGAACTCTCCAGATAGGCGGGCATGCGTTCGCGGTCAGCCTTTTCGAGCACGGGCGCCATGAGCTGAGTGCCGATGCCTTTGCCCTGCAGCCCCGGCTCCACGCCGAGGGCCATGAGGTAGTAGTGCAGCGCGGAAGGATGCTCTTTCTCCACGCCGCTGATCCCGGAGATGACCGTCGGGATGCGCTTCCAGGTCGTGCTGCGGGCCATCGCGGGGGTCAGCAAGAGCTGTTGAATGATGCCGAGCTTCCACTTGCCGGGCGGTGTCCAGAACGCGCCGCCGTCCATGTCGTCGGTTGTGTATACCTCGCCGTGCGGCAGGGTCATCTTTCGCAGGCCAACGTCCATGAAGTCGAGGATACGGCGGGCGCGGCGTTTGTCCTGGGCGCACAGCCAGTTGGCGAAGGGATCGTCGTCGAACGCTCTCGCCATCGCCGCGCTGAGGAGGGGAGCGTCAGCGAGCGTCGCCTTGCGGACAGTGACGGTCTTCGGTGTGCGGTCACGGGTGGTGGCCTCGGTGGTCATGGTGTGCTCCTGTTGTTTCGAAGATTCTACACGCTGTGGGAAGAGAGTGATCCGTGACGTTACAGGCCGACAACGGCGCCCGAGAGGGTTCGCAGCAGGACATCCCGGCGCTTGCTTCCGCGCGCGCTACGGATGGCGGGCTTCACCAACTCTTTCCGTCTCCGCTGCTCGGCGCCTCCAACTCCTTCCGTTAACGTTCCCCGTAGCTCACGGCCAGCCCCGCGCGGGCGTCGGATTGGATGCCGTACTGGGGGATGGGGTAGCGCAGGCCGTTGCCGGCGAGGCGCTTCATCCCGGCGATGGCCTTCGGGAGGAACTTCGGCGGCATCGCGATCAGGAGTTCGTCATCGAGCACGCCCCCATATCGGCGTTCGGCGAAACACGGGATGGCAAGGCTCGGTTCGCCCGTCGAGAGCGCCCGGCCCCAGCTATCGGCGCAGGCCGATTCGCCGACGACGCTCCAATCAAACTTCTTGTAGCCCGACCACTGGAGGCCGTTAATAAGGATGATCATCTGGCCGGGTGTGGCGTAGACGAGGCAGATGTCGGGCGGGTCCAGGCGTCCGCTCGCGAGCGGCGATACGGCCATCGCTTCGTATTGGCCGAAGGCGACGAGGTCCATGGCAGCCTGGTGCGCGGCGGAATCCTCCAGCGTTTCGAACCAGACGCCCGCCATGTTCTTGCCGGAAAGCCACTGGTCATCCCGCGGGTGGAGGCCGATGACCGCGCCGCACTGGGCACCCACCAGATCCTCGTTCGTAATGCCCACGGTCCAACCGAGGCGACAGGCCTGCGCGACGATCTGGTCCGTCGTATGGATCGATTTCGGGCGGCGAATCTTGGGGATCGCCTCCATCTCCGCCCTTGTCGCGAACATCTTCATGCCGATCGGCGTCGTCTTCAGGCGCAGGAGCAGGTTCAGCTCATCCACGAGCTTGGGCCAGTCGTAGGCCTCGCTTTCGCTGACATCGACTTCATCCATCGAGATAACGGTCATGGGAACCTCCGGGGAAGCTATTGGCTGTTGGCCATTGGCGATTGGCTGTTGGTTCAGGCCACTCTACCACCGCCCGAGGCGCGGCACACTTGCGGAGCCCAGCTGACAGGCCGCTGCATCAGCCACTGGACAATGGTGCGTCGTGCTGTTTCGATGGGAGGCACGATGACAAATGACGTCAGTATCTACCAGGCGGAAAGCGGCGCGTTGGAAGTGCGCCTCGGCGAGGACACCGTGTGGCTGACGCAGGAACAGATGGGTCTGCTTTTCGATGTTCAAAAGGCAGCCATCTCAAAACACCTGAAGAACGTTTTCGCCAGCGGCGAATTGGATAGACCGACAACTGTTTCCATTTTGGAAACAGTTCAACTCGAAGGCCACCGCAACGTCACCCGGCAGATTGAACACTTCAGCCTTGACGCAGTGATCGCCGTGGGCTACCGAGTGAACTCCGTCCGCGCGACCCGTTTCCGGCAGTGGGCCACGCAGGTCCTTCACGATCACGTGACCCAAGGCTACACCCTCCACCGCGAGCGCTTCGAGCGCAATGTCGGCGAACTGGACGCGGCGCTTCGGCTCGTCAGGAGGGCCGCCCAAGAGGGCACACTTCCGACGGACACCGGTCGGGGCCTCCTCGATATCGTCACGCGTTACACTCAGACGTTCACTTTGTTGCAGCGCCACGACGAAGGACTGCTGGTCGAACCGCGAACCGTTGCGGGCGGCACGCTACCGACCGTTGGCCAGGCGAGAACCTTGTTGGCGGGCCTCAAAGCCGACCTCATCCGGCGCGGCGAAACGACCGATCTCTTCGCACAGGAGCGAGGCGACGGCTTTATCGCGCTCCTCGGCAATCTCGAACAGACCGTCCTGGGGGAGCCGGCCTATCCAAGTGTCGAATCCAAAGCGGCACATTTGCTGTACTTCGTCATCAAGAACCGCCCGTTCTCCGACGGCAATAAACGGGGCGGTGCATTCCTGTTTGTTGAGTTTCTTGACCGCAACGGTAGGCTCTTCAACATCCATCACCAGCCCGTGATCAACGACCTTGGACTTGCGGCGCTGGCATTGCTGGTTGCCGAATCCGATCCCGGAGCGAAGGAGAACATCATCCGCCTCGTCATGAACATGTTGGCAGGGGCGAGTTGACGAACCCGGCGGCAACGAGGCTTGTCCGCGCGCGGCGCACTCTTCCACCGCGGGAGGCGCGTTACACTGGAGCGATGCCGGACGCGCGAGACTCAGCACTCAGCACTCAGCACTCAGCACTCGCCCGCCTCGGGCTCCTCGGTGGCACGTTCGACCCACCACATATCGGGCACCTGCTGCTGGCGGAGTGCGCGAGGCTGGAGTTTGGGCTGGATGAGGTCGCTTTCCTGCCGGCAGGGGCGCCGTATCGCAAGACGGCGCCGGGGGTCCCCTCCTCTTCGCAGCCACCACCGCGACGCGTGAGCGCGGTCGAACACCGGCTGGTGATGACGGAGCTGGCGATCGCCGGGAACCCGCACTTTCGAGTCGATGCTCGCGAAGTGCTCCGCCCGGGCAACACCTATACGGTCGATACGCTTCAGTCGATGCGCGCAGAGTGCGGGAACGTTGGGCCTGACATCTTCCTCATCCTCGGTTCCGACGCGCTGGCGGACATGCCCTATTGGAAGACCCCGGAGCGATTGTTCGAACTCGCCACGATCCTGATCGCGCGCAAAGGGCCGCCGAGACCGCGCGATACCGCCACGGAAATCGCGATCCCGGCGGCGTTGCTGAGCCTCTTGCGGGCGCGCTGGTCCCATCGCGTGGGGGAGTTGTTGCGCTTCGACCAGCTGCCGGAGACGCTGCCCGTGGTCTCGACGATGCCGCTGCTGCCCGTCTCCTCCACGCTCATCCGCCAACGCGTCGCCGCAAGCCTTCCCGTTCGCTACCTTCTCCCCAAAGCGGTGGAATCGTACATCGGCGAACACGGACTCTACGGGGCAGCCACAGTGGTTCCCGGCGCTCAGGAGAACGACGATGCCTGATCTCCCACGAAAGCCACGCGAGTTGCTGCCTGACCAGTTGACGGATCAGATCGTGGGCCAGTTCGACCGCACGCGTCAGCTGCTCAGTGGGAACTCCGAAGAGGCGGCCGAGGCGGTGATCGCGCGCATGGGGGCGGAAACGGAGGCAGAGGCGCGCATCGCCGCCCAGCTCGCCGTGACGGCCCCGCTGGCGGACCCCGGAGCTTTCCCGATTGCTCACCGCCGCGCCATGCGTGCTCTCGAAGTGCTCGACCGGGAAGGTTTTCGCGACCCTCCAGTCGGGCGCGTCGGCCCGCTCGCCCCCGTCGCCCGGCCGATCGTCGAATTCGTCGCCGAATACCTTGTAAAGTCCTACGCCGAATCGATCGCGGGGCGCCTGCGCACGCTCTATGCCCGCCGCGAGGCCCAGGCGCGGCCGGGGAGCGATGAACGCCAGGCGCTTGCCCGCGCACGCATCGAAATGGACCGCCTCGCGCCCGGCTTCAGCGGCGGCGGCGTGACGGCCCCACTTGTGGTCGTCTTCGGAGCGGCCGTGCCCATCCTCGCGGGCTTCGGCAAGTCCATCGGCGCCATAAACTTTGGCAGCCGACCAGTGTTCCTCTCGCTAACCGCCGCGTTGCTGATCGTTTCGTTGCTGGCTTCGTGGGTACTTCTCCACGGTTCAGCCGTGGCCCACCGGCGGTCCCGTTTGATCATGCAGGAACCGCTCGGCGAACTCTGGGAGACGATCGGTTGTGCGGGCGACGCGCCCCGGGACGATAGCGTGGAGTTCGCGACGATCGCCGTCGCCGTCACCACAATCACCTGGCTCGTCATCCCCGTCGTTGTCGCGCTCGCGGTCATCTTCCGCTGACGCGGCTGTGCATCGCCCAGGCAAGCAGCATCGCCTGCCACGTATCGATGAATCCACTTCGAAGACCACCAGCTCACCGTCCGAAGATATGTGCCGACGTTGCCCTTGGCAACGTCGGCACGATCCGGTAACGCAGCTCGGATTGGACTGGCTGGGCGAGGACCAATGACCGCCTCGCTGGATTCTGGACATGACGATATTCGGTAGCCCGGGGGCACACAATCGGCCCGAAAAGGTGACGATCAGCGCCAAATCTGCTATATTGATCACATACTCGCACGTTTCGCCGTTCCTCCCCCCGGAGGCGACAGCCGAGGTTTGTTACCGCTTCTATGACGACACCACCAGCAACATCATCGACCTACAACGCGGACAATATCCAGGTCCTCGAAGGACTCGAAGCCGTCCGCCGCCGCCCTGGCATGTATATCGGCACGACCGACAAGTCGGGCCTCCACCACCTCATCAAAGAGCTCGTCGATAACGCCGTCGATGAAGCCATGGCCGGGTATTGCGACCGCGTCGAAGTCATCCTCCACGCCAACGGCTGGTGCACCGTCACCGACAACGGGCGCGGCATCCCCGTCGATATCCAACACCAGACGGGCAAGACGGCCGTCGAAACCGTCCTCACCGTCCTCCACGCGGGCGGCAAGTTCGGCGGCGGCGGCTATAAGGTCTCCGGCGGTCTCCACGGCGTCGGCGCGAGCGTCGTCAACGCCCTCGCCGAGCACCTCATCGTCGAAGTCGTCCCCGATGTCGATGCGCAAGGTCAGCAGCACGCGGGCAGGATCTACAAACAGGAATACGAACGCGGCGCGCCGATCACCGAGCTGATTGGTTCGCCCTACAGCGGCCCCCGCAAGCGCGGCACGGTCGTCAGCTTCCTCCCCGATTCCCAGATCTTCGAAAGCATCGAATTCGAATTCAGGGTCGAAGCGGAGCGCCTGCGCCAATACGCCTACCTCACGAAGGGCGTCTGGTTCCACCTTTTCGATGAGCGCGACGGCAAAGAAGTCAACTACTACTTCGAAGGCGGCATCAAGAGCTTTGTCCGCCACATGAACCGCGAACGCGATGTCCTCAACATCGACCCCATTTACGTGGACAAGGAGATCGACGGGAACACGGTCGAAGTCGCTATCCAGTATAACGAGGGCTTCAACGAGTCCGTCTTCACGTTTGCGAACTCGATTAACACGATCGACGGCGGCAGCCACCTCACGGGCTTCCGCACCGCCCTCACGCGTGTCCTCAACGAATACGCGCGCAAGGAGAAGATCCTCAAGGACCCCGACCCCAACCTCACGGGGGACGACGTCCGCGAAGGCCTCGTCGCCGTCATCTCCGTGAAGCTGCCGGAGCCCCAGTTCGAAGGCCAAACCAAGGCCAAGCTGGGCAACGCCGAAGTCGCCGGGCAGGTCCAGAGCGTGCTCGCGGAGGCGCTCCAGCAACACCTCGAAGAACACCCATCGGATGGCCGTCGCATCGTCGAAAAATGCCTCACCGCCTTCCGTGCGCGCGAAGCAGCGCGCAAGGCACGCGACCTCGTCCAGCGCAAGAGCGCCCTCGAGAGCGGCTCACTCCCGGGCAAGCTCGCGGACTGCACCTCGCGCGACCCCGCCGGCACGGAACTGTTCATCGTCGAAGGGGATAGCGCGGGCGGCTCGGCCAAGCAGGGGCGCGACCGCCAGTTCCAGGCCATCCTCCCGCTCTTCGGCAAGATCCTGAATGTCGAAAAGGCGCGCCCCGACAAGATGCTCGGTCACGAAGCCATCCGCCTCATGATCAGCGCCCTCGGCACGGGCATCCGCGACACCTTCGATATTAACCGCCTGCGCTACCACAAGGTCATCATCATGACCGACGCGGACGTCGATGGCGCCCACATTCGCACCCTCCTGCTCACGTTCTTTTTCCGGAACATGGTGGACCTGATCAACGGCGGGTACCTCTATATCGCCCAGCCGCCGCTCTATCGCGCCCAGAGCGGCAAGACGGCGAACTACTTCTTCAGCGATGGCGAACTGGAAGCCTACCAAAAGGGCAAGAAGAACCTCTCCATCCAGCGCTTCAAGGGCCTCGGTGAAATGAACGCGGACCAGCTCTGGGAGACGACCATGAAGCCCGACACCCGCACCATGCTCCAGGTGGAAGTGCACGACGCCATGGAAGCGGACCAGGTCTTCTCCGAACTGATGGGCGACGAAGTGAGCCACCGCCGCCGCTTCATCCAGGCCAACGCCTACGCCGTCAAGAACCTGGACGTATAGCCCGCACCGCTCAATCCGTAGCGCGCGCGTGAGCAAGCGCCGGGATGCCATGCTTCGAACCGCTCCACGCGTCGCCACCATCTGCCTGCCCGGGGCTATTTCCTAACCCCTCTTTCCTATCTCCTACCCCCATGTCCATCGCCACGCGCCTCGCCGAACTCAACCTCACCATCCCCACACCGCGCGCCCCCGCCGCCAACTACGTCGGCGCTGTCCTCGCCGGCGAACTCGCGTTCGTCTCCGGCGCCGGACCCGCGAAGCCCGAAGGCGGTTTCATCACCGGCAAGCTCGGCCGCGACCTCACCACCGAACAGGGCTACGAAGCCGCCCGCCTCTGCGCCATCCAGTGCCTCGCCGCCCTCCAGGCCGAGATCGGCGACCTCACCCGCGTCACCCGCATCGTCAAGCTCCTCGGCATGGTCAACTGCACGGAAGACTTCCAGGAGCACCCCCTCGTCATCAACGGCGCCTCCGACCTCCTCGTCGCCATCTTCGGAGACGCCGGCAAACACGCCCGCTCCGCCGTCGGCATGCAAAGTCTCCCCTTCAACATCGCCGTCGAAGTAGAACTGGTCGTGCAAGTCAACTGATCGCCGCCCGGCAACGAACACTGCTCCGCCCTCAACCCCTTCTCCCGACTGCGCGGGAGAAGGGGAGCAGAGTGTTCGAAGCCCCCGGTTGAATCGCTGACCCCCGAGCCAATTCTTCCTCCCCCTCTCCCGCGAGCGGCGAGTCGGGAGAGGGGCCGGGGGTGAGGGCGCGCCCCCAGCAACGAACGCGGATCCCGCCCTTTGAACCCTGTCCCGCCATCCCGCCCTCAACCCCCAACCCCTTCTCCCGACTGCGCGGGAGAAGGGGAGCAGAGCGTTCGAAGCCCCCGGTAGAATCGCTGACCCCCGAGCCAATTCTTCCTCCCCTCTCCCGCGAGCCGCGAGTCGGGAGAGGGGCCGGGGGTGAGGGCGCCCAGTTCCCGACTTTTTTCTTCCCCAATCGTTAACCTCCCACCCCGCTCCCCCGTTCTTACCCCAGCGGGCGCAGTCCGTCCGCGCCTGACCGTACTCGTTTGGGCGCGGAAAGCCTAAGTCCCAAGTCCTACTCCCTCGGAGGATTGACCCTTGAACAGCCGTTTCGTACTGTTCAGCAGGCTTTACTTTCGAAGCCGCCAGGCATGGCGGGCGCTTGCCGCGTCCCCGCGCCCGAAAGGTCACATGCTCGATTCAGTAGTTGCGAGAACCGAGAACCGAGAACCGAGTGTTCAGTACTCGGATCTCGTCGCTCGTCCCTCGTCGCTCGGATCTCGGATCTCGGATCTCGGATCTTTTCGTCGCCTATTCCACCGAAGGGAGGAAGTTGCCACTTCGCATTGACGCCCGGCGTATCCAAACAGGGCCGTACAGCGCGAAGACAAAGTCCACTAATATCCCCCAGACACAGAGGGAAATGCCCGGACCCGCCCATTCCCCAACGCCGGGATTTGGCAGGGACGACGAGCGGGCGACCTCACCAGCAACGGCGGCCTCCGTCCTCCGCGCACCCACAGCCAGGGAGCGCGAGTACGAGGGCGAAGGCCTGAAGTTCGCCCGCAGTCCGGGCGAGTCCGGATACAGAATTGCCGCCACTCGCGGCTCAACCAGTGATCAGGGGACGGCCCACGGGAGAAAATCCCCCCCGGCCGTATTCCCTTCAACCCGACTGGAGAGGTAAATAAATTTGAGTAAGGAAATTGCTCAGACCGTTGGCGGAAAGAAGATTGTGTTCCTATTCGCAATCCTCGCCGCCTTCGCAGTCTTTGCGACCCTGGGCTCGCGATTGGATACGAAGCCAGCGTCCGCGAATGTCGCGACGACTAACTTCGTTATCGACGAATCCGAAGACCAGACCGTAACAATCACAACAAACGCCGAGTCCGACGACCATGACGGCGAGCCAGCCGTCGTCGCCTCGGGTACCACCCGTTGGTACGAACTGAGCATCTGCGCCGATGCCCTCGGCGCCGCGCCGTCAGCCGACGTCATATGCGCAGTTGGCTCCGCAGGTGCGACCGTCGGGGCAGTGGATCTGACGTTCTCGCCGGGCGGCGGCAACCTGATCACGGCCGTCGGCCCCTCCACAGGCCCGGCCCCAGTCTGTACCGCCGTCCCCGCTGCTTCGGTCACCTGCACCTATGCAGCCGGCCTTGCAATCGGCTCGATTGGCAACCTGCTGTTCGCGGTAGCCCTCACCGGCCCGCTGGCAGTGACCTGCACAGCGGACGACGCCTCAGCGCAGGTTGCACAAGCTTGCCAGAACCAGACCCAGGCTGTATCGCTGTTCACCGTCAGCGCAGTCACCTGCTCGAACACGAGCCCGATCGAAGGCCAGCAGTTCACCTGTAGCGCCTCCGTCACGTATACCGGGAACGGCACCGACGACCCGGCTTCCGCCGTCTATCAGTTCACGGATGTGGGACTGTCCTTCAACGGCGGTGTGAGCACAGAGACGACATGTGCGGGCAGTGCGGTCGCTCTTGCCGCCGGCCAGTGCACCGTCGACTTCACCGCCTCGACGACCGCTCAGGTGGCGACGATGACGATGACGCTCGAAGGCGACGACATCGGTCCGCTCGCGAACCCGCCGTTCGCGGCGTCGGCAACGTTCAACCTCGGCAACGTCGTTGTCGGGGCGGGCGCTTTCGACGCAGTCGCGCAAACTCAAGCCCTTTCGGTTCAGGAGCTCGGTATTCGACGCCTGACCACCTCGGTGGTTACGGGCTCGACCCAGAACTTCTGCACGGCGGCTGAGGCTGCTGATATCGCCAACGAAGCGGCCGAAGGCCTCGCCAACCCTGGCGGGATCGGCGCCGTCTTCACCGGCCCCGGTGGCGTGGCCGCGTTTGGCGGCTGCCCGGCCGGGCAGGTCGGCGGCACTTTCGTCGCCGTCCTCGGCGCTCAAACAGTTATTGTCAACTATGGCAATAACGACGCCAACAACGAGGTAAACGGCAACAACGAGCTTGTCTTTACGGCGATCGCGCCGGTGTCCCCGACGATCTCGAAGATCCCCTCGAAGAGCACTGTCACCGGCACGCCGGTCGACACCTTCTCCTGGATCATCCTGATCACGAACACCACGAGCACCACGCTCACGAACGTCGTCGTCACGGACGCTGATGTCCGCGGCGTGCCGAACACGAAGCTCGTGCCGTTCCCGGCCTCGCAGACCAGTCTCGCCGGAATCGCCGGTTGTGACGTTGCTGCGAACGCCCTCACCTGCCCGATCGGCACGATGCTCCCCGGCGCGTCCGTGGCCATCGTGATCGGCATGCAGACCGTCGTTGGCGCCGCCGATGGCGTCGTCTCCAATACGGCAGTCGTCAACGGCGATCAGCTTGTCGTCGGTGGAATCACCGCCCTCAGCAACGTCGTCGTTGGGAACAACCCGGTGCTTAGCCTCGTCAAGAGTACCAGCGGCCCGGCCGTTGGCACCGCTCCTGGCGGCCCCACACCGACCTTCACCGTCACCCTCACCAACACTGGCATCGCCACGTTGACTGACGGCGTGATTAACGATCCGGTCCCGGCTGGCCTGACGGCCAGTAACGTGATCCCGACGGGCCCCGGCACTGCTGGCGTCGCCTGTAACCTCACCGCTGGTGTGGTCAGCGCGTCCGCCATCAACCTCCCACCAGGGTTTAGCTATAGCTGCTCGTTCGATGTCAACCTGACCGCACCCGTTGCGTCAGCGACAGCGTTCGTCAACACAGCGACGGCAACGTCCCTCATCGTCCTCGGCGGCGCGAACCTCACGGCCAGCGCGGTCGTTTCGGCGGCTGTCCCCGGTCTCAACATCACGAAGAGTGCCTCCGGCATTCTCACCGAAGTTGGCTCGACCGCGCAGTTCGTCGTCACCGTGTCGAATACGGGCACTGCCCCGCTCGGCATCATCACGCTCACCGACCTGGTCGATAGCCGCCTCATCGTCGGCACGGTCACGTTCGGCGGCGCGGCAACGACCGGAAACACCTGCTCCGCTGGTACACTCAACAGCTGCGTGCTGACGATGAGCCTTGCCGCAGGGAACACCATCACCGTCATCATCCCCGTGTCCCTCAACCCGGCCAGCAATGTCCAGGACGGTACGGTAATCCCGAACACTGCTACTGCCTCGGCAGTCGCCGTGCCCTCGGTCAGTGCCAGCGCCAGCCTCCAGGCTGCCGCGCCGAAGCTCGTAATCGCCAAGGTTGCTTCGAAGACCCCGGTCTCGACCAACCCCGTCCAGGAGCAGTTCTCCTGGTACGTGACCGTCACGAACACCGGTTCCATCGCCGCATCCGCGGTGACGGTCACCGACATCCTCGACGCCAACACGACGCTTGTTTCGCTGCCAGCCAGCTGCTCGGGCACGACGACGATCACCTGCACGGTGGCGTCGCTCGCTCCGGGCTCTTCGGCCAGCTTCGAAATCGCGGTCAGGGGCAACTTCAACCTCGCCAACGGGACCAACATCCCGAACAGCGCGAGTGCGGACTGCACCAACTGCCCCGGCGCCGTTGACGCATCGACCAGCACAACCGTCCTCAACAACCCGCTTCTCAACATGACGAAGACGGGCCCGTCGAGCATCGTTGCTGGTAGCACGATCACCTACACCATCACGCTGACCAACTCGGGTGGTTCGGACGCTACCGTCACTGTCAATGACGCAGTCCCGGCCCTCCTCACAGGCGTTTCCACCAGCGTCGCCAACAGCTCCGGCACAACCGTTGCTTGCGGTGCGCTTAGTGGTGGCGTCATCAGCTGCACTGGCCTCTTGAAGGCAGGTGGTAACTCCATCATCACCCTCACCGGCACGGTCCCGGTCGCCACGCCTTCTGGAACGACGTTCTCGAACCAGGCGACGCTGACGAGCGCTGGCCAGCCGACGATCACGGGTGTTGTCGTAACGACGGTCCTGAACTCGCTTCTGACCGTTCAGAAGACGAACAACCCGACCGTCATCGGCCAGAACGGCATCGTCACCTCGACGATCCTCGTGACGAACAACGGCTCCTCCACCGCGAACACCGTCGGTATCTCCGATGTTCTCCCGGCTGGCGCTTCGTTCGTTAGCGTTGGCTCAAGCCCGACCTGCTCGGTTTCCGGCCAGACGGTCACCTGCACGGGCGCCAGCCTCGCCCCCGGCAGCTCCACCACGTTCATCGTGCGTTGGAATGTCGGTACCGCGGCTGTCAACACCCAGCAGTGCAACGTCGCCACGAGCACGAACACAAGCAGCATGCCCAACGGCACCGCCACCGCTTGTACCGTGATCCAGGCGACAGTCGTCGGCGCGGTCCTCCGCCATGTCGATATCGACAAGGCTGCGGAAATCGCCGCGGGTAACCGCCTTGGCGTCCTTCCGACAGTCGATGACGATGACGACGCGACAGGCTCGCTCCACAAGGTCTGCCTGTTCGATAGCGGATCATTGACGCCTCTCGGCCTCAATGACGACGCCAACATCATCTGGAGCATCACGCCCGCCGCCGGTTCTTCCGCGACGGTCAGCCCCGCTCCTTCCGGCACGAAGTCCGTTGAGGACTTCAGCACCAACCCCGCCGGCCCCGACCCGTTCAACGATTCGCAGGCGAACTGTGTCTCGTGGCGCTCCGGCGGCACGGGTGGCCAGAACATCACCGCCTCGCACAGCGTGACGGGCCAGGTCTTCTACTTCGCCGGCACCTCTCCTATCATCAAGGAGTGGAACGCCATCGATAGCACGAAGATCATCGCCGCCACCGGCAACGTCGTATCGCCCTTGGCTCAGTCCAGCGCCAATGGTGACATTGGCAACTGGAACGGCTCCAACACCGCGGCCTGTAACCGCGATGGCGGCCCAACGCTGTTGCCCGTGGCGGCGCCTGCGCCTGCCAACTCGTGCTTCCTCAAGGCCAACGTCGATGGCGCTACAGTCAGCGTCACCGGCTCTCTTGTCCTTGCCGGCACGAACAGCGGCAAACTCCTCGCGGGTTCCCGCGCCTGGATTGAGTACGCCCTCGGCAGCCACGTGAACTACAACGGGCCTATCGACGGTGTCGCTCAGACCTTCACCATCACTGGCACGTGCGGTTCCGTCCGCATCGAAGACCCGGTCAACGGTGGCTTCGTCGTGCGGCAGCCTGGCAGCAGCTTCTCGCTGATTAACAGCGACAAGGGTGTTGGCTTCCAGGCATTCCCGACCAGCGACGGTACCGCGGCCAATACGGCCACGGCCAACTGCCGCCCCGGCGACACGATTACCATCACCATCACGTCTCGCGAAGACGTCCAACTCCGCAGCGACCTTGATACGGCTCCCAGCGAGACGATCACGGTTGTGTGGGTAACGGCGCCTCCGACGAACAAGCAGCCGATCCTCGCGTGGGCCGGCCAGCGCGTCGTCCTCGAGCACGACTGGTCCGCCAGCCTGTCCAGCGTCTATACCTGCCCGTTCACGTCCTTCTATGTGAAGTACGCGAAGCAGGCCCAGGGACCTGGCCAGTTCATCAACACTCTCGTTGACTACGCTGGCGCCAACGCCCCGTACACTCAGTACGACAACGATCAGGTTGTTGTGCTTGTGAACGGCGTCTATGTGAGCATCGACAGCGTCCTCGCTGAGCGCTTCACGCCGAACTCGCAGTGCGTCAGCACCGCCATGTACGAATCGCAGGATCCGGGTGAGGTCGATGTCTCGGCCTACATCGGCACCTACGCAAACGGCGACCCATCGACTGGCGTCTTCACCGGCACCAGCCAGCAGGTCGACTTCCTCATCTACTACATGAAGTTCGAATCCGTCACGATCGGGATCGTGGATGGCGCCCGCCAGTTCCACAACTCCGGCTCGTTCGGTGTCGCGAACCCATGGGACGAGAGCAAGGACAAGACGTCGGCCAAGGCCAACGTTTCGTCCGACGTGCTCATTCGCGTCCGCGTCAAGGGCTGGTTCCTTAACACGAACCCGACCGGCCGCGCTGCAGGCGAAGATACCAACAAGGGCGTCCTCCCGGCTGGCCGCTGGGTCATGCCGGACGACTGGAACCAGCTTGCTGGCGGAACCCAGGCGAACGACCGACGCCCCAACTACGACATCATGATCTCCCCGGCGGGCGCACTCACCTGCTCCTCGCCGACCACCTGCCAGGCCGAATCGCTTCGCCCTGCCACCTCCCTCGCGCTCCTCGGGACCCTCGGTTCCCAGGGCAGCGTCGTCGGTCCGTTCAGCCTCGTCGATGGCCCTGGTAGCCTCGCCGATAGCTGGGCTGCTCGCAGCCCGTACGGCGTGGAAACACGCAACACGTGGCTGCCTGACCGCACAATCGACAAGTGGGACGCGCCCATGCCCGTCGCCCAGGTCAAGGTTTCCATCAACGCCACAGGCGCTGGTTTCCTCAAGCACCTGTCCCCGACAGGCCTCGTCGATTCGACCACCGGTGGCCCCGTCAACGGCGCCGCTGACAAGTTCCGCATCTACACGAAGAACCCGTTCTACGTGATGAACATCCCCGCCGAGCCGTGGATCACCCAGTTCAACTCCGATGGCTCCGGCTATCTGTGGAACACCTGGGGCACCGGCGCGAACAGTGGCGAGTACCGCTTCTGGTTCGACGCTGCCGCTCGCTCGACGGCTGTCTTCTCGGCCAACGGCAAGGACGGTCTCTGCAAGTACCAGTCGAACCTGGACGATGTGTACAACCAATTCGGTCTCTGCACAGCGCTCAAGTTCGCCGGCAACGCTGCCAAGCGTGCCACTGGTGGCTTCCTCAGCCTGACCTTCTACTCCGACAACCACGGTGAAGTGATGGCGTACGCCAATGGCGACGCTGGACTCACCATGGATGAGTGCTCCGACGCGGCATCCCTCGGCGCCAATGGCATCGTGGCTATCAGCACCGGTAGCGTCTTCTGCGAAAAGGGCGACCTCGTCGGCAAGAGTTCCGTCTCCGCCAACGTCGATTACCCCGACAAGCGCAAGCACTATCCGCTCGGCACCGCTGCTCCAGTCACCATCGAATGGACCTGGGGTGGTATCAAGGCTGTGACGCTCGAGAAGGGTTC
>DAOTTM010000325.1:0-5604 GCA_034437915.1 Dehalococcoidia bacterium | reverse complement strand
CGGTAAAGAGCGTCGCCGGGAATCACCCAGCCCAGGTCGCGCTCGACCACTTCCTTCGTCGCGTCGTGGACGATACTGAGCTGTGCCCGCAACTGTCCCTTCGTACCCGCGTGGTCGATGGAGCGAAGCACCGCCTCCCAGAAGCGGCGGCGTGTGGGAAGCAGCGGATAATCGGGCACAAGGTCGGGCTTGTCGTTGGCCCCGGCCGCGATTCGCGAGCCGCCGAGGTGCCGCCCTATCTCCCCGCTCACACGCTCGAGCGCGGCCTCAACCTCCGCCACCTTCGTGGGCTCCTTCCGCAGCACCACTTCGCGGACGACCTTCTCCACGTCGGTGTCGGACAGCATCACGGAGATTGTGAACCGGTCCTGAAGCTTCTGGAGGTCCGGCATCGCCGCCAACTGCGCCTGCCCGGTTGCGATGAAGAGAACGCGGCTTTCGAAGCGCGAGGAGCAGTCCTGGACGATCTCCTGTACCTCGAGGATTCGGCGCGCATCGCCCGCGAGGAATTGCTGCATCTCGTCGAACACGAGGAGTGTGAGCGGGAGCTTGCCGGGCACGTTCGAACGAAGCTGCAACACGTCGTCCAGCGCCGAGAGGAACTCGTCACCCGTGAGTTCAGTCTTCATCGGGTACTGGGCGCTGAGCAACCCGTGCGCTTCCGCCCTGGAGGTTGCGAAGCCGGGGACCGCCTCCAGGATCGCGTCGGCCAGCACACTTGAGACGTACATGTCTCCGAGGACATCGTCGAGCGTCCGGCCACGGGCAGCAACGGCTGCCTCGACCGCGTCGAAGGTCCCTTCCTTCTTGAGCCAGAGGACGAACTTCCCTGTTGGGTATTCGGACGGGAGTCCCGCGGACTCGAAGATGACGTTGAGCATCGCCAGCCGCACACTCGTCCCCGCGCCGGAACTGAGGGTGCCAGAGGCGGACCAGAGTCCCCCCTCGCGCCTGCCCGCGATGCTCAGCTCTTTCAGGCTGTCCGAGATGTTTGGGGCGAGATTCCCGAGGCCGCGCGCTCTCGCGCCGTCCGGGAATTCGATGTCGCGCCAGAGGGCGTCGAGCACGCGGACGAAGTGAGACTTGCCGCTGCCATAGAATCCGCTGACCCAGGCCGCCGGCTGCTGGCCCTTCCCGAGCCGCCCGAGGAAGGTGGCGAGGATGTTGTCCAGCCCGTCGCGGTACTTGCCGTCGCAGACGAACGAGTTGAGTTCGTACCGCAGCACATCCCATTCCGCCTGTTTCGTGGGCAGGCCCAGTTTGGTAACGCCAAGGTTGGGGATGTCGGTCTTGGAGGGATCCTTCACCAGGACTTCTCGGTTTGTCGTCACGTTTAGTCTCCGCCATCCGCTGTGATGGCCACTGCCAGGTAGTTATAACCGGTTGTCGCGTCCAACAGCTTGTACAGGTTGTTCTCCTTGTGTCCCGGGAAGAAGACGAGCAGCCGACCCTGGATGGATGGAGCTACGTCGGAGACCAGTTGCGAAACGCTCGCGAGCCCGAACAGGGAAGCGATTCCTGAAAGGGCTACGACTGTCCGTGTGCCGACTTCGTCCGCTTCAAGTATCGCCCGCACCGTCTTCGCCAGCGCCGGTTCGAAGCGCTTGAGGCCAAGCGCAAGGGCTTCCGGGTTGGCGAAGTAGGCTTCGCGGTCTTCGTGGGCTCCCATCCACGCTGCAAACTCGCAGGTAAGGTCGAGATGTTTCCACCCCTTGCCAGCCGCCTTGGTCGCCGTCTCGAACGTTGTCAGCCGGAGCCTCAGGCGGCGCTCGTTCGCAGGTGGATAAAGAGCGAACCAGACGCGCTGGGGTTTGGCAAGATTGTCCTCCCAGGGGAGCTTCACCTGGCGCTCATAAGTGTTGCAAAGGGAATCGATCGTGCTGGTCATGGTTTGCGCTCCGGTATGAGTGCATCGAAGTGGCGGAATGTGATGTCGGTCACGGTCCCGGCGGCGCGGTACTCCATCCATCCATGGCGGGCGGCGACGAGGGCAAGCGTACGGAGGTCAGCAACCGGCCTATCGAGCATTCGCGCCCAGAGGCTTGAGAACAGGCCGTCGCCGCGTGCCCCGCAAAGATACGCCATGTAGAGCGCGTACGCGGTGTTCTCCGGCGTGGCTTCGGGGACGGTGCGAATCTTGCGCGCACGGCCCTCAAGTAAACCCGATTGCTTCCAACTCGCGGCAATGTTGCGTCCAGTTCGAGCGGTCACCGTGCCGCCATGGTGACCGGGGAATGCTTCGTCGGCAGCGATTGCGAGTTCCTGCGGAGTCGTCTCCTGCCCCGGTTGAAGACGTTCCACCTCGTCGAAGGTGGCCCTCAATATTGGGTCCCTCGCCACGGCGCAAAGTGTCGCCAGAAGCGGCCGCCCCGTGGCTACATTTGGCCAGGTGGCGCGTAGTGCGGCGAACACAGGAACGGTTGGACGCAGCGCGTACAGCTCGCGAAGATGCCGGAACGTCTTCTGCCGGGTGGACATGCTGCCCTTATGCACAGCGTTGAGCGTCACCGCGGCGTGCCGGTAGTCCTCGTAGCAGGCATCCGGTGGCACAGCTTCCAGAAGACTCGATAGCTCCGGAAGCATCATGGTCCGGCTCGTGTGCGTACCGACCGGTTCGTTCACGAAGCCGAATAGGATTGCGCTGGGCGGTACGTCGATGCGCATTGATCCCCTTGGTCTCCCCTTGCCGGTGGGCGGTAATGCTACCGTGTGGTGCTCTCTCGGGGATATAGCGACAGGGGGTGTCGCCTAAGGCCGTCGCGATCACATGTCCAAGGCTGCCATCGTCGGTCCACCGGTGTAGTGTACGGAAATGCAACTCACCGAAGCGATGAGCCAAGTTGCCGCAACCCGTGCCGCCGACCCGCTGAACCCCGTCACCTTCGTGACTCCGACACGCGTCGCCGCGCTAGCCATGCGCCGAGAACTTGTGAGGCTCACGCCTCACGCAGCGGTACGTTTCGAGACACTTCCGAGGCTGGCCGAGCTCATCGGTTCCGGCAGCCTGGCGGCGCAAGGGCGGCGCCCGATGGCGCGTCCGATTGGCGACTACGCTGCGGGCGTTGTCGCGCGGGAGTCGGGCGGCGTGCTTGCGCGCGTCGCCGAGCTGCCCGGGTATGCGCGTGTTCTGCGGCGCCACTTCCAGCGGCTGCGGCGCGGAGGCATCCGCAGCAGTGCCGACCTCGCCGTCGCGGCCGATGGGGAAGCCACGGCAGAGTTCCTGCGCGCGTACGACCGGTTTCGCGAACTGACAGCGGACTTCTACGACGACGAGGACCTCTTCGATGCAGCGGCCGTCGCAACGCATGCCGGTCACGCAGGCGTAGCCGCCGAGCTTGGCGATGTCTTCATCGTGCCACCCGGCGGGCGGACGGCGGGCGGAGAGGCGTTTGTGCGCGCCATCGAGGGAGCCGGTTCCAGGCCCGTCACACTGACAGACAATCAGGTTTCCATCACCCCCGCGTTCGTGCTTATGCCGGACCCGGCATCCGAGGCAGAGAGCGTGGCGCGCACCGTGCTCCGTCTCCTCGAAAGCGGAGCACGTCTCCACGAAGTGGCGGTCTTTCACGGAGCCGATCGGTCTTACTCTCCGCTTCTGGCAAGTGTGTTCGCCCGGGCCGGTGTGCCGACATTCCGTTCGCCCGGTCAACCGCTCACAGAGACGCCCGCTGGCCGGGCGGTCCTCGCGCTCCTTCAGATTCCCATCGAGGACTATTCACGCGTCGCCGTGATGGACCTGTTCGCACTCGCACAATCGCCACGGACGCTGCCTGCAACAGGTCAGAGTGTGACTGCTCGTCCAACCTCCTGGGACCGCCTGTCGCGAGAGGCGGGCGTGACCCACGGCGCGAACCGTTGGCGTGAGGCGCTCTCTGCACTGGCTGGCGAGATGCGGGACCGCGCCACGGCCGAAGAGAACGAAGCATGGCGGGAGCGGATCGAAGACGAGGCTGCAACTGCCGATGCGTTGACCGCCGTGGTTGGCGAACTCATTGCGCGGCTCGAGCCTTTGCGCGCGGAACAGCCAGCCCGGCGCTTCCTAGCGCGCTTGACGTCCCTCGTAGAAGACTACCTGCGCCCCGACGCTATGGGCTTCGCCGAGGTGATCCAAGAGGTCGAGCAGCTCGGCACCGTCGGCGCCATCGGGGGGAGTTTCAACCTCACTACCTTTACAGCCGCGCTCGAAGCCAACCTCCGCGCCGCCACCATCCGGCAGGGCAGCCTCGCCGACGGCGTCCTTATCGCCGACTACCGGTCCGCCGCCGGCTTCAGTTTCCCGCACGTCATCATCTGCGGAGCGTATGAAGGCGCGTTCCCGTCGGGAGCGACTGTCGAAGCCGTGGTCGACGATGCTTGGTGGGCGGCGGCACGGGCGAGGCATCCCTGGATTGAGGACAACGAGTCTCGTCTTGTGCGGGAACGGGCAGCCGCCGTCCGCGCCCTCGCTTCAGCGACATCATCGCTGACGGTCACCGTCCCAATGGCGGCAGCCGCAGGGACGCGGGACCGCTACCCCTCGCCGGTCGTCGCGGAAGTGGCCAGCGCCCGGCTGGGGCACCGGGTCACGCCGACCGATATCCGAAACACGCTCTTTCTCGGGACGGTCCGGGGGCGCTCGCCGCTTGCCGCCGCAGCGACCGGACCAGTTCTCGATGCCTTCGAGCACGAGCTGCGGTACTCCCTGGCGGCGCGGCAGTCGGGCCCGTTTACTCTCCCTGCTGGCCACCGTTTCGCCAGGGCTGCTGAACTGCGGCGAATGCGGCGCGCTTCCCGCCTCAGCGAATGGGACGGGCTCGTGCAGCTTGGCGCCCCGCTCTTGCCCACGGACCGGCAACTGTCGGCAACGTCGATCGAATCCTACAGCCAGTGCGGTTTCCGTTTCTTCCTCAAGAACATCCTCGGTCTCCGCGCGTTGGACGAACCAGAGGAACGGCAGACCATCGACCCGGCGATGCGCGGGACGATCGTCCACAAGGTTCTCCAGCTATTCTTCGAAGAAGAACGGAAGCACAACCGACCGGTTACGAGCGAAGCATGGAACGCCGCTGACGCGCATCGGCTCCTTGCCATCCTGGACGGGGAGATGGAGAAGGCACGGGTCCGCGGTCAGGCCGGACTGCCGATCTTCCACGCGCACGAGATCGCAACCCTGCATGCGGACCTCGAGCGCTTCCTCAAGGAGGACTCCCTCCACCGGGCGATCGCCGAAGCGACGCCGACCTCGTTCGAATGGGAGTTCAACCAAGTCATTATCGGTGGTCGACCGTTTCGTGGGTCGGCTGACCGCGTGGACCGTTCCCCCGACGGAAAGCAAGCCTGGATCATCGACTACAAGACCGGTTCGAAGTACGGCTACACGGAGAACGCCGCCGACCCATTCAACGGCGGCAAGCAGTTGCAGCTTGGCATCTATGCGGCCGCATTGACTGTCGATAAAGACATCGAGGTGACGGGGCGCTACTGGTTCATCACCCAGCGGGGCGAGTTCGAGACCGTCGAGTACACGCACTCCGCCGAGAACGCCGCACGTCTCGACGAAATCGTGAGGGCGATCGACAGGGGTATATCCAGCGGCGCCTTCCCCGCGGTCCCGGGCGACGAGGA
>DAOTTM010000324.1:0-8074 GCA_034437915.1 Dehalococcoidia bacterium | reverse complement strand
CAGTTCGTGACGGTGGGCGTGCAAAACTACGTCGTCGGCTCGTTCACGAAACCGATGACGCTGGAACTGGGGTGGACACGCTCGGAATTCATCCTTGCGCGCACGGTTGGCCAGTTCGTGATGGCATTCACGGGCTTCTTCATCGGAGCGTACGTGGACCGGCGCGGCGGGCGGCGCCCGATGACGGTCGGCATCGTCGTCCTCTCGGCGGCGCTGTTCATGACTTCGTTTGTGCAGGAGCTGTGGCAGTGGTGGCTGCTCAACGGCATCGTGCTCACCGCCGGCGCGGCCCTCGCGGGGAACCTCGTGGTCAACGTCACGCTTTCGAAGTGGTTCGTGGAGAAACGCGGACGCGTCGCGAGTACGGCATCCATGGGCGTGTCGTTGGCGGGCGTGTTGCTCACTCCACTCTCCGTGGTACTGATCGAGGAGTACGGGTGGCGGATGGCATGGCGGCTGATAGCGCTGGGGGCGTTCGGTCTGATTTTCCCCCTGACGTTCTTGATGCGGCGCGCGCCCGAAGACCACGGGCTGCATGTCGATGGAAAGACCGCGGCGCAAGTGGCGGCCGGCGGGGGGCGGATCGCTGAAGCGGACTATGCGACCTCGCTTACCCGGGCTCAAGCAGTGAGGACGGGTTCGTTCTATTTGATAGTGTTTGGCTACGGTTTCGGGACGCTGAACATTGGGGTCATCCTCCTCCAGACGATCCCCTATTTGCAGGACGCGGGGTACAGCGCGAAGTTCGGTTCGCTCATGATCACGCTCATTTCCATCCCGGCGTTGCTATCGAAACCCATATGGGGTTGGCTTGTGGACCGCGTGGACGCCAAGAGCGCGGTGGTAGGGTTTTTGGCCAGTGCGGTCGCCATGGTCACGATGGTCATTTCCGTTCGCTCGCACACGGATTGGGCGGTGTTCGGCAGCTTCTTCCTTCTCGGGCTGGGCTGGGGCGGGTTGATCCCGGTGCAGGAAGTTGTTTGGGCGTCATTCTTCGGGCGAAGGTACCTGGGCGCGGTGCGGAGCGCGGGCCTGCCGGTCTCGTTACTCATCGGGGCGAGCGCCCCATTCCTCACGTCGGTCTACTTCGACAGGGTCGGGAACTATGATGGGGCGTTCCTCGCCCTGGCAGGGTTGGCAGTCGTGGGTACGGTCCTGTTGCTGCTCGCGCGGAAGCCGGAAGCGCGCCGGGGCCTGGCGATCCGGGGGTGAACACCGGTCGAAGGCAAGGGGGCGACCCCGGTCGGTTCGTTACTGTGTGCTGACCCGCCGGCGGCAAGTGCGAACGGAAAAGTGAGGACGGTTGCCAGGAATCCCGTGGGTCTGTTCGGAGGTAACATGGAAAACTGTCGCTGATGTCTTGCCGCACTATCTCGCCGCCTGGACCTGCACCATATTTGACGAACGGAGTTGACCGTGCCCGAAAAGACGCCCTACCCACACCAGAGCCTACAGCAACCCGACAGCAGGCCGGCGAAGAAACTCTTCGATTGTGTCGTAGTAGGAGGCGGTCCGGCGGGCCTCTCGGCGGCTATTTACCTCGCGCGCTACAACCGCACCGTACTCGTCGTCGATGACGGCGAAGGTCGTTCGACGAGCCACGAGATGAACCAGAATTACCTCGGCTTTCCCAACGGCATCCGCGCGCGCGATCTGCGCCGCCTGGGTGGACGCCAGGCAGCACATTTCGGCGCTGAATTTCTCGAGGCACGCGTCACGGGCGTCCGCAGCAGCCCCAAGCACGACCGCTTCACTCTGACGGCTGGACGGCACATCTTGCACTCGCGGACGCTGATCCTCGCGACGGGCGTGGTCGATGAGTTCACCGCCATCGACCACGCCGAGCGATATCTCGGACGCACACTGTTTTGGTGCATCACTTGCGACGGATGGAAGACGCTGGGCAAACGCGTGGCAGTGGTCGGGAACACCGACGAGGCCGCGACGACTTGCCTGCAGTTCCTGAATTTCACCGACCGGCTTGCGTTGATCACGAACGCGCCGCCCGGAAAATCGGAGATAACGGATCGCTCGCGGCGCAACCTGGAGCGCGCGAGCATTCCCCTGTTCGAGGGTCGAATCGCGAAGGTGCACGGAGCGCGGGGCGAGATGCGCGCGATTGACATCGAAGGGGGCGATCGCATCGAGTTAGACATGATGTTCAACCAGCAGGGTTCGCTGCCGAACGTCGAACTAGCGAAGAAGCTCAAGTTGCGGTTGGTGGAGGGCTTCGTCGAGTGTGACGACGAACAGCGCACGAACGTCAAGCACGTCTACGCCGCCGGAGACGTGACGAGGCTGTTCGCCCACCAGATCGTGACTGCCGCCCACGAAGGAGCAACTGCGGCCGAGGCGGCGAACTTCGACCTCTACCGCCCCGAACAAAAGGCGGAGTGATGCGGCGCGGACAGTGAGGCATGGGTCCCCAAAGTGAAAAAGCTCCGTGCGATAGAAGGGCATGAGCGAGCGCGGTGAATGGCAACCCGGGCGGCTTCGCCCTTGCGCGCATCGACCAGTACCCTAGGGGCATGAACGAACGGAATGCACGCAGGCGGGTCGTGATCACGGGGATGGGAGCGATTACGCCCGCGGGGCAGACGGTGGACGAGTTCTGGGAGAACCTCGTTGCCGGACGGTCGGGCATCGCCATGATGACGCTGGCGGACACGTCTGCCTTCGCTTGCAAGTTCGCGGGCGAAGTGAAGGATTGGGACCCAAAGAAGTACATCGAACACAAGTCCGCCCGGCGCATGGCGCGCTTTGCGCAGTTCATGGTGGCGGCGGCGAGCCAGGCGCTCCATGATTCCGGGATCGACCTGGACGGCGAGGACCGTGACCGCATCGGCGTGCTCATCGGCAACGGCGGCGGCGGCTATCCAGATATCCAGGAAGCCTGCGCGACGCTGTTCGAGCGGGGCGGGATGAAGCTGGACCCGCTCTACCTTGCCAAGAGCCTGGGGAACATGGCGGCCGCGCAGGTCGCGTTGCAATACAACCTGCGCGGGTACAACGGGACGATTGTGACGGCCTGTGCGGCGGGCACGCAGGCCATCGGCGAATCCATGCATCTGATCCGCGCGGGGCGAGCGGACATCGTGCTCGCCGGGGGGTGCGAAGCGGGGATTAGCGAGCTTGGCCTGGCGAGCTTCAGCGTGATGCGCGCGCTCACCGCCTACGAAGGCGATCCCACGAAGGCGAGCCGTCCCTTCGACGCCAACCGCGACGGATTCGTCCCGTGCGAAGGCGCGGGGGCGCTGGTGCTGGAAAGCGAGGAGCACGCGAACGCCCGGGGGGCGCGCATCTACGCCGAACTCGCCGGTTTTGGGTGTACGAGCGACGCTTTCCACGTGGTTGCGCCCCCGGAAAGCGGCGAAGGGGCAGCGCGCGCGATGGTGGAGGCGATGCGCGACGCCGGGGTGCAACGCGAAGAGATAGACTACGTGAACGCGCACGCCACCAGCACGCCGTTGGGCGACATCGCCGAGACCAATGCCCTCAAGAGTGTCTTTGGCGAAGGCGTTTACCGCCTCGCGGTGAGCGCCACCAAGAGCCTCATCGGCCACGGGCTTGGGGCGAGCGGCGGCGTTGAGACGATCGCCACGGTGAAGACTATCGAGACGGGCATCGTCCACCCAACCATTAACCTGGAGAACCCGGACCCGGTCTGCGATCTCGACTACGTACCGAACGTTGCCCGCAAACTGGATGTGCGCGTCGCCCTCAAGAACAGCTTTGGGTTCGGCGGGCAGAACAGCTGCCTGGTGCTTCGACGGTACGAATGAAGCGGGGGAGCGTGCCGTTGCGCGCGCTTATCGCAGCCCTCGGAGTGGGCGCGGCCGTTCTCCTGACTGCGCTCGTGAGTGCCTGTGGGGATGGAAACGCTCCAACCGCGACGCCAACTCCGATAGGCGCAGCGGGGACTCCGCAGGCGGAGGCGACGGTATTGCGTTCGCCGCCCGTGCCCTTCAGCATCCGTGACGCGGCAGCCTTTCGCGATGGGCTCCTCGAACTCGCTGGGAAGGCGAAGTGGGACACAAAAAAAGTGACGGAGGGGTTTGGGGCGTTTGCGGAGTGGCGGGCGCAATATCCAACGCTCGGCATCTATACACCGGCATCGCCCGCGGACCAGTTGCGCATCTCGGTGTACGTGGAGACGTTGTTCGCGGGCAACTTGGCAGCGGCCAGTAATCCGTACCTCGTGGCGTTCGCAGTGGCGGATTCGGCGGGCCGGTGCGCGGCGGGTTCGATCATCGGCTTTCCGCAGCCGGCGCAATTCGCGCAGGTGGAAATAGGCACGGCGGCATGTACGGGGGACGAGGTGGCGAAGGTGGTGCGCGCTTTGGCGACCGGGCAGGGGCGGTAGGCCCTCAACCCCGGCCCCCCTCTCCCCACTTCGCAGGCGAGGGGGAGAACTACCGCGCGATGACGCCTTCGGTGACCACGACTTTGTCGCGAATGAGGCGCTCCATTTCCGCGCCCATGCCGATGGAGGCGAGGATTTCGGGGGCATCGGCACCCGGTTTGGGCGCGGGACGACCGGGTCGGGTAGGCGTGCGAGAGAGGCGCGGGGAAGGGCCGTTCGTCG
This sequence comes from Dehalococcoidia bacterium, assembly GCA_034437915.1. Taxonomy (GTDB): domain Bacteria; phylum Chloroflexota; class Dehalococcoidia; order Tepidiformales; family Tepidiformaceae; genus JACRBT01. The sequence continues at coordinate 3,489 of DAOTTM010000324.1, read as the reverse complement.
TGATCGAACCGAACCCCTCGTGCTCCCGCGTGATGCTCAGCCCGTGCGATTGAACCCACGGATCGTCCATGAGGCGACGCACTTCCGGCACGCAGGGTTGCGCGCCAACCCCGGCGGCGTTCAACAGGGTGACCCAGCCGTCGATAGTGTCCTTCGCGAAGCGCGTTTCCAGGGTGGCTTCGAGCGCCTTCCCCTCTGCGCTACGGAGGTCAGCGAGCGCGGGGATTCGGGCGAGGTCTGACTGCCGTGCGCCGAGGAAGAGCCAGCCGTCGCTCGCCTTATAGGCGCGATGCAGCGGCCCGCTGCCAATGGCGTGCTGCCCCCTGGCCTCGTCCCAGCCCTTGCCCGCGTAGTCATTGAGGAACGCCGATTGCAGCATCGTCCCGGTGTAGGCGAGGGCCGTATCGATGTGTTGGCCCTTCCCCGTGCGCTTCCGTTCGAGCAGCGCCAGCGCCACGCCGTAGGCGCCCATGAAGCCGGTGCCGTAGTCGTTCACGGCGAAGGGGGCGAGAGTGGGGCGGCCATCGCCACCGTAACGCTCCTGCATGCCACTCGCCGCCTGGGCGATCTGTTCGTGGCCGGGGCGATCGGCGTAGGGTCCAACCCGCCCATACGTGTTCATCGAGCCGTAGACGATGTCCGGTCGCCGCGCTTTGACATCCTCATAACCGATGCCCAGCCGCTCCGCCACGCCCTTGCGAAAGTTCTGGACGACGACATCGGCATCGGCCACCAGCCGCCAGAAGATCGCCAGGCCCTCTTCCGTCTTGAGGTCCAGGAGGATGCTGTGCTTGCCGCGGTTGATGTCGTTGTGGAAGGCGATGCCAGGGCGATTGGGGCTATCGATCTTGATCACGTGCGCGCCGAACTCCGCAAGCGTCCGTGCGCTCGTCGGTCCGGCGAGGATGATGCAGAGGTCGATGACCTTGATGCCGTGGAGGGCGGCGCGCATCGTTTGGACGATAGGCGCGCTCGGGGTTGGCGGGCGCGGCGCGGCGATCTCTGAGAGGATTTCGGCGCGATGTTGATCGGGTGTGGGCCTATTGGAGCGGATGGACCCCGGCGTGTCGCTCATCCGTACGTTGATGCCGGGGCCGCGTACCGTCCCCAGCGTGGCGTCTTCGGTATCGACGATCATGCCCGAACCAAGCGCGTGCGGGTTCTGCAACCATTCCGCGCTCGTGCGACAGATCGCGCCCTCTGTCTCCACCTGTTCGCAGAGCGCTTCCCACTCGGCGGCTGTACGGGTGCGGAAGAGTTCTTCCGTGCGTTGGCGAAGCTCCTCCGGCGAGAGGTCCGGGGCGGCCCATGCCGCGGCGCCGGTTGCTTCGAAGAAGTCGCGGGCGTTGTCGTTGCCCGCGTGGTACATGAACCAGCGCCCGTCCTTGCATTCGAACTGGCGCGTCCAGCCCATCATGCGCGCCATAGCGGCGGCGTCCGGTGCGGCGGCGGGGTTGTGGATGCGCAAGCCCTGGTAGCCCATGGCCGCGAAGGTGGCGTCGAAGAGCGGCACTTCGATAACCTGGCCGATTCCGTCGCGTTCACGGGCGTTGAGCGCCATGGCGATGCTCACGGCGCCGAGGAAGGCAGCGTAGGAGGAGGAGAAGGGCAGGGCGTTGTAGATCGGGCGGCCGGTCTCTGAGTGAGGGCGATACGTGGCGGCGGCGGCGGCGACCGTGCCCTCCCAGGCAGCGATGTGGGCGCGTGGATCGTCCGATGCGAAGCCCGGGAGCGAACAGTAAATCAAACGCGGGTTGGCGGCGGTCATCGCGGTTGAGCCGAGTCCGAGGCGCTCCATGACACCCGGGCGGAAGTTTTCGATGACGATATCCGCGGAGGCGACAAGTGATTTGGCGGTCTCACGATCGGCGGGCCGGGTGAGGTCGAGGACGAGACTGCGCTTGTTGCGATTCCAGGTTACGTTCGCGGGCGTATCCCACGATGGGCCGCCGGGGCGTTCAACGCGGATGACATCCGCTCCCTGGTCGCCGAGGAGCATCGCCGCCAGCGGCCCCGCGACATACTGCCCGAAATCGATAACGCGAACGCCGTTTAACGCACCGGCCATGCTGCACCATCCCCAAACCCGAGTGGCGCGAATGCTACGCCGGGTTCGGCGAGTTCACCAGCGCGGCCTCACCCCCCGGGTAGGGATTCTCCTCTCCCGATTTCGCGGGCGAGGGGGAGCAATACGATCGAAAGTCGTTTGGGCCGGTAGCAGTTAGCGTCCCTGCATGGCGCGGGGGAGGGCTTCGGGGTTGACGCAGCTCAGCGGGGGTTCGCCTCCCAGGACCATGAGGAGGTTGGAGACGGACATTTCGAGCATCGCCGCGCGAGTCTCCGCGGTGGCCGTGCCGATGTGGGGCAGGATGATGACGTTTGCCATCGTCAGCAGCGGATCCTCGGCGGCCGGCGGCTCGGCCTCCATCACGTCGAGCGCCGCGCCCGCAATTTGGCTCTCCCCAAGGGCGGCGATCAGGGCCAACTGGTCGACAACCGGTCCGCGCGACGTGTTGACCAGCCAGGCGGACGGCTTCATGAGCGCGAACTCGCGAGCGCCGAGCAGATGGTGCGTCTCCGCGGTGAGGTTGACGTGGAGGGAGACGAAATCGGACGTTCGCAGAAGATCGTCAAGGGAAACGGGCGTCGCAAGGACATCGGTGACGACGGGATACGCGTCGTAATACACCACCCGCATGCCGAAAGCGCGGGCACGAACGGCGGTCTCGCGGGCGATGCGGCCGTAGCCGATGAGGCCGAGAGTCTTGCCCGTAATGTCGAAGCCGAGTGGTGGCGCGGCGGCACCAGCGCTCCATCCCCCGCCCGAGGCGTGAGCGGTATTGGCGGGGAAGCGCCGTGCGGCCGCGAGGATGAGAAGCAGCGCCAGTTCTGCGACGGCCACACTGAGCACGCCCGGCGTATTGCAGACGGCGATGCCGCGCCGCGTGCAGTCATCGAGGTCGACGTTGTTGAAGCCCACGCCGAAGTTCGAGATGACCCGCAGGCGTGGGAGCGCGTCGAGAAAAGCGGCATCGTATGGCGTCGGAGCCGGCGACAGCACCCCTTCCGCGTTGGCGAGGGCAGCCCGCAGCGCCTCGCGGTCGCCAGGGGTCACGCCGGTGACCGGGTGGCACCCGGCGGTCAGGCGGGCAAGCGTAGCTTCGGGCAAAGGGACAGCGATGACGGCTTTGGGCAGGCTCATGGCGGGAGCGTACGAGGGGAAGAACGGGGTTGCAAGCGGCGCTGCTGGGGGGCTGGCTCGCTCGCGCGCCCAGCGCCCGACCACGGCAGCGGGCACCAGGACAGACGCAGTGCAGTCGAACGATTCGTTCGGTGGCGAGGCGGTAGAATCAATGGCACAAGACAATCGGAGGGCTAACGTGAAAGATTTTAAGGACAAGGTCGCGGTGGTTACGGGGTCGGCGAGTGGGATTGGGCGAGCAATGGCGGAGAAGTTCGCGGCCGAAGGCATGCAGATCGTGATGGCGG
>DAOTTM010000323.1:0-4543 GCA_034437915.1 Dehalococcoidia bacterium | reverse complement strand
GGCGGCGGCGATCCTGTTCGCTCGGGAGGGCGCGCGCGTGCTGCTCGTGGATCGGAAGGCCTCGGCGGCGGAAGCGACGCTGGCGATGATCCGTGGCGAGGGCGGTGAGGGCGAGGTGTTCGAGGCGGACGTGACGATCGCGGACAACTGCGAGGCGATGGTGCAACGCGCGGTGGCGAAGTGGGGGAAGCTGGACATCCTCCAGAACAACGTGGGCATCGGCGGCGCGGGCAACGTCACGAATGTGTCCGAGGACGATTGGGACCGGGTGATGCGCGTGAACGTGAAGAGCATGATGCTCACGGGGAAGTACGCGGTACCGGCGATGGAGGCCAGCGGGGGCGGGGCGATTGTGAACATCTCCTCGCTGGCGGCGGCGCGCCCGAGCCGGCTGACGCCGTACGCAACCTCCAAAGGCGCCGTCGAGGCGCTGACGCGGGCGATGGCCGTGGACCATGCGCGCCAGGGGATCCGCGTGAACTGCATCGCGCCGGGGCCGGTGTTCACGCCGATGGTGTATGCGGGCGGGATGACGGACGAATTGCGGGACCGGCGAAGGAGCTCTTCGCTGCTGAAAATCGAGGGCGAGGGCTGGGACATCGGCTACGCGGCGTTGTTCCTCGCATCGGATGAAGCGCGGTACATCACGGGCGTGGTGCTCACTGTAGACGGTGGTGTACTGCTTTCGGGGCCGGACCGGCGATAGAAGGTAGGAAGTAGGAGATAGGAAGCGGCGTCAGTTGTAGGCGGCGGGGCGGGACTCAGCAGGGGCGCCGCCGCGGACTTCGGCGAGGGCGGCGCGGACGGCGTCCACGTATTCCTGGGCGAAGGGTTCGTGGACGGGCGTGGCCATGACGTGGATACCGGGCGGGTGTGTGGTCGTGCCAGCGACCCAGCCGCGGGAGTAGAGGGCGCCCGCGAGTTTGCCGACATCGACACCCTCCACGGACCAGCCGAAGGACCAGAGGTGTGGCGCGCCGTTGATGGTGACGCCGGGTATAGCGAGGAGGCCCGTCGCCATGGCTTCTTTCGCGCGCATGGCGGAGGCGGCGAGTTCGCGGTAGCCATCGCGGCCGAGGTATTGCATCGCGGCCCAGGCTGCGGCGATGGCGCCACCGGGACGAGAGCCGGTGAAGGTGTACGAGCTGTACATGCCGCTGGGCCAGTCGCTGAAACGATAGCGCGCGAATTCGCGCTGCTCCCTCGTACGGAAGGTGACCGTGGAGGCGGGCTTGGCGGCATAGCCGGACTTGTGGAGGTCGGCGGAAATGGAGCTGACGCCGGCGTTGGCGAAGCCGAAATCGGGGACGGCGTGGCCGAGGTCGCGGACGAAGCCACCGAGGATACCGCCAACGCAGGCATCGACATGGAGCCAGAGTCCTGAGCGTTCGGCAAGTGCCGCGACTTCGGCGACGGGATCGACGAGGCCGAGGGAGTAGGACGGCGCGGAGATGTAGAGGCCGATCGTGTCGGGCGTGATGGCTGCGGCGAGGGCTGCGGGATCGGCGCGGAGGTCTGGGCCCACGGGCACACGGAGGACCTCGAGGCCGAGGTAGTGGGCCGCTTTGTTGAGGGCGGGATGAGCGGAATGGGGTGCGACGATGGTGGGGCGGGTGACGCCTGGTTTGGTTGCGCGGGCCCATTCACGCATGGCGGAGATAGCGAGGAAGATGCTCTCGGTTCCGCCGGAGGTGAAGATGCCGGCGGTGATGTCGTCGCCATCGAGCAGGCCAGCGACCATCGAAAGGACTTCGCTCTCCATGCGGTTAATGCTGGGGAAGACGCGGATTCCGAGGCCGTTTTCGACCATGAACATGCCGAAGGCTTCGCGGAGGACGTCTTCGAGGGCGTCGTTGGCATACCAGACGTAGGCGCCGTGGCGGCCGTGGCGCCAATCGAGGTCGTGGCCGCGCATGCCTTCCATTTCGTCGCGCAGTTCGGGCCAGGGGCGTCCGTGTTCGGGGAGGGGCTGGGGCATGGCGGGACTCCTTCACTTCGGGACGGGCAGACCATCGACGATCGAGACAGGGACCATTCTCCACGATTCAACGCCTTCAGGGGTGAGCACGGCTTCGAAGATCGCCGAGGTGTTCGCGGCGCCATCGAAGCCATCGAAAACGAAATTGCCAAGGCTATAGGCGATCACGCCGCTCCCGTAGCGTTCGACTGTCTGAAGGACGTGGGGATGGCTGCCGAGCACGAGGGCCGCGCCCGCATCGATGGCGGCCTGAGCATACAGGCGCTGAGAAGGCGAGGGTTCGCGGCTGCCCTCGACGCCGTTGTGGAGGAGGACGATGACGAGATCGGCTTCGGCGGCCGCGGCCTTGACGGCGCGTGTGATGCCTTCGACGTCGGCCCAGGCAACGCCGGGCTTGCCGGGGCCGGCCTCCCAGGTGGAACGTTGGTAACCGGCACCCTCCGAGGGCGTGTCGACGAACCCGAGGAAGGCCAGCCGCAAGCCGTTCACCTGGACAACTTTCGGAGCGAGGGCGGACTTCGCATCGACACCAGCGCCCACGGCGAGGATGCCCTGCGCTTCGACCAGCGACAACGTTTGGCGCAGCGCGTCGGGACCGAAGTCCAGCGAGTGGTTGTTCGCGAGCGAGACGAGGTCGATGCCGGCATCCTTCAATGCCTCGGCGGCGGCCGGAGGCGAGCGGAAGGTGTAGCCCTTGGCGCGCGGAGAACCAACTTCGGCAATCGAAGTTTCGAGGTTCGCGACCGTGAAGTCCGCTCCCCGCAGGGATTGCCGGACGCCTTTGAACACGACCGATGGCCCATCGGACCTGATGCGTTCGCCGACGCTGCGGTCGAGCATGACATCGCCGACGGCCGAAAGGGTGATGCGGCGGGTGGGCGCGGGAGTGTTTGCGGGCGCCGGAACGGCCATCGACGCTGCTAGCGAGGCTGTGGCTGTTGGCGAAGTGGGAGGTATGAGTTCGACGCGGACGCGGGTGTCCGACTGGCTGTTGGAAGCGCAGGCTGCCGAGAAGCCCTGCAACCCGAGGAGCAAGAGCAGCGATACGACCAACCAGCGCGTGGCCATGAGCCGAGAGTACCGCAAGACGCCATAAGGCGCGGCGAGAGGTTAAGCGCGCTGGCGTACCCCCACGGGCCGCCAGCGCGCCCAGCAGCGGGAGCCTGACCATCCCGGCGCTTGCTTCCGCGCGCGCTACGGACTGCGGCGTTCCACGACCAAGCCGTTGTCGTCCCGAACTGGCGGCGCTTGCTACACTGGATATCCGGTCGCGGCACGGCGCCGGGCTGCATCTTCCCCTGGAGATTTCCGCATGACCTCGACGACACCAGCACGCGCTCAGCTACCCCCTGGTTACCAGCCGGCGAGCGTTGAGGGTCGGATTTATGAGATGTGGGAGAAGGGTGGGTATTTCCAGCCGCGGATCGACGAGGGGCAGCAGGCGTACACAATTGTCATGCCGCCGCCGAATGTGACAGGCGAATTACACCTGGGGCACGGGCTGGAGGATTCGATCACGGACGCGCTCGTGCGCTGGCACCGGATGCAGGGGGACCCGACGCTCTGGCTGCCGGGCGAGGACCACGCCGGCATCGCCACGCAAAACGTGATCGAGAAAGAGCTGGCGAAGGAAGGGCTGACTCGGCACGACCTCGGCCGCGAGAAGTTCGTCGAACGGACGTGGATGTGGGTGCGGAAGTATCGCAGCCGTATTTCGGACCAGCACCGCAAGCTGGGGGCGAGCGCGGACTGGTCGCGCAGCGTCTTCACGCTCGACCCAAAGATCGTCAAAGCGGTGCGGACGACGTTTGTGAACCTGTATGAGGACGGGCTTATCTATCGCGGGCTGCGCATGATCAACTGGTGTCCGCGCTGCGAGACGGCGCTGAGCGACCTTGAGGTCGACTACATCGACGTGGCGGCGAAGCTCTACTTCATCCGCTACCCAGTCGTGGGCGAGGGCGGGATGCCGCTGCCCGATGCGGTGATCGTGGCGACGACGCGGCCGGAGACGATGGTCGCGGACACGGGCGTGGCCGTGAACCCGAACGACGACCGCTATGAGGAGAAGATCGGCCGAATGCTGATGCTGCCGATCATTGGGCGGGAGATCCCGGTGGTGGCGGACGAAGCGGTGAAGCCGGAATTCGGCACGGGCGCCGTGAAGGTGACGCCCGGCCACGACCCGAACGACTGGGAGATTGGCCAGCGCCACAGCCTCGAAGTGATCGTCGCGATCGACAAGCAGGCGAACATGAACGAGGAGGCGGGGCCATACGCCGGGATGAGCGTGGAGGATGCACGCTCGGCGATCCTGCGCGACCTGAAGGACGAGGGCTTCCTCGACCATGTCGAGGGCTACACGCACAGCGTTGGGCATTGCAGCCGCTGCAAGACGGTGGTGCAGCCGATCCCCAGCGAACAGTGGTGGCTCGATGTACATAAGGAATACGAGCCGGGGCGGTCGATCGCGAGCGAGGCGGCGACGGTGGTCCGCGACGGACGCATCAAGATCGTCCCCCAACGCTTTGAAAAGGTGTACCTGAACTGGATGGACAATATCCG
>DAOTTM010000322.1:0-1595 GCA_034437915.1 Dehalococcoidia bacterium | reverse complement strand
GGGGGGTCTTCGATTGAATAGATGTCGTGGTGCGGCGGCGGGCTGATGAGGCCCACGCCGGGCGTCGAATGGCGCACTTCGGCGATCCAGGGGTAGACCTTGTGGCCCGGTAGCTGGCCGCCCTCGCCCGGCTTTGCGCCCTGGGCCATCTTGATCTGGAGTTCGTCCGCGTTCACCAGGTACTCGCTGGTGACGCCGAAGCGGCCAGAGGCGACCTGCTTGATCGCGCTGCGGCGAAGGTCACCGTTCGCGTCCGGGGTGAAGCGGCCACGGTCTTCGCCGCCTTCGCCGGTATTGCTCTTCCCACCGATGCGGTTCATCGCGATGGCAAGCGTCTCGTGCGCTTCCGCGCTGATCGAACCAAACGACATCGCGCCCGTGGCGAAGCGCTTGAACAGTGCCTCTGCTGGTTCGACTTCGTCCAGGGGAATGGGTTCGCGGTCGCTGTGGAAGTCGAACAGCCCACGAAGGGTCGCCATGCGCTCGGATTGGTCGTTCACCATCTTCGTGTATTCAGAGAAGATGTCGCGACGCCCGCTGCGCGTGGCGTGCTGGAGACGGAACACGGTCTCGGGGTTAAACAGGTGGAATTCGCCGTCGCGCCGCCACTGGTACTGGCCGCCGTAGATGAGTTCGTGCAGGCCGCCTTCGCGTTGCGGGAACGCGCGCGTGTGGTGGGCGAGCGACTCGACGCCGATCTCGTCGATGCCGATGCCGCCGATGCGGGAGGCCGTCTTCGTGAAATAGCGGTCGATGAACGGCTCGGCGAGGCCGATCGCCTCGAATATCTGGGCGCCACGATAGCTCTGCACCGTGGAGATGCCCATTTTCGACATGACCTTGACGACGCCCTTCTTGAGCGACTTCAGGTAGTGATCGACGGCCTCTTCGCGGCTCATCCCGGGCGAAAGAATGCCCTCTGCGTGGAGCTGTTCGACGGAATCGAGCGCGAGGTAGGGGTTGATAGCGCCCGCGCCGTAGCCGATGAGGAGGGCGAAGTGGTGCACCTCGCGCGCCTCGCCCGTCTCCATGATGAGACCGATCCGCGTGCGCTTGCGTGCGCGAACGAGGTGGTTGTGGACCCCCGCAACCGCGAGCAGCGTCGGGATGGGCGCGTTCTCCGCATCGACGCCCCGATCCGAAAGGATGAGCACCTTGGCGCCGTTCGCGATGGCGGCGTCCGCCTGCTCGTAGAGGGCGTCCATCGCCGGCGCGAGGCCAGCCGGCCCAGCCAGGGCGGGGAAGAGCATCGGCAACACCGTCGCGCGCAAGGCGTGGTCGCGAAGTGATTTGAACTTGGCCAACTGCTCGTTGCTGAGGAAGGGGCTATCGAGGCTGATGAGGTGACAGTTCTCCGGTTCGGGGTCGAGCAGGTTCCCTTCCGGTCCAATAACGGTCTTAACAGAGGTCACGAGCTCTTCGCGAATTGCGTCGAGGGGCGGGTTCGTGACCTGGGCGAAGAGCTGCTGGAAGTAATTGTAGAGCGGCTGGGGACGATCGCTGAGGACGGCGAGCGGCGTGTCCGTGCCCATCGAACCGATCGCCTCTTCGCCCGTGTTCGCCATGGGCGTGAGGATGTACTTCAGGTCCTCGAG
>DAOTTM010000321.1:0-4008 GCA_034437915.1 Dehalococcoidia bacterium | reverse complement strand
CCGATCTCCGCGCCGATCTTGCCCACCTTGCCGATGTGCTCCGACCAGAGCTCCGCCTGCGTCGTATGGTGCTTCGTCATCGCGAGCAGCATGATTGGCGCCCAGCGGAGGACGTTCTGGATGACGATCACATCGTCGTCTTGATAGATGATGTTGGCTGGTTCGTTGCCGGCGACGATGTTGCAGAAAACACAGTATTGACGCATAGGCGTCCAGCGATTCTAGGTTCGCACCGCCCCTCGAACAAACCGAACACCGATGGAGCCATTCCCACATGCCTCAGATCCTCCCCCTGCGCGGCCTTCGCTATACCGGCAACGCCGGGCCATTGAGCGACCTCCTCGCGCCGCCGTACGATGTCATCTCGCCCGCGGAACAGAGGACATTGGCCGCATCCAGTCCACATAACGCAGTTCACCTGGAACTCGCGGACGGCGACGAAGAGCGCTACGCGCGCGTTGCCGGGCTGCTCGAAAGCTGGGTGGCGGAAGGGGCAATCGCGCGCGACGAACTCCCGATGCTGTACGTCTACGAGCAGGTCTTCACCGAGTCCGGGCAGTCGTTCTCCCGCCGCGCGTTAATCGCGGGCGTCGAGGCGCAGCCATGGGAAGAAGGCGCAGTCAAGCCCCACGAGTTTACGATGTCTGGCCCGAAGGAAGATCGCCTCAAGCTCCTGCAAGCGACGCAAACGCAGTTCAGCCCAGTGTTCATGATCGCGCGCGACCGTGCGGGCCAGTTGCGCGACTTCCTCGCCACCCAGATGGCCGCCCGGCCGGCAGACCACGAAGCCACGACGACCGACGGCGACACTCACCGGCTCTGGGTGATTGAGGTCAGCCGCTACGAGATGCGCCACATCGCGCCCTTGCTGGCGGAGTCGTTTTACATCGCCGACGGCCACCACCGCTATGAGACGGCCCTCAACTACCGAAACAGCCGCTTGGAAGGCGGCCAACAGCTCGAACGCGACCACCCCGCACGCTTCGCCCTGTCCGCGATCGTCGCGGCGGACGAGCCAGGCCTGATCATCCGCCCGATCCACCGCATCGTCCCGAGAGCCGCACCTTCCGACTGGGGCGCGCGAATCGAATCGATGTTCGAAGTCGAAGCGCTTGGAGCGATAGACGAGGCGGCCGCCGCGCTCGCGTTGGCGTCGAACCTTGGAGGAATTCTCGCCGTTGGCCTGGAGCCGGGTACGATGCATCTCCTTAGGGTGCGGGGCCGCAATACCCTCGCGGAACGAACGCCCGCTGGGCATACTGATGAGTGGGGCGGAATCGCGCCGAACGTCCTCCGCTATGGCGTCCTGGAGCCGCTGTGGGGCGTCTCAGACGACGATCTGCGCGCTGGGCTGGTCGAGTACACCCACGAGGCGCACGAGGTCGTACAGCGCGCGGAGACCGGGGACACCGTCGGCTTCCTTTTGAACCCCGTTTCCGTTGCGGAGGTCATGCTCCTTGCAGACCAGGGCGAACGCATGCCCCAGAAATCCACCTTCTTCTACCCAAAGATGGGCACCGGCCTCGTGTTCCACCCGCTCTACCCGTGAGGGGGAGTCCATGCCGCCATAGGCGTCATAACACCGAGGCTCGCCGAATGCGAAAAGTCCTCATTCATTTCCGGTTAGCCATCGACGTACTCGATAACCTGCGCGACCCGCGCAACAACTTCTTCGAGAACGCCCGCTTCCAACAAGCCAAGCTGCATGCTGGACCGCTCCACGGAAACCGCACGAACTTGAAGCACATCCCCCGCAGAGTCGGACGTTAGCTCTCGGGATGGCGAGGCCGCGATGAAGACGCGATTCGGCTGTCGCGAAAAGCGCTCGTGCCACGTTGTGATCGGCACAACGATTCGATCGGTTAGCCCATCGAACGCCGGCGAACTGATGACGAGGCACGGTCGGTGCTTTCGGATTTCGGAGCCGATCGTGGGGTTCAGGTTCACTTGCCAGACTCGCCACGAGTTGGGAGTCCGTCAGGCATCTATCAATTCGACGTCCGAGAGAGTTCCCTCTTCCCACGCGCGAAACTCGTCTCTGTCGATTTCGGCGGGCCACCTTCGGAAGACCTCCCTTTTCGCTCGGAAATGGTCATGGCGGCCATCTCTCGCCAGCCGGGAGGAATGGGCCGTTGCCGCCAGGGGACGGGTGGGGGCACATCGCGCATCTGGAGAAGCCAATCTTAGGCCTGCTCGTCCGTCAGCCTATCGACCATGTCGCGTAGTGCTTCCTTGGCTTTCACGCGGTCCGTATATTAGTTCCGCAAAGACGGCCGCGGATGCGTTGGCGCGCCGAAACTGCCACGCTACCCTGACGAGACTCGGTCACGCAATCCACGCACCCGGCTGAGGCGGCGTAGGTCGCCATACACTCAATCCCTCCCCGAACGGCCGGAACCGACCTGAAAGAGCTCCGCGGAGACGCCCGACTGGCGCACGATTGTCCGTAGTGTACCAATCGCAAGCTCACGATCGTTGGCACCGGGACCGTTGGCGTGGGCGTCAGAGTTTTGCGTGCGCCTTGTCCTGGTTCGATTTTCACGTCGTTCCGCCTGTCACCCCCGTTCGTCCTGAGCCTGTCGAAGGATGAGCACGCCGCTGTCCATGGTTCGAGTGTGACCGGCCCGTCGACAGGCTCAGGGCGAACGGAACCCAGCACGTTGCCGTGCAAAACTCTGCCGCCCACCCGGACCGTTGTCGTCCCGTGAGTTCCCTTTCGTTGCATGACCATGTGACTGCCATGCTGCCGTGCCAACACGAAGCCGTGTTCTTCGAGAATCCTGCAAACTTCGCGCCCGGAAAGGACCTTCCATTCAGGCAACCGCTACCTCAACGTTGGTCACGTACACTTCGCCCGAACCTCTACGGCTTATCTCTTCTGCTGGCGCCGTTTCGAAGAACAGCTCCAGTGCCTCCGTGCTTCAAACGGGCATCCTCAACGGATTCTCCCTGGCTGACGACATCAAACTCCGGGCAGAGCGCGACAAATAGCTGGCCCTCCCGGATGATCACGGCAGTCAGTGTGCGAGCCGTCATACTTCGCCTCCAGAACAGTACCAAGTGTACGCCCATCGGAGGAGAACCCGCTCAGTAGGTGGGTCACGCCGTCCAGACGGCCGGCAGCTTCGTCGCGAGCCACTTCGCCAGCGCCGCGTTCACCGCGACCGGCTTCTCCTGTGCCATCCAGTGGCCGGATTCGACGACGACTTCGGTGAGGTCGGCGCAATCCTCGCGCATGGGGTCGGCGAGACGGGATGCGGTGGTGTCGCAGGTGTAATCGTAGGTCGCGTGGAGGAAGAGCACCGGCATCGTCAGACGGCCGCCGTTCACCGCGTGGGCGGCGTAGGAGAGGTTGCGGTCGTGGTTCATGTACCAGGAATCGGGGCCGAAAAAGCCGTTGCGTTCCATTGAGGCGGCATAGGCCTCCAGGTCCGTCTCCGTGAGCACATCGGTGTCGCGTGGCACATCGGGCGCTGCGCCGGAGCTGCCGAACCAGCCGCCGAGCCTGCGAGTCATTGACGTGCCGGAAGGTTGACCGCGAAGGGCCGGGTTGCCCTTGCGGAAGAGCAGCTTGGCGGTGTTGCGCGTGTTCCCTTCCATCGCCGCCTGGGCCTCGGCGAAATGTTCCTGATAGTAGAGCATGTACTCCCATTGCCCGGCGGGGAACTTGTCCTCCGGGTAGAGATCGCGATCGACGAGCGGGACGAAGTTCTGGAGCGCGAAGCCTTTCGCGAAATAGGGCACGCAGAGGTTCGCGACCCCGTGGCAGCGTTCGGGGTGGTGGCTGGCGATGTCCCAGACGACGGGGCTGCCCCAATCGTGCCCAACCCAGACCGCCTTCTCCGCGCCGAGCGAATCGAGCAGCTCGATCATGTCCCGGACGCTGTGTTCGAGGGCGTAGTCTGCGTGGCGGCCGTAGACAGTAGAGCGGCCGTAGCCCCGCATATCCGGCGCGATGCAGCGAAAGCCCAGCTCGGCGAAGACCGGGAGCTGGTGGCGCCAACTGAT
>DAOTTM010000320.1:0-8517 GCA_034437915.1 Dehalococcoidia bacterium | reverse complement strand
TGGCGGACCAAAGGTTCGTTGCTTGGCGTCGCGCCCTCACCCCCAGCCCCTCTCCCGCACGTGCGGGAGAGGGGCTGGGGGTGAGGGCGCGACGCCAAGCAACGAACCTTTGGTCCGCCAAACGCGTTTCGGGAGGCTATTTTCAGACCAGAGGGGTTGGGGGTGAGGGCGGGCTTGGCTACGTCGAATGAGCGGAGATGTCGTGGGCGTGCGCGTAGGTTGCCGCTTCGACCCGCCCGTGGGCGCCGGTCTTGAGGTAGATGTTGGCGATGTGGCGCTCCACCGTCCTGACGCTGAGCACCAGCCCATCGCCAATCTCCTTGTTGCTCTTGCCGAGCGCGATCAGGCGCAGGACTTCGACCTCACGCCCGGTCAAGTTGTCGGGGAGTTCATCTTCGATGACGTTCGCGGCGGCGCCGAGTAACTGCATTTCCAACGCGTTGAGCCGGTCCAGCCACGGCTGGCCGACCCCGATTCGCTCGTAGACGTTCCGGGCCGCGCCAAGCTTTTGCAGGACGAACGCGCGCCGACCGCGTCCGCGATAGAAGCGGCGGCACGAACGCGCCCAGACCTCGAAGCCCTCCGTCTCATCCCAGGGCAGCGACAGGCCGCGAAAGCTCTCGATCGAGCGGTCGAAATGGGCATCGGCTTCTTCGTGGCGCCCACGCGCAGCGGCATGGACGGCCTCGGCAAGGGCAAGGCGGCCGCCGATGCCCCGCCAATCTTCGCCGTCCGCGAGGATCTCTCGACAACGCGCCAGATGCGTCTCCTCTTCGTCCAGCCGGCCCGTTTCGCCTAACAGAAGCGCCAGATCTATCCGGGAGATCATCTCGTACTTCACTGCGCCGCTGCCCAGTGATATGCGCAATGATTCCTCCAGAAGGGATTCCGAAGCCTCCACCTCACCGGTAACCCGGCAGGCGCGAAGAAGCATCCGGTCGAGCAGGACGGTGATGCTATTGCTCCCTCCGTCTCGCCACTTGCGCCCGCGGTCCCGGAACGAGGACTCGAAATCTTCCCAGCGTCCTTCGGCAAAGGCCATCATCGTATGCGCACTGCTCACGGTATCGGGGTTAATCGTGCTCAGAGCTGTGGTACCGCCTTCAGCCAGCGCTCGCAAGGCGTCTATGTCGCCGCAGAGGGCCAGGTCGTAGAGCAAGAACGGTGTGATGAAGCGTCCCTGTACGTCGCGGATCTGTTCATGTTTCGCACGTGCGCGGAGCGGGTCGTTCAAGTCCAAACTCTGCCAACCGCAGCAATTGGTCGTGAAGTTTGCCAACCCCACCCTGCTGGTGACTAGCGAAAGCTGGACGGAACCGATGTCATTCGACATGGGGCCCTGGTCATCACCACTGCGTATGAGGAGCAGTTCACGCCAGCGTCCTGGCCATTGATTGACCGGCCCGGGTATGCCTTTCAAGTCCGTGGCGCTCGCGGCGGCGAACTCCTCCAGGGCGAGCCCCTCGGCGAGGCGACCCTGCAGTCCGAGGTAGTGTCCCTGCAGGTGGTACGACTGGACGCGGAGAAAGTCGCTGAGGAAGTCGTCCTCCAGCTTCTCGGCTATCTCGCCGACCAGCCGCATCGCCTCGATCATTCGGTCCGGGCCGTTTTGCAAGGCATGAGATTCCGCATGCGCCAGGGCTGCGTAGAGTTCCCCCAACTCGACGCTCGGCGGCCCGCTCGCCAGCACCGGCTCGGCGGCGCGAAGGTGGCGGAGTGCGCCGGGATAATCGAAGCCGGATGTGGGGTATGCAAGGCTCCGACCGGCAAGTGATTGGGCCCTCGCCCAGCCGAACGGATCCCCCGCCTGCTCGTACAGTGCGCTGGCCGCTTCGTACCGTTCGACCGCCGGGTGGGCCTGGAAGGTACTGAGGAAGTAGAGGTCGCCCAGTCCTTCGAGGAGACGGGCGCGCCGAGCGGGCGGCTGAGCGGACTGCTCCATACACTCCCCAGCCGCCTCCCAGTAGCGGGCTGCCTCCTCCCACGACGTCAAACCGATGGCCGTATCGCCTGCTCGCAAGAGGTAGTCGATGGCGCGGTCGGGCTGCCCGGCCAATCGCCAGTGGTGGCCTATCGTTCCGTCGTCCCCATATCCGCCGACTCCTGGACCGCGTGACTCGAGCAGCGCGGCGGCACGCCCGTGGAGCTGTTGCCGGCGGGCCAGGCTGAGCCCCTCGTAAACGCCCTGGCGAATGAGCGGGTGCGCGAAGA
The DNA here is from genome assembly GCA_034437915.1 of Dehalococcoidia bacterium. GTDB lineage: Bacteria > Chloroflexota > Dehalococcoidia > Tepidiformales > Tepidiformaceae > JACRBT01. The sequence goes on along the minus strand of DAOTTM010000320.1, from coordinate 6,306 downwards.
CGTAGGTCATCCCCTCTTCCCGGAGCATGCCGGCCGCACCGGCCTCTTCCATGCAATTCACCGCCGCCTCATCCGGCAGGCCGGACATCGCCTTGACGAACTCCGGGACGATTCGTTCACCGAGCACGGCTGCACCCTGGAGCAGCCCCCGCGCATCCATGCTGAGCCGTGACACGCGCCGCTCGATATTCGCGCGGACTCCCGCCGGGAGGCCCCAATCCCGAGCTGCTTCCTCCCGCGAGAGGTCCCGCTTTTCCGAGATCAGCTGGCGGACGACTTCTTCCACGAACAAGGGGTTACCGTCGGTCTGGGCGTGTACGGCGCGCAACACGGCAGGAGCTGGCGGCATTCCACAGAGCCCATCTATCACTGCCCTCGTCTCATCGAGCGACAGCCGCGGAAGGGTGATTCGTTCGTCCATGTGCTCTCGTGCCATATCCTCCAGGATCTCGGGCAACGCGGGGGCCTGGTCCGCGTCGCCTGTCCGGTATGCACCCACGACGAGGAGATGCGACTGCTTCAGCTTTCTCGCCAGGTGGACGAGCAAGAGGAGAGCCGTCCTGTCAGCCCATTGCAGGTCATCCAGGCAGAGGAGCAGGCCCTGCGTCCCGGATGAGCGAGCGGCCTGCAGGAAGAAGTTCGAAACGCCCTCGAACAGGCGGAACCGTTCCGCCTCCGGGCCCAGGGGATCGCGCACCGGCACGCCGGGCAATCGCCTTCGGATGTCGGGGATGAGCGTCGCCAGCGCGGGCGCGTCTTCCAGCAGCGCGCGCAAGTCTTCATCCGCGCACGCCGGGACGTGCTCGCTGAGGGCTTCGACGAATGGCAGGTAGGCCGGCATGCCCTCGGTGCTGTAGGCCCGTCCCTCGAGCACGAGCCAGCCTGCGGCGCGGGCACGCCCGGCGAACTCCAGGAGCAGCCGCGACTTGCCGATGCCGGGCTCACCGCCGATGAACACGACGCCACCCTCGCCGCGTCCGGCTGAGCCCAGGCGTTCGGTCAACCTCGTCAGCTCGGATTCGCGGCCAACGAAGGTCCCACGGCCTGTAAGGGAGAGCGCCATGCGGCGTATTGTACGCACCCACGCAAGTGCCCGTGCATACGCGTCCCCCGACGTCCCCATCCGTGCCATACTGCGCGCCATGACGCGCCCAACTGGCATCGTGACATTTCTGTTCACTGACATCGAGGGTTCGACTGGGCGCTGGGAAGAACAGACCGTGGAGATGCACGGCGCGCTCGCCCGCCACGATGAGGTGCTTCGGGCGGCGATCGAGGCGCACGGCGGCTGGCTCTTTAAGCACACCGGCGACGGCATTCTGGCTGCCTTTTCGTCGCCTAACGAGGCCGTCCTCGCGGCAATCGAAGCGCAAGGTGCCCTCGAACTCCCGGTGCGCATGGGCATTGCCACGGGCGAAGCGGAGCTGCGCGCGGACGACTACTTCGGCCCCACCTTGAACCGTGCCGCTCGCGTCATGGCCTCGGGCCACGGTGGTCAGGTCTGGTTGCCGCCTCAATCAAAGCCTTCTCGACGGCGGCGTCGTCCTCGTCGATCTCGGTGAGCACCGTCTACGCGACCTTTCGCAAGCGCAGCGGCTCTACCAGGTTCGCGCCGACGGGCTGCGGGAAAAGTTCCCGCATTTGCGCACGCTGGACACCGTGCCCGGGAATCTCACCCCGCAGCCAACAAGCTTCGTCGGCCGCGTCGAGGAAGTTGCCGAACTGGTGGCGGTCGTGCGTGCCCGCCGGCTCCCCCGCCTGGCCAGGCACAACCGCTTTGGCTTCGTCCGGCAACCGCCGCGCACGTTGCTCTCGATCGCGGAAGCCGCGGGACTCGGCGCGTTCGCCGTTGCTGGCGCCCTCGCCGCGATCGAAGCGGAATTGCCCCTCACCGCCGTTGTCCTCCTCGCCATCCTTACAGCGACGGGAGGCGGCGTCGTGCGTGACATCCTCGCCGACCGCATCCCCCAGGTCTTGCTCGTCGAAGTGAATGCTACCGCTGCCGGACTCGCTGGCCTCGCGGGTTTGGCTCTTCGAACCCACTTCGCCCGGTGTCGCCGCTATCTTCGGCGTCGTCCTCGCCGCCACCGTCCGCACAGCCGGCGTCGCCTTCAATATCCATCTCCCAACGCCGCGACGCGAATGACCGAGTGTCGGGGAAGGGAGTATCGGATAGGGGCTTCGCTTTCCCGTTTTGTCGACACCCTCCAGAATGGTGGTATCGAAATCAATTGGGCCCGCGTGAATCACCGCGGAGACGGAGAAACCATGAAGCTTGAGTTCGGCGAAAAAGAAGAACAACTCCGCATCGAGGTCAAGGCGTTCCTCAAAGATCAGCTCGGTGGCAGCGACGACAGCGGCTCCAGCTTCATGGCACGCAGCGACGAGGCCTTCGAACGCGCGAAAGTCTTCAACAACGAACTCGGCAAGCGCGGCTGGATCGCCCCCGCCTGGCCCAAGGAATACGGCGGCCTCGGCGCCTCCATCTACGAACAGATGGTCTTCAACGAAGAGTTTGGCTACCACGGCGCCCCCGACACCGGCACCCGCGGCTTTGGCGTCGGCATGATCGGCCCCACGCTCATCATCCACGGTAACGAAGAGCAGAAGAAGCGTTATCTCCCGCGCATCACGAGTGGCGAAGACATCTGGTGCCAGGGCTACAGCGAACCCGGCTCCGGCTCCGACCTCGCCTCCCTTCAGACCCGCGCCGTCCGCGACGGCGACGAATATGTTATCAACGGCCAGAAGATCTGGACCTCCGGTGGCCACCGCGCCAACCAGATGTTCTGCCTGGTCCGCACCGACCCGGAGGCGCCCAAGCATCGCGGCATCAGCTTCCTCCTCATCGATAACATCAAGAACCAGCCGGGTCTCACGGTTCGACCCCTGATCAACATGGCCAACCGCCACCACTTCAACGAGGTCTTCTTCGAAGATGTACGCGTCCCCGCGCGTAACCTCGTGGGCGAAGAGAACCGCGGTTGGTACGTCGGCATGACCCTGCTCGACTTCGAACGCTCCGGCATCGGCGGCACTGCATCCCAGAAGCACACGCTCGAAAACCTGGCCGCCACGCTCCGCGGTATGAGCCCTGAAGCGCGTCGCGCGAACCGTATCAAGCTCGCCGAACACGTCGTAGCGAACAACGTCGGTCGCTTCCTCGGCTATCGCATCGGCTACATCCAGGCGACGGGTAAGGTCCCGAACTACGAAGCCTCCGTCATTAAGATTTTCCAGTCCGAACTTGGCCAGCGCATCTACAACTTCGGCGTGAACATGCTCGGCATGGCCGGCCAGATGATGCCCGAGGAATCCCGCGCCCCCTTCGCCGGCGAAATGCCCGAAGCCTACATCCAGGCCGTTCCCAGCTCCATCTACAGTGGCAGCAACGAGATCCAGCGAAACGTTATCGCCACCCGCGGACTCGGCCTTCCGCGCGGGTAGGAGCGGCCCGAAGCCCACTCTAGCAGCCTCCCTCCCCCTCGACCGTCCTTCACGGGAAGGACCGGAGGCTGATATGACGCGGCGCTAATCGAGAGGGATGAAACCGCCGCTTGCCCTGAGCCTGTCGAAGTGCGCGCCCTCTGAACCATGTTCGAACGCGTGTCCATTCTTCGACAAACTGCCCTGCAAATCACCGAAACACCGCTCGCCCCGAGTCGTGGATACCCTTAGGCCACAACCAGAGATGAAACGTCGGCAGGCATGGAAGCCGCGCACGCCAGCAAGCGGTGCGATGCCAGGCGACGAACTACGGCTGGCATTGCGGACTCCCGGATGGTTTGCGCAGCGGGGACGTTATTTCAGAGCAGCCTGTCGAAGGGTGTGCACGCTGTTCGACCATCGTCGCGCTGCCCGTGAACGCTTCGACAGGCTCAGCACGAACGGGCGATTGGGCACGCGTCCACCTTTGGTAGCGCGTGAAAATGCCGTTTCATCCCTGGTTGTGGCCATAGGCCATCGCCAACTCAGGACGAACGGTTCTTCCGAATCTCCGTGGAGCTCCAACCAAAACGGGCTGCGGCGTGAGCCTTACACCAGGATCGCGGCGCGTGTCCCCTCGTAACGCTCCATCCCAAGCCCCTCAAGCGTCTCCGCCGTGGGCAACCCGGAGTCGGCGTCCCAGCCCTGCCGGACATAATACTCCGTCACGATGCCGCCCTGCTGTTCGAGGCTCACGCCCTTGTGCATCGGCAGGTCCTCTTCGAAGCGCACCGGAAGGCGGTCGTCCGCGCGCCGCACGCCTTCGCGCATGTTGAATAGCCGCGCCATGGTGATCCCGCGTCGCGCCACCTCTTCCCACTCCGCCTGGTCCACGCCCCAGCCCGTCACGGAGTTGAGCAGGTCTAGCGATTGGTCGTTGTTGTAGGCCAGGAAGTGGCAGAGGCCGACGGAATTGCGGCCAGAGTTCTTGATGTCGTGCTGTTGCATATGGTCGCCGCCCGTGGGCGCGGTGAGGTATGAGCCGCGCATGCGGTCCATGTGGCGCGGGTCGTGCATGGCCATCTCCATGCCCTTCACGGTGGTCAGGAACTTCTCGCTGCCCTTGCCGATCTTCTCCGCCGCGCGCTGCGAACCTTCGGCGAGGAGATCGCCAAAGCCCTCGCGCTTCGCGATCATCTCGATCAACTGGACGACGGTGTTGCCGTTGCCCCAGGAGAGCTCGATGCCGCCCGTGTCCGCCCCGCTGAGGACACCCTTTTCGAAGGCCTCCATCGCCCAGGCGATCGTCGCACCGGTCGAGATCGTGTCGATGCCGAGGGCATTGCAGAGCTCGTTGCTCTTGAGGAGCGCGATCAGGTCGGAGACGCCCACGCTCGGCCCCAACGCCGCCAGCGATTCGTACTCCGGTCCGCCGTAGCGCGGATTGACGCTCCAGCGTCCTTCGGGGTCGTAGCCGATCGCCTTGCCCTTGCGCGTGATGCCCGCGTCTTCGGCGTGCTGTTCCACCTGCACGACCTTCTTGCAGCGGACGGAGCAGGCGAAACAGGCGCCCATATCGACGCGGAAGTGGTCCGCGACGGCGATCGCATCCACGGCGGCGATGTCGTCGAACTTGCCCATGCGGTAGTTCAGCGTGGGCATGCCGCCTTCGAGGTTCTTTCCCTGCATGGCCGCGCCCGTGCCGTAGTCGTGGAAGCCGCGGTGGTTTTCATCGAGCGTCGAAGAGACCCACTTGGCGATCGCCTTGAGTCCCTCTTTGTCCGCGACGGGAACGGGCTGCGTGCCACGCACGGCGATCGCCTTGAGCTTCTTCGAGCCCATGACCGCGCCCAGTCCAGTCCGCCCGGCGACCTCGTTGAGGTCGTTGGCGACGAGTGCGAAGCGCACGAGCTTTTCGCCCGCGATGCCACACTGCGTGATGCGGCAGTGCGGTTCGCCCAGCTCCTCACGAAGCGTGTCCTCGACATCGATGGCAAGCTTGCCCCACACGTGGGAGGCGTCGCGGATCTCGACCTCGCCATCCTTAATCCACAGGTAGGTTGGGTTCTTGGCGACGCCGTGCACGACGATGCCGTCCCAGCCCGCCCGCTTCAGCTCGGCGCCCCAATAGCCGCCCGCCTCCGATTCGCCGAACCCGTTGTTCAGCGGCGATTTTGCCCCCACCGAATGTCGCCCCGCGCCCGGCACGGGCGCGCCCGTGACGACGCCCGGCGCGAATACGAGCACGTTGTCCGGCCCCAGTGCGTCGGCGCCCGCCGGCACTTCGGTCAACAGGTAGTGGGCGATGAGCGCCCGCCCCCCGCCGAACTTTCGGAACCAGGCGTCGCCGAGGTTCTCCGTCCATGTGCGGCCTGCTGTCAGGTCCACGTGCAGAATCTTGTCCCAGAAGCCAAAGCGTTCGGTCATGGGTTATCCACCTTCCATCGGGCTAAACATTGTGATTTCGTCGTGGTCCTGGAGCACGGTTGTGCGTTGAGCCAGCTCGCCGTTCACACCCACCGTCACCATCTCGGTGTCGGGGATGAGCAGGAGCGCGAGCAGCTCGCGCACGGTCGCGTCCGCGCGGATATGCACCAACTTCGGGCCGACCTGTCCGCGTTCGAAAAATCGGCGCATGTCGGCCTGCAAGGCCACCCGCACCGCAATCTCACCGCCAACCCCGGCCCGCGAAGTCGTGCTCTGTCCCACAGCCCCGAAGCATACTCTAGAGGCGCGCGAAGGTCTCGTTCCGGGGCATCCTAGGGTGGGCGTCAGAGTTTTGCACGGCAACGTGCTGGGTTCCGTTCGCCCTGAGCCTGTCGAAGGGCCGGTCACACTCGAACCATGGACAGCGGCGTGTTCATCCTTCGACAGGCTCAG
>DAOTTM010000319.1:0-7823 GCA_034437915.1 Dehalococcoidia bacterium | reverse complement strand
TCGCAGGCCGCCGGGGACCCCGCCGAAGAGTACGTGAACGATGTCGTTATCTATGGCACCCCCGAAGAAGTCGCCGACCGAATCATCGAACAGCGCGACACGATCGGCATGGACTACCTGATTGCAGCCCCTCTCAGCCACGAATCCTTCCTGATGTTCACGGAAAAGGTCATGCCCCTCCTGCGGTAGCGCGTCCAGCGAAAGGGATGAACAAACCGCTCGCCCTGAGCCTGCCGAAGGGTGAGCACGCTGATCGACCCCAAAGTAGGCGCCACGGGCACTCCGAACTTCTCCGCCTCTCCGCGAGAGCTTCTTCCCTCAACGGCCCTTGAACAGCGGCTCCCGCTTTTCGATGAACGAGAGTCGCCCCTCCTTCACGTCCTCCGTCTGCGAAGTCACGCCCTGGAGGAACTGCTCGAGTTCGATCTGACTGTCCAGGTCACGCGTGAAGGTCTCTTTTGTGACGCGTTTTATCAGCTCGATTGCGACCGATGGCCCGTGTGCGATCTCCGTCGCCAAGGCCGTAGCTCGCGCGTCCAGCGCATCGGCCGCCACGGCCTCGCTCACCAGCCCGATCCGCAATGCCTCTTCCGAGCCGACCATGCGGCCCGTGAACATCATCTCCAGCGCGCGTTCCATGCCCACCGCCCGCGGCAGGAACCACGTCATCCCCGTGTCGGCGACGATTGCCCGCTTGACGAAGATCGCGCTGAAGCGCGCCGCCTCGCTGGCGATACGGATATCGCAGGCCAGGGCCAACGAAAACCCCGCCCCCACGCACACGCCGTTCACCGCGGCAATCGTGGGCTTACGGCAATGGTAGACATCCGAGGTACCGCGATACCGCGTCCGCATCTGCCCGGCCCGCCCGGTGTGAGGGCGCGGGTGCCAGCTTTCCTCGCCGCCCTGCGCCGTCAGGTCCGAACCTGCCGAGAATCCCCGTCCCGCGCCCGTGATGAGCACGCACCGGGTCTCGTCGTCATCGTCGGCCATCGCCATGGCCGTTTCTATCTCCGCCCACGTCCCCCACGAAAGCGCGTTGAGCTTCTCCGGCCGGTTCAGCGTCAGCCGCGCGATGCCATCGTCCACCGAATACAGGATGTCGCGAAAGTCCATAGCCCAAGCCTCCATGCACGGATAGAATCGGAGCCGCGCACGGCAGTAATGTAAGCGGTTTGGCTCCCGACCATGAACCAAAGCGCCACCGCCCGTGCAAGACCATTCGACCCGACTTAAGCGCAGACGGCGTCAACGCGCAACACCGGGCCGTTTGGCAAGGCAAGGCTGACGGGACGGGGCGTGACGCTGGATAGAGTGGGTACTCCGAGATCGGGACGGGACGGTCCGGGCAAGGTTCGCTCGACCGATACTGTGGTCGAGGGCTATCGCCAGGGTGATGGCACCGCGCCCCTTTGGGCCGATTTTCAGATTTCCGCCGAGGGCGGCTCTTTTTCGGCATACTATCGACACCTTTTCGTGAGGAGGGGTCGCCGCCCCAACATTATCGAACTTCGCGATCGGAACAACCTCTCCGAGCCTTCGGGCGGACCGCCCAGTCTCCCCGCGTTCAATGGTGCGAGATCTTCGAACTCTGCCAGGAATCCCTCATTCGATCCCGAGGTGATCCGCGCAGCTCCAGCCGCCACGCCCGCCGAAGCGGCCGCGCACGAGGCGGACATAGAGGGCCGTGCGGGCGTTGACGACGGGGTCGCTCCAGGCTTCGCCGTCAAATCCCGCGCTGTGGAACCAGCCGCGCCAAAGTTGCCACATGCCGACGCTGCTTCCGCCATCGCCAATCGCGTCCGGGCGCCAGCGCGATTCGCACCAGGCGATCGCTTCGAATTCGGGCCACCATTCGGCAGGTACGCCGGCGAGGCTCATGATTGAGCGGACATCTTCGTTCTGAAAGGAGGCGAGGCGAGCCTGGACAGGTCCGCCGGAGGGGGCGACAGGACGGGCCGTTTCGTATTGGCGGCGCCTGGCATCTTCGAGCTTTTTCTTGTCGGCGGCGGCTTTGGCAGCCATCCGATCGCGGTAGGCCGCCTGGCTTTCCTGCGCGCCCTTGAGGCGTTGCGTGGTCTCCCCATCGACGTTGCAGAGCCAGATTGCGCCCACCTGCTCGCAAGAGCGTTCGGCGGCCACGGACACATCGGGCGCGTCCACGAGAGCTTCCGTAGCGGCTTCACCGCGTTCGAAGCGGCCCGCTCGGCCAGCGAAGAAGAAGAGGCAGGCGCCGGCGAGCACGCACGCGATGGCGACGAAAACTCTTCTCACGGACCCCCCAGACCCGGCCATTCTACCGGGGAGGCCGAGCTAGCAGCATCGGGACAAGTGCAATTGCCTTTCCTTAACGCTGCGTGACCATTACGTCATGTTGTCTTGACACTCGCCGAAATGACGGAATTTGGCTGGTTCGGCCCGGAGCCGGTTGTTATACTTCGCCCCCGATCGGAGACGATTCCAATACGCGTTCGATGGCGCGATGGTGGATGCTGTCCCCGGCGGGGATGAACGGAAGTATTACAATGCGGCATGAAGGAAGGCGCTTGTGACGGTCTTGGCCCGTGCCCATGCGCATCGCCGGCATTGGCTCGCGGTGGCGCTGTTGGGGGCCGCGATCGCCTCGCTCCTGGCGCAGTCCTCCGTGCGGGGCGTGGATACCGTTGGGTCGTTTCAATTGGACGCGCAGAACTACCAAGTGCTGGAGGGCACGGCCCTGACGGTCACGGTGACGCGCACCGGCGGGGGAATCCTCGACCGTGATATCCAGGTGAAGGTGGCGATGGCCGATGGCACGGAGGACTTCGATTACACCCCCGGCCAGCTCTCGCTCACCTTCCCAATTGGTACGAACCTGGTTGCCAAGCAGGCGACCTTCCAAACGCTGAACCAGGACCGTAACGTCGATAAGAACGTGACGGTGAAGATACTCGCGGTGAGTGGAGGCACGATCGGCGCGCCGAGCGCATCGAACGTGAAGATCCTCGGCAGCCGCGTCCTGCGTGTGTCGAGCGTGTTCGCCCGCGCGGTGACCCCCGGGACTGCGGTCACGGTCCGTGGCAGTGGGTTCCTGGGGAAGCGTGACGACCCGTTCGACGACGTGCCCTGCAACCTCAACCCGGCGCAACTGGATGGCGTCTTTTTCGGCGCGATCCAGGCGCTTTCATGCACGCTCATCTCGGATTCGGAGATGACGGTCGTCTATCCGGGCGGCGCGCCGCCCGGGCCGATCTCCGTGCGCGTGCGGCGTAGCCTCGACCCGGGCGGGGAAACCGGGCCCAACCCGCCCGCTGATTCATTCTGGCCGGCTACCACCGTGGCGGTGCATTCGCTCACGCCATCGAGCGGACCGGGACCGGGCGGCAACATCGTGGAGATTCGCGGCCAGGGCTTCACGGCGGCGACACGCGTCTTTTTTCGCCCCGCGGTTGGCCCCGATGTCGAAGCAACGCGCACGCTCATCAACCCGTCCCAGATCAACGCGGTGGCGCCACCCGGCTCGTTGCCAGTGGATATCGTGGTTCGCGAAGGGGCGGCCGAAAGTCCAAAGACAACGGACACGCGGTACCAGTACCTTTTCGGGCCGATCGTCGTGTCGATCTCCCCTCGTGTTGGCCCGGCGGTGGGCGGCACGGAAGTGACGATCACGGGCGCGAACTTCAACGAGACATCCGTGGTGACGTTTGGGGGAGTGGCAGCCACGAGCGTTATCTTCACGAACGCGGCGAGACTGATCGCGGTTTCGCCCCCGGGTACAGGCGCCGTCGATGTGATCGTGAACAGCGGCGGCACGCTCAGTCCGAACACGACCGCGGACGACTTTTCATATTCCGCGCCAAACATCCGGGAGATTGTCCCAAATGCCGGACCGCCCGCGGGTGGCACGAAGATCAGCATTCGCGGCAACAACTTCACGGTCACCTCGGTGGTGTATTTCGGCACTGTCCGCATCGATTCGGAGTTCGTCAGCCCGGAAGAGATTCGGCTAACAACCAAAGCGAGTCGGCCCGGCGCCACGGCGGTAAAGGTAGTAAACGCGTCGGGTCAGAGCGCCGATCACGCGGGGGCGATCTTCACGTTCACGGATGGGCCGCTGATCGAGTCGTTGAACCCGTCACTTGGTCCGACAAGCGGGGGCACGGCCGTGGTCATCGCTGGCAAGAACTTTTCGTCCGACGCCACGATCACGGTCGGCGGGGTGGCGGTGACGAGCCTGAACGTCAACAGCGATAAGATCATCACGTTCATCACGCCCCCATCGTCCGCCGCCGGCTTCGCTGAAGTACGCGTGACAACCGTCAAAGCCCAAAGCCCGGTTTCGAGCGATTCGCTCTTCCGCTACGTCGCCTCGGCGCCGGTGATCCTCGCGCTCGCGCCAGATTCGGGGCCGACGTTTGGGGGGACGGAGGTGACGATCCTGGGGGCCGGCTTCCTTGGCGCGTCCTGCCCTGGCAGCGTGATGTTCGGGCTGGTTCCGGCCCCTTCCTGCACGGTCGTGGATGGCAACAAGATCATCGCCACCTCGCCGCCGCACTTCGCGTCAACGGTGATCGTGACGGTCGTCACGTCCAACGGCATCAGCCAATTGACGGAGAACTTCACCTACAAAACGGCGTCTGGTGGAGGCAACCCGCCCCCGGGAGGAGGGGGCGCTCAGCCCTCGAACCTCACGTACAACCTCACGTTCCGTTGGTCGCTCGTCACCTGGGGAGGGCCAGATGCCGTGGATATCGCGTCGGCGCTCAAGGGCACCTCGTCGGTGGTCGCGAGCGACAATATTTCCGCGCTCATCTTCGGTGTCTATGAATACGACCCGGTGAATGAGGTGTGGATCGCCTTTATCAACGCCCCCGTGCCCGGGGTCAGCGACCTCACCACATTCAAACGCGGGACGGTGTACTGGATCGGCATGTCCTTCCCCGGGACCATCGCCTGGAACGTGGTGAGCAAGTGAGGACGGAAGCCCGCGAGCGACGGCGCTCTCCCTCCCGGCCCCGGTGCGCTATCCTTGGTGGCACGTCCTGGACTGCGAACAGAGCCAACGAGGTGACCGCGTGAAGTTCGGTGCGCTGCGGATTCGCCGCCCGGATGGGATCGAACTCGAATACGAGATCGATCTGCCTTCGACCATCCTCGGCCGGGCCGATGGCAGCGGCATCACCATCGACGACCGTTCCATCGCACGACGCCACGCGCGGCTGACGATCGACTCCGGGCGCGTCCTCATTGAGGACCTCGGATCGGCGAACGGAACTTTCCTCGATGGCATTCGCCTCTTGCCGAACGTTCCCAGCCTCGTCGAAAACGTGAACGCCATCCGCCTTGGCGATGTCGATATTCGCTACGTCCCGGCTTCCGAAGGGCCGGCGGTGCAGTCGTTTTCTGGCCCAGAGCCGGCGGCCCGGTCGGCGCCGACTCAACATGTGGTTGTGGCGCTCCAGGCCGCTTCGCTGACGGTGGAGGCGGGCGCAGCCGTCACGACATCCGCGCTGATCCAAAACCGCGGAAGGATTGTGGACGAGCTGCGGATCGCCATCCAACACATTCCCCCGTCGTGGGCAGTGATCAGCCATCCAGCGTTGCGGCTGCTTCCGGGCGAGGAGGCGACGGTCACGATCACGTTCCAGCCGCCGCGCCTGCCCGAGGCCCGGTCCGGCATCTACGACTTCGCGCTCACGGTCACCTCCACGGAGAACAGCCTGCAGGAGCAGGCGAACGCTAGCCTGACGGTGCTCCCCTATTTCGATGCATCGATGGCGATCCGGCCCGTGCGGGCGAAGCGGGACTTCAAGCTTTCGGCGGAAAACCGGGGCAATCAGCTTGCAACGTTCGCTCTGGCCGGCGCCGATGACGAGGAGGCGTACGCCTACGGCTTCGAAACGCCCGCCCTCGTCCTCCAGCCGGGGGAAGCGAAGACCATCAGCCTCGTCGTCCGGCGCACCCACCGCAAGCTGTTCGGACCGGCCCAGGTGGCGCCATTCCAGGTGATCGCCACTCCAAGCGAGGGAGGAGTGGACCGGCTCCTCGTCCCCGGGCAGGTCTCGTTGCGCCCGCCGCTGGAAAAGTTCAAGCGCCCGGTGCGGTTGCTGGCGATCTTGGCGATCCTGCTCGGGGCGCTGTTGGCCGTCTATCTCATCCGCAAGGACGACGGCGAAAAGAAAGCAAGCACCGGCGCAGCCGCCAACGTGGAGGCGCAATATGACGGCGTCCACATGTGCGACAAGGACAGCAAGAACGCCAAGGATGCCAAGGATGCTACGTCGCCGACCCCTGTCGCCTTCCAGCCCGCTTATGCGACTGCGGGGCCGAAGCTCGTTTCGACCGATCCGCTGGGGGGGTTCGCGGGGGAAAACGACGTGCGCTCGCAGTCCGCTCCGCTGTTGTTTGCCCAGAACGATGGGCGTTGGGCAAAGGCAGAGTACGCGAAGGCGGGCGACCCCAAATTTGGCCCGGATTGGTGCGGCACGACGCTCGCCCAGTGCGGCTGCGCGATGACCTCGGTCACCAACATTATGGCGTTGTTCAAGCTGCTGGTGCTTCCCAACGACAAGCCAACGACCCCTCAGAACATCAACGAATGGTTCAACCTCGACGCGACGGAGACGGCGCGGGGCTGGGTGAGCCGGGGGTACGTCTACGGAGATGTCGTCTGGACTTCCGTGAATCAGCTCTCGGCAGAGATGGCGAACAAGAACCCTGGAGCTCCGCGCATCCGCTTCAATCGCGCGGGCTCCGGCGCGGACGACGAGATCCGGGCCGAACTCGAAGCCGCGCGACCGATCATCCTTGAAGTGCCGGGACACTGGATCATCGCTTATGGCCTGGAAGGCGGCAAGGACAGCAAGATCCTGATCAAGGATCCGTTCTACCCGGAAAAGAAGACGCTCGACGTTTACAAGGGCAAGGTGAAGAGTTCAATCCTCTTCGAAGCCAGCAATGATGCGAGCGCGGTCGTCTTCACGGTGCCCAGCCGCGAACGCATCCGCATCACCGATAGCAAGGGCAACGTCGTCGGCACACTGACGCCGGGCGCGAACCCAGCCGAGGCGGTGAAGAAGGCCCAACTCGGCATTCCCGGCGCCTCAATCACGTATCGGGAGAACTGGCGCGACCCCACCTGCGTGAATTCCGCCCCTGAAAAGGACTCCGGCACGATCCAGGTGATCATCCCCGGCGCGCAGGCGAGCGACTACAAGGTGGAAGTGGTCGATACGAAGGGTGCGGGGAGTTCGATCGCCATCCACACCTACGACAAGAACGGCGTCGGGCTGATCGACAAGTTCGACAGCCAGGGCCGGATCGACCTCGTGCTGCCCTGGGCGGGCGGCGACGCAGACAATTCGAACCCAACCGCCACGCCAACGACGACGGACACAGGTGGCGGCGGAGGCGGCGGGACCGGGGTAATTATCACGCCCGGCTCAACGATCGGGACGCCGACGGCGTCGCCTTCGCCCGCCCCCGGGAGCCCGACGACGGCGCCTTCAACCGGCCCGATAACGCCCTCCGTGACCACCGTACCGACGCCCCCGCCGTCTGCTGTCGCGGTTGATTGCACGACCACAACGAGCGGTACCCCGCCGGTCGCCGTGGTCAGTTGCCAGGCGGCCATCACGGGCCAGACGACGGTTATCCAGTGGCGCTTGAACGGGCTTCTTGTCGGCCAGTACACGAATTCGAAGGGCTTCAGCGCCAGTTTCACGAGTCCCACGACGGTGCAGATCACCGTTTCGGCGTGCAATGCGAGCGCTTGTAAAGAAGTCGCGAAGGCCGTGGCCGTAAAAATTGGCGACCAGCCAGCCAGCGGCGGCTCTGGGGCGGGT
>DAOTTM010000318.1:0-1594 GCA_034437915.1 Dehalococcoidia bacterium | reverse complement strand
CATCGCGACAGCCGCGACGAACGCCGTCCCTGCCACGGGGTCGCCGTAGCTGAAACCGGTCTTCATCGGTTCGCCGCCCTCGTATCCAGTGAGAGAAACCAGGCCGCTCAGCTGCTCGACGTTCGAACCGTAGGCGACGAAATCCTTCTCCGGACCTGTCTTCCCGTGACCGGGCATGGAAACGTAGATCATCCTCGGGTTCGCGGCCTTCACCGTTTCGTAGTCCAGGTGGAGGTTGTCCATCACATCGTTGCGGAAGTTCTCGACGATGACGTCGCTCACAGCGCACAGCCGGAGCAGGGCGGCGTGGCCGAGCGGGTTGGCGAGGTCGAGCGCGATTGCATACTTATCGCGGTTGTTGTGGTTGAAGTAGGCGGAGCGGTTGTACCAGTTCGGCGTGGACCGCGGGATGAGCCCCAGACCGCGCAGTTGGTCCCACGCGCGCGGCGATTCGACCTTGATGACTTCGGCGCCATAGTCGCCCAACATGCGCGTGCCGAACGGGCCTGCCCACACCATCGTGAGGTCAACGACACGCAATCCGGCGAGCGGCGCAGTCATCGCACACCTTCAAGCCGGGCAAGGCTGGGCGGCCCCTCCCAGGTTTCGCCGTTATCCAGGAGCACCTGGAGACTCGTCCCGGTCTCTTCGACGGTGCCCGAAATCCGCTGGCTGGGCGGCGGGAAGGTCGCCTTCAGTGGCACGTTGACACGGACACCTTCGGGAAATTCCGCGCTGGCGGCGATCTCGATCGTCTCGATTCGTTGCCCGATTGCCCGCGCCTGGACCTGGAGCAGGGCGAAGTCCGTCGTGCGCCTGAGGGTTTGCAAGGCCTCGGCCTTTGTCGCGGGGTTCCTTGCCGGGCGCAGGTCCGATGGCGGTGGGATGGCGTCTTCATCCCCGCCCGCGAGAAATTGGCCAACCATGCGTTTGGCGCGGGGCGCCACTTCCGCGATGAGCTGATGAAGGAGGACGGTGTCGTCACAGGCTGAGAAGAAGGCCAATGCGCGGGCTACCTCTTCGCGTTGGGTCATGACGTCGCGACCTCTCCTCGAACAGCGTCAATTTCTGCTTTGGATAGGCCAGCGATGGAACTCAGGACTTCGTCCGTGTGCTCACCCAGGAGCGGCGCCCGTCCATGGCGCCAGCCATCCGCACCCATCCACCACGGTGGCCCGGCGTAGGTCGCTTCGCCCGCCACCGGGTGGTCCAGGCGCGTCAGGAAGTTGCGCGCGTTGAGTTGGGGGCTGACGAGCAGGTCGTCCATCGTGTGAACGAACGAGATCGGCGCACGCCCCTTGCCGGCGCGGTCATAGAGGTCGCGCTTGGATTCGCCCGCGGCCCAGCCATAGAACTCCGCCATGAGGTCGTCATTATTCACGACGCGCAACGCCTGGGTCACGAAGCGCGGGTCATCGAAGAGATCCGGGCGCCCGATCGTCTCAGTGAAGGGCTTCCAGTTGCGCGCCATGACATGGATGCCCACATACCCATCTACACAGGGGTAGATGCCGATGAAGCTCGCCATGTGGTTTCCGCGGCGCTGCCCGGACCAGCGCCCGAGGAAGGTGTAATTCGGCACGCCCGCCTCGAG
>DAOTTM010000317.1:0-5135 GCA_034437915.1 Dehalococcoidia bacterium | reverse complement strand
ACTTGGAGACGAGGGCGTGGCTTTAGCGGCCGTGACAAGCCGGTCACGTCGAACCTCCGTGTCGTCGCTGGACATCGCTGGCATCGGCCATTTCTTCCGAATCGTCGTATCCGCCGAGGATGTCCCCGCCTTGAAGCCGGACCCGGCGCCCCTCCGCGCCGCGCTGGCGATGCTCGACCGGACGGCTGAAGGCGCGGCGATGGTCGGCGACACCATCCACGACGTGCATGCGGGCCAGGCAATGGGCATACCGACCGTCGCCGCGCTTTACGGTTTTGGTGGCCAAAGCGTTCTTGCGGCGGCCCCGTCTTTGACGATTGCGGCGATTTCGGACCTTCCCGCCGCTCTCGCCAAGCTCGGCAGGTAATCAGGTCAGCGCAGCCCGCAACAATCCGGCCCCGGCGCCACCGAGGACGAGCCACGCGCTGTTCGGCCGAAAGCGCACGAGCACGCCCGCCCCAAGCGCGAACAGAGCGATGGCCGCGGGTTCGTCCAATACGTCTCTGCCAAGGGTCAAGGTGACTGACACCATCAGCGCAATGGCGGCAGCGTTGACGCCATCCAAAAACGGAGCGAGCCGCTGCGAACCACGTATCCGTGGGATGAGCGGGCGCGTCAGTGCGACGAGGAAGAACGACGGGAGAAAGATGCCGGCGGTTGCCACGCCGGCCCCAGGCCAGCCCCGCACGAGGTACCCCACAAACGTCGCGGAGCTGAAGAGCGGCCCGGGCGTGAATTGCCCGACTGCGATGGCGTCCACCAATTGCTGGTGCGTGATCCATCCGCGACGCGAGACGAACTCGTCTTCGAGGAACGCAAACAGCACGTACCCGCTCCCATACAGCAGGCCGCCAATCTTCAAGAAAACCAGGAACAGCTCGCCGAGACCTCGTTGTCCCTGGACTCCTGCGAAGGACACCATCCCACTGAGCGCCTGCAACGAGTTCGGTGACAGCCGTCTGCCTTCCGAGACAACGAGGGGCAGTAACCCTGCTCCCAGCAGAATCAACAGCTCGTTGAAGCCCGCCAATGCGAGGGCCACGGACACCACCACGGTGACCGCCGTACTCCAACCCTTGACGGCGGCCGTCTTCAGTCCCCAGATCGCCTCGACGATGATCGCCAGGACGAGCGGCTGGATGCCCCAAATCAGCGCCTCACCGGCCGGCGTCGAACCCCAACGCACATACCCCCACGCCAACGCAAGGACGATCACCACCGCCGGCCCGATGAAGCAAGCGCCGCCCAGCCAGAGGCCGCGCCAACGGGCCCGCTCATAGCCGAGCTGCATCGACATCTCCGTCGAGTTCGGCCCCGGGATCAGGTTCGTGATACCGAGCAGATCAACGAATTCCGCGTCCGTCAACCACTTCCGGCGCTGCACCAGGTCGCGGCGCATGAGCGCGATGTGCGCTGCTGGCCCACCAAAGGCCATAAACCCGAGCCAGAGAAAGTACTCCACAACCTCTCGTAGCGGCACGACGGCTCGCTCGACAGGTGGCTTCGAGGCAGCTATCACGTATGCAGCCTACGGCCTTCAGCGCGCTCGACCCACTCCGGGCGCGCATTCCCGAGTCGTCTTCCGGAATTTGGGCCGAGGAAAGTGGACTGTCAGGGACGGGGGATTGGGACGGCTACTGTGTCACGATGAGACCCGTGTTGACCACCTCGAACCAGCTGCTCGGCACGCTCTTCAGGGGGTTCAGGGCGTTGTCGTCCCAGCGCGAATCTTCCTGGCCCGTGATGTACCAGTCGGAACCGTTGTCGGCGACAATCATGCCGTATTTCTTCAGAGCATCGAGGATGACACGCACGTCGCCTGAATAGGCGGAAAGGTCAACGCTCGCCTTGATGCGAAGTCTCAGGCCCATGGGGGCGTCGTTGGCGCTCGTCGATGAACTTGCCCAGTGCCTGGCCGGACTGATGTAGCCCTTCTGCGTACTCATGACCGTGAAACGCAGGGCGTGTGTGATTTGGCCAGACTTCACCTCGTCGTAGCGGACGAGGCCGGGCAGGATGGGCAGCCCCGCGGCATCGCTGGACGTGTAGCCGGCCGGCCGCAGGGCGTTCGATTTCAGATCAAACACCGACCCCTGGTCCGCGTCCCAGCCGGCGACAGTCTTCACCGCAGCGTACAGCTCGTACAGGAGGCAGTTCGTTTGTTGCAAGATCAGGACATGGCGATCGCTTCCGCCCTCGATGGGCGCGTTCGCCGGGATGGGGAAGTGTGAAACATAGGGAGGTACTCCCGGCGGCCAGCTGGACCCGAATCCAGGCCCCGGATCGGATTCATCCGCCCAGGTGGTGACGATGTTGATATTTGCCAGCGGCTGCGTCGAACTCACGATCGCGAAGGGGATGCCGTAAATCGAACCGAAGTCCGGGTGGAGCTTCGTCTTCCCGTGGCTGTTCATGACGCTGAGGAAGTTGGCTGAATTCGAGTGCACCGGCGACGCGGAGATGTCCTGGTTCCAGGCGTTGTTCGCGGGAAACACCTGGCAGCCAGCCAGCATCGTCACGCTCCCAGTCGGGGTCGGCGTCGGCGTGGCTGTCGGGGAAACGGGTGTGTTCGTCGGAGGGACTGGCGTCCCCGTCGGAGTGCTGGTTGCCGGCATGGGCGTGTTCGTGGCCGCGACGGACGTGTTCGTCGGAGGCACGGGCGTGCTGGTGGGTCCGATGGGCGTGTTTGTCGGTGTCTGCGCCGTGGAGGGTCGGCACAGCGCGATGATCGTTTTCGAATCCACGCGTGAGGTCGTCAGCCTGTCACCGGTGCAGGTGACGCGCAGGGTGTCGTTGCCCTGCAGCGTCGTGTCCGTGTTGCTTGCCATTGCTCCAAAGAGACCCACGGCCGCCAACGCCGCGCCCAATGTAACTCCGGGTAACCATCGTGTGTTCATGCTTGCGCCTCCCGCCCAGGTGATTACCTGACCTTCGACACTTCGGGACGGCCAAACAAGACGATTCCGGTAACCGCTGTGTAAACACTTGGATCGTTCGGCTCCGACTGGGCCGTTGGCCCGGGCCCTGTCGAATGGCCCGTCGCGCGGGAACCCTTGGTCAGCGTCGTGTTCATCCTTCGACAGACTCAGGAGGAACGGTTTTCGGAGGGGGGGCAGCGCGTTTTCAGACTACGCGCGGTCCGGGTGAGGCGAAATGTCGGGCATCTGGAACTCAGGCGGCCACGCGCGGCGCACTCACGAGGCGCACCGTGCCGCGCGAGTTGAGGACGCTGCGAATGCTGCGGGCGAGGTTTTCGCCCACGGTGGCGTGCGGCAGGTCGAACTCGCTGTCCTGGCCTGCCGAATCATGGATCACGAGCCGCACCTCATCCGCTCCCGGGTGCTCTTTCAGCATGAGCATGACGGCGTTGAGCAAGTGCCGATCGGCGACCTCATCTTCGGTTTCGTAGATGGTCACCACCAACCGGGCGGCATCCCCACTCACGGGTGGAGTCACACCGGGCCGTGCCGCTTCCGTGGTCGCCGCCGCTGACGGGGGCGCGGGAGCATCGGCCCGCAGGCGCGAAGTGTATCCGCCGTTGGGCGAAGCGCGACTGCCGTTGCCGTTCGGCGGTGCCGTCCGATTCTCTTGGCCGCCCCGCGGACGCTCGCCATCAGCTCCCGTCTCACGGCGTTCGCGTTTAGGCTTCGCCTTTTCCACCTGCCACTGCTCCGGCGCGAAGCCGACAACGCCGCCCTCAGCACGGTCGTATGACGCCGCCTTGCGCACGCTCAGGCCAAGGCGATCGCCGCGGTCCCGACACTCGAGGTTGATAACGAGCACCTGCCCCTCCGCCCACATCTCTTCGCCCGTCAGCTCGATCGTGTCGCTCCAGACAGTCAGCTCCGCGGAACCGGACATGTCCTCGAGATCGACCACGTAGAACTTACGCCCATCGCGCGTACTCCGCG
Source organism: Dehalococcoidia bacterium (assembly GCA_034437915.1). Taxonomy (GTDB): domain Bacteria; phylum Chloroflexota; class Dehalococcoidia; order Tepidiformales; family Tepidiformaceae; genus JACRBT01. The sequence continues at coordinate 1,224 of DAOTTM010000317.1, read as the reverse complement.
CCTGCACGCGGTTCACCATCCCCGCCACGGTGACCGTCTGGCCAGCGACCTCCATCGTCAGGTCGGCGAGGCTGTGTGAGGTGTACTGCGCCACCGCCGTCGCCACCGCTCGGAAAGGATGCTCGCTCACGTAGACGCCAAGCAACTCTTTTTCCCAGCCGAGCACGGTGTCCGGGTTGTCCGCCATGAAGCCAAGTTCGAGCGCGGGCATCGGCGTGTCCACCTGGCTGCCGAAGAGGTCGAACATCGTCGACTGGCCGCTCTCGCGCAACTCGCGCTCACGTCGCGCCAGGTTCATGATGCGTTCGCTGTTGCTGAACAGGGTGTTCCGCGTCTCACCGAGGCCCTCGAACGCGCCCGCCTGCGCGAGGTGCTCGATCGTGCGGCTCGTCGCGCCCGTCAGGTTCGCCCGCTTGCAGAAGTCCTCGATGTCGCGATAGGGGCCGCTCTCGGTCCTCACGGCGATGAGGCCCTCGATCGACGCGCCACCAACGTTCTTGATCGTCCCAAGGCCGAAACGGATGGCGAGCGCGCCGCCGTCCTTCGTCTCGACGCTGAAGTTCTCCGCGCTTTCGTTGATGTGCGGTGGGAGGACATCGATCCCGAGCTTGGCGCACTCCGCGATGGCCACGCCGATGCGCAGCTGCGGGTCCGGGGAACTCTTCGCCATCTGGAGCACGGCGGTCATGTACTGCACGGGGTGGTTCGCCTTGAGAAAAGCCGTCTGGTAGGCGATGGTGCCGTAGCTCCAACTGTGCGCTTTGTTGAACGCGTACCCGGCGAACGGTTCGATCAGGTCGAAGACGGCGGTCGCGTCCTCCTCGGAATAGCCCTTTTCGATGGCGCCGTTCACGAATCGTTCGCGCTCGGCGACCATGATCTCGGCCTTCTTCTTGCCCATCGCCTTGCGCATGATGTCGGCCTGGCCAAGCGTGTAGCCCGCGAACTGTTGGGCGATGAGCAGCACCTGGTCCTGGTACACGATCACGCCGTAGGTCTCGTCCAACACCTGCTTCAGGTCGACGTGCGGGTAGCGAATCTCAACCTCGCCATGCTTCGCGCGGATGAACGTCGGGATCTGCTCCATGGGGCCGGGGCGGTACAACGCGACGAGGGCGCAGAGGTCGGCGATGTTCGTGGGCTGGAGGTCCTGGACGTAACGCCGCATGCCGCTGGATTCCAGCTGGAACACACCGAAGGTCTCGCCCTTGCCCAGCATGGCCA
>DAOTTM010000316.1:0-1571 GCA_034437915.1 Dehalococcoidia bacterium | reverse complement strand
GTTCTCGAACATGACTTCACTCCCCCAGCGTCGAACGTGCCAATTCTGCCCGCTCCGGGCCATCGCGACAAGAGCCCGAGCCGCCACCCGTAACCTACGAAAAGTAGGAAAGGTATCAGAGGTCGCCGTCTGGTACAGTGGGTCTCGTGGACACAACGACGAGCGAACTGCTTGAGGCGCCCTCGGCCTACTGCCCCGTCTTCCAGGAGACGATGGAGCTTGTGGGTCGGCGCTGGTCTGGAGCGATTATCCGCAGCCTGCTCGCCGGGCGCGTGCGCTTCAGCGACATCCTCGCCGATATCCCGGGCCTCTCCGACCGCCTGCTGAGCGAACGCTTGCGTGAACTCGAAGCGAAGACGATCGTCTCACGCAGCGTCTACGCGGAGACGCCGGTGCGCATCGAATACGAACTCACGGCGCAGGGGCGCGAACTGAACGACGTTGTCCGCGCGGTCGACGCCTGGGGCGCGCGCTGGAGCGGCGACAAGCGCTGCTGAAGATTTTGGGCGTTGGCCACGAGGCGTTCAGAACGGCCCGAATCCACCTGGCGCATCGACTGCATTTGGCCGCTGCCGTATCGAGCCAGGAATTAGTTGGCGTAGTAGACGTGCGTGAGCACCTTCTGGCTGTTGCCGAGGTCGCGCTCGAAGGTCGCCGCCTTGCCGTTCGCGGACTTACTCACGAGCTTGCCCCACTCGTTCGGCGAGTTCAGGTCGCCGGTGGCCGGAGCGGGTAGCACCTTCGCCGAGCCGACGGTCGTGGTGCTGTCCGGATGCGCGTAGATAGTTGCGAGCTGTTCGTAGTCGTGGGCATTTGGGTGTTGGTTCGTCGATGGGTCGCTCGTGTAGTCCATGCAGGTGTTGAGGTTTGCGTTGTTGAAGTCCTCGTCCTGGTGGTTGAGACCAAACGTGTGACCGACCTCCTGACACATGACAAAATTGCGCCACGCCGGGGTGTTGTACCGCGCGGTGTTGAAGTAGGTGTCGTTGAGCTTCACGACACCCTGGGTGATGTGGTCACCGTTCGTCCAGATCTGGGCGATGCCGAGCCAGCCGTTGTTCCCGTAATTGGAATTGCACACCTGCACATGCCCGGCGGTGGGGCGGCAGTTCTTGGGGTTTGCGGCGCCGGCGACGATGGTTGTGTCGAGCACCGTGGAGGCGCTCCAATCAGTGGAAGCTGTGCCGAGGTACGAATCCCATGCTGTCGAGACGTTATCTCCAAGCTGGAGAGTGAACGGGTTCGATGTCCGTGCCCAGTGGTAAGGTCCCCAGGAATGGTTCGCCTCGGCGCCATGGGGCGAGAGGCCGACAAACAGAAAGACAGTTAAGAGCCCGACGATAGACAGAGCGATCCGGTTCATGCTGTTCCCCCTTGGCAAGAGTCACGATGCTAGCACAATGGGCGCGACGTGGGGAGGCTTTTTTCCTGTAAGAAGTTCGCAGGTGTCCCTCAGTTCATTGGGACCGTGACGGCGCCGGGCGTCTGGAAGAAGTAGTACTTGCCGCGGTCGATGCCCGTCAGCGTTTGGAAGCCGATGGGGAAGCCGCGGAACCAGAACTTGAAGAGTT
>DAOTTM010000315.1:0-6560 GCA_034437915.1 Dehalococcoidia bacterium | reverse complement strand
AAGATTGAGCTGGACGGCCAGTTCCTGGCAGGACCGAGCTGCGCGGAGCGAAGTGGTCTGGTGGTGGAAGCGCCAGGTGGCGTCGTCATCACCGGCCTTGTGATTGGCCGCATCCCCTGTTTCGGGGTTTGGTTCAAAGCTGGCACCGAGCATACGCTCGATGGGAGCTTTATCGGCACCGACCCCACGGGGACGCTTGCGCGGCCTATCGGAGTCGCGGCTGTCTCGATTAACGGAGCGAACCATGTCACTATCGGTGGCGCCTTGCCGGGCGACCGCAACCTCATCTCCGGGAACAGCTTCCACGGCTTACACATGGAGACGCCGGGATCGGTCAACAACACTGTCTCGAACAACTACATCGGGACGAACGCCGCGGGGACGGCAGCCCTGCCCAACCTCTGGGGTATCACGAGTTCCCATCCCCTCGCCAACGTTATCACGGGCAACCTCATCTCCGGGAACATCGCCAAGGGCATCTACCTCAACAACGGCGCGAACGGAGACGTTGTGACGGGCAACCGCATCGGGACGACGGCGAATGGCCTTGCAGCTCTACCCAACGATACCGGCATCGAGTTCGCCGACACGGCTGGCAACATGACCATCGGCGGGCCTTTACTCGCCGATCGCAACATCATCTCCGGTAACACCGAGGACGGGATCTTCGTGCTGTCCAGCGTCGGGGCCGCTCCCAACACGATTCGCGGCAACTGGATCGGCCTCGATGCCACCGGTGCAACCACCCTGGCCAACGGTAGGAAAGGCATCGAAACGTCTTCGCCGGACATGATCCTGGGAAATGTGGTCAGCGCAAACCAGAATGGTGGGGGCGTGGCCATCTTCGGGCACGCGAACGGCGCTATTGTCCGGGGCAACAAGATCGGTACGGATTCGAGCGGGACGAACGTCGGACAGACCGGTGCTGGGATCATTATCAACGATGTCACCGGAGTGGTCGTCGGTGGGTCGGCCGCGGGAGAGGGCAACACGATCGTGCACAACGACGTAGGCATTTGGCTGATCGGCGCTTCTGGCACCATCGTCAAGGGCAACACCATCTCCTCGATCGTCCTTCCCGGCGCCGGGCCTGCAGCGGCGGACAGCACGGGCATCCATTTGCAGGGCGGTTCCTCGAACAGCATCTTTGGCGGAACCCAGCCAGGTGAAGGCAATACCATCGCCTTCAACGGAACGGGCATCCAGTTGACCGACACTGCCGGACTCAACAACGCCATCCGCGGCAATTCCATCCATTCCAACGGCAGTGCGGTGACGCACCTCGGCATCAACCTTGGAAACGTGTTTGCTGTCACCGCCAACGATGTCGGCGACGTTGATACCGGCCCGAACGGGCTGCAGAACTTCCCTCTCCCGACGGCTGCCGTGGTCAACACGTCCAATAAGCTGGTCGTGTTCTGGACGATCGCCACAAAGCCCCTGGTCACCTTGAGCGTCGACTTCTTTGTCAGTCCGACCTGTGACGCCAGCGGTCATGGCGAAGGGAAGATATACGTCGGGACCACCGCCCTGACGACGAACGCCCTAGGCAACCAGGATGGGTCTAGCTCGCAATTCGATAATGCGGTGGCCACCTATGGCGGACAGTTCGTGACAATGACCGCGACGACGGCAGAGGGCACCTCCGAGTTCTCTCCCTGCATGGGCATCGGCTCGATCTGCCCTGCCCCCGCCAGCTCAACGCTCGTTGTCGGCGCCAGTGGCGTGATCTGGTGTCGCGCCGATTTCAGCTTGATCGCTCCCGTGCCGCCTCCCGCACCCCTGCCGGACAGCGTGACCGCCGCCTTCGAATGGAATAACGCGGGCCAGCTGTTCAAGTTTTGGTTCCGGGGCTTCCCCGATGGTTTCCAGACCCTCACGCAGGTCTCCCAGCTCCACCACTATTTCTTCCAGTCGTCGCAGGCCGGCGTGCTTGCCAACGCCCCGTCCGCGTTTCATCTGCCCGGGCCCGGGACGCCACTCGCGCCCATCACCTTCACAGCGACACCGGCGGGCGCATACGGCACGACGTGGGCCGGGACAGACCACGCGATGACGTCACTCACGACGTACCTTCCTGGCGGAATCACGGCAATGTTCAACTGGAGCGACGCCGGCCAGCTGTTCAAGTTCTGGTTCCGCGGCTTCCCGGACAGTTTCCAGACGATGACGGGCGGCCTCCTGCGCGGCAGCTTCTATTTCTTCCAGGGCACTGGCGGTGTGGTGGTGAATGTGGATTGAGCGGGGTGAGAACAATCGAATCGCAGCCGCGCGCGTAAGCAAGCGGGCGGGCCTGAGTAGGCGATATTCGTCGAGCATACCGAGCTTTCCAGGCGAGTGGCGAGACGAACCATCTTGGGCGCGGTGAGTCGTGGGAAATCACGCGAGGGCAAAGCTCATACGCCCACCCGTTCTCTTGGGTGGGCGTCATTGTTTTGCGTGCGAGTTATCTTAGTTCGATTGAGCGCTAGTCAGCCTGCCAAACCCGTTCGTCCTGGGCCTGTCGAAGGATGAACACGCCGCTGCCGATTGTTCGCGTGTGACCGGCCCTTCGACAGGCCCAGGGCGAACGCAACCCCCAACGCGTGCTGTGCAAAACTTTGACGCCCACCCGTTCGCTTTCTCTCGTGCGCTGAATCCTCTCCTTGTGGCAGACTGTGTCCCCACGGGTTCGGGAAACGAGGTGTTGGCGCGTTGGGCCGGCGCCGTCGGCCGCGCCCGCGGGTGAGATAGGAGCAAGAACGATGACGTGGAGCGCGGAAGTCGAAGAACTCGAACGGCGGCGGGAGTTCGCCCTCCAGATGGGCGGCCCCGAGGGCATCGCCCGCCAGCACCTGAACGGCAAGCTCACCGTTCGCGAACGGCTCGACTTGCTCGCGGACCCGGGCTCGTTCCGAGAGTTTATGGGGCTGGCGGGCGAAGGCACATATGGAGAATCGGGCGAACTCGTGCACTTTCGGCCGAAGGCATCGGTCGAAGGCCTGCTCAAGCTGGACGGGCGCAAAGTGGTTGTCAGCGCGGGCGACTTCACCGTGCGTGGTGGCTCTGGCGGCGGGCGCGGCAGCGGCGGGATGGGGACGGAGCTGCCAGCGAACCAGCGCGCCCTCCAGTGGCGGCTGCCGTTTGTGCGTTTGCTCGATGCCGCCGGGGGGAGCGTCCGCTCATTCGAAGAGATGGGGCGGACGTATCTCCCCGACGGCAACGCAATGTCGTACCACGACGTGAAGTTGCTCCAGGCCGTGCCCGTGGTGTCGGCGGTCATGGGTTCGGTGGCGGGGTTACCGGCGGTCAACGCCTGCATGGCCCACTTCAACCTCATGCTCAAGGGCAAAAGCCAGCTCTTTCCCGGCGGCCCGGTCGTCGTCAAGGCGGCGCTTGGATATGACATCACGAAGGAAGAGCTGGGCGGCGAGCAGATTCACGTCTACCAGAGCGGCGTGGTGGACAATCTCGCGGAGGACGAAGAGGACGCCTTCCGCATCATTCGACGCTTCCTCAGCTACCTGCCTCCGAACGTTTGGGAGATGGCGCCGCGCGTTGAACCCACGGACGACCCCGAGCGGCGGGACGAGCGCCTGCTTTCCATCATCCCCAAGAACCCGAAACGCGTGTATGACTCGCACAAGGTGATCGACAGCGTGATGGACCAGGGGTCGTTCTTCGAAATCGCGCCGTTCTATGGGCGGGCGCGCATCACGGGCTTGGCACGACTGAACGGCTATCCCGTCGGCGTCATCGCGAACAACGCGATGTTCGGGGGATCGACGGATGTCGCGGGCGGGAGCAAGGTGATGCGATTCATCCAGCTCTGCGACACGTTTCACCTGCCGCTCGTCTGCCTGACGGACGAGCCGGGGTTCACGGTGGGCCTGGAGATGGAGAAGGCGGGCATTGAGCGCGCGGGCGCGCGCCTCGTGATAGCGACCTGCGAGAGCCAGATGCCGTGGATAACGGTCGTGATGAAGCAGGTGTATGGCGTCGCCGGGCAATGTTCGCAGCGGCCAAGCGGGATGTTCCGGCGGTACGCGTGGCCCTCCGGCCAGTGGGGTTCGATGCACATCCAGGGCGGCACGGGGGCCGCTTATCGACGCGAAATCGCCTCCGCCGACGACCCGGCGGCGAAGCTGGCGGAGATCGAAGCGCGGCTCCAGGCGATCGCCTCCCCGTTCCGCACCGCCGAAGCCACGGGCCAGGACATCATCGACCCGCGCGAGACGCGCCCGTTGCTCTGCGAGTTTGTGGAGGAGGCGCAGCCCATCCTCCGCAGCCAGCTCGGCCAAACCTCGGTGCCGTACCGGCCCTAAGATTTCACGCGGAGGCGCGGAGAAGGTTCGTTACCGCGTCCTATTTCCCCGGCCAGACTTCCCACTCTTCGCCATACCACATCGGCGAGTTCGGCAGGTCGATGAAGTTGCGTTCGTCTTCGAGCAGTTCGCGGGCGGCGGCGGCGGCTTCGGGCGTGCGCGCGCGGTTGGCTTCGAGATCGAACCAGAGTTCGGCGATGCCATCGAAGGCTTCGGGCGCCCCGCCGTTCCGCTCCTGCAGCCGCGCCATCATCTCCCGTTGCTGGAGCGTCCGTACCTGCACATAGCGGTGGATGCCGAGCAACTCGGCTCGCGCCTTCACCAGCTGCGCATGGGTATCGCGCCAGTAGTTCGAGAACTCGTCCCAGGTGAGGTCGGCCCGTTTTCGCAGACAGAACGTGAGCTTGGTCATGGGCGCACTCTAGCGCGCGGCGCGTACGGGTTCAAGCAGGCGATCTGCCTCAAAGGAAATGTTACCGAAGGGAGTGGTGATGCCTCATAAGCGTTGTTACCGAACGGGAACAGGAACGGAGGCAGCAAGACCCGAGAGTCGAGTCGGCGCGCGACCAAATGGTTCTTCACCCGGCATACGAGCAGACATGGGTCCCGCCGTGTTGCCTTTCCTCTTCGCCGAACTGGAGGCACGGATGGATCATTGGTTTTGGCCGCTTGGGGCGATTACGCGTGTGAATCCCGTCGCTGACGATGATGCGGGTGACGTCCGCGCGATGGCAGACGCGTGGCTCGATTGGGCGCGAGTCGACGCGTACCTGGGTTAGCGATGGGCCGTTTTCGGTCAGATGTCGAAAGAAGCGCGAAAGACCGTAAGCCGTCCAGGCGAGGCAAGGCTCACGAAATCCGCGAGATCCGAAGTGCGGAGAACGTCGCCACGCAAAAGGGGACGCAATAGGTCAGCGGGATCTTCCACGCGAGCAGGGCCGGGAACGTGCCATGGGCGACGAGGTTGCCCTGGTTGATCGCCGTCAGGATCGTGCCAACAACCAGCGCGGTTACCAGGGCGGTCCGTACGAGCGGGGGATGCAACAGGGCGTGGCGCAGACACTTCTGCTCGGCCTGGCCCCGCCGCGGCCCCCGTGCCCGTTCGCACCATCAATACCTTCCGACAATCAGGACGCGGGCACTCTGCCCTCGCGTGGCCATCGCCCTCTGTGCTACGTTCTCAGCAATGACGAGTGTGACCCCAGCCGCCCAGCCGTACGCGGCAATGATTGCCCGCGCCTGGCGCCGGACCGGACGCATCGGCCTCCACGAGGTCGCTGTCGTCGTGTTCTCGTTCCTTGTTTACTTCTTCATCCGGGGAGCGGTGATCGATCGCGCGGGCGAAGCGATCACGCGGGGACAGGACCTGCTGACGCTCCAGGAGACCCTGGGCCTCAATTGGGAAGTCACGATGCAGAGCTGGATCCTGGACCGGTTCTGGCTGATCAAGACGCTGAACGCGGTCTACTTCTGGGGGCACATGCCGCTCGTCGTCCTCTTCGCGGCCTGGCTCTATCTGCGCCACCGGCGTGCATACACGCTCACGCGCAACGCCTTCCTTGCCTCGGGCGCAATCGCCATCGTCATTTACTGGGCGTTCCCCGTGGCCCCTCCGCGGCTCGTGCCCGGCGCCGGGCTCGTGGATACGATGGCGCTCTACGACAAGGTGAACTACAACGCCCAACAAACGCAGGCGTTCATCAACGAATACGCCGCCGTGCCCAGCTTGCACTTTGGCTGGTCGCTTTTGCTCGGCACGGTGGTGGCGTGGGAGGGCCGGCGGAACGTCATCTTCGTCGCCTTCGGTGTGCTGTGGCCGGTGGCGATGTTCTTCGCCGTGGTGCTCACGGGAAACCATTTCATCCTTGATCTCGTTGCCGGGGCGCTTGTGTCCTACGCAGGCTTCGGCATCGCGCTCGCCTGGGAGCGTTGGCGGACACCGGACTCGGCGTCGCCGATGGACGCGGTCTCCCCCTCGCCCGCGAGGAACGAGTCGGGAGAGGGGGTCGGGGGGTGAGGGCGGGATCCCGGGCATTGTTCATCGCCGGGCACTGACCCACTTACGTTACTTACGTGCGCGGGTCTGATTGATCTGGCGACGAACCAGGACGGAAGGTGCAGGCGCGCTCGTTTCCTTCATCGGCTTCGGGTTCGCGCTCGCCTGGGAGCGTTGGCGCGCGGCCGGCCCTCATCCCCCGACCCCCTCTGGTCTGAAAACTCCCCCTTCCCGCGCTTCGAAAGAACCGTTCGTGCTGA
>DAOTTM010000314.1:0-4616 GCA_034437915.1 Dehalococcoidia bacterium | reverse complement strand
ACCCGAAAGGTTCACGTTTTGGCCGCACCAGATGGCATTGAAGGCGCCGGAGCCAACATTGGTGACGATGTTCGCGGCGAGGTTCGGGCAGGTGCTCGTGGGGGCGGAGATGGTGAACGGCTGGCTTGAGGCTGACGTGAGCGCGGGGTTGGGGGTGGCGTCGAGCTTGTAGTTCCCGGCGCCCGTTACGGTGCAGCCATTGAAGCTGGCGAGGCCGTTCGCCGCGGGTTTCGTGTTGCCCCCGGTGCATGCGAGGACGCCGGGGCCGCCACTCTGGGGATTGAGGGTGAGCGTTACCGCGGTCGTGCTGTCTCCGGCCACTGTCACGCCGTTGACATCCTGGATAGCGACGACGGGTTGGGTGGCGAAGGCCACGCCGCTAGCCGCGTCCGAAGGCTGCTGCGTGAAGCCCAGCTTCGTCGCAACTGGACCGGCGGCGCAGCCGGGAACGGTGACCTTGCCGGTGTACATGTCGGCGTTGTTGTTGGCGCCGCCCGGGTTGTCGCCCGTGCTGTTGGACGTGTCCGCCCAGGCCGGGCGGAAGACGCAGTTGTGGAAGTCGAGGCCGGTGTAATCGCCAAACTCGTTCCCGTTGACGGCGACAGGGCTGTGGGAGGTGCCCGCGCTGATTTTGATGTTCGGCTGGAAGGTGAGGCCGCCGTCGGTGCTATAGGAACCCCAGAACTGGACGTCGTCGTTGGGGATCCCGTTGGTGTCACCGGGACCGGCGCCGGTGTCATTGCGCGCGTCATACCAGGTGACGGCGACGAAGCCGCTGACCGGGTCTACGCGCAGGCGCGGGAAGAACTGGCTGCGCGTGGTGGCGTCATCGTTCACCCGCACGGGCGCGCTCCAGGTTGCGCCATCGTTGTCCGAGAAGCGAACCGTAACGTCCAGGTCGTTGTTTTCGGGCGCTGTCTCATCTCCATAAACGATGTAGAGACGTCCCCGGCGTGGACCGTTGCTGAGGTCGTATGCGACGGTCGCAACAGCATCGACGGAACGCAGGTTCTGTGCCGGAATCTTGTCGAAGCCACCAACGTTCGTTACCGCGACGTTCACGACTGCGTTGAAGGGGTTTGGGCCACGCCCGTCGGGGTCGGTGTTCACCTTGATCGTCGAAGGACCTTGCCCACCGGAAGGCGCCTGATAGGAGACGACAATCTTCCCGGTGGGGCTGACGGCGATGCCGCCGAAGTTGCCGCCCGTGGACCCGGGCGCGACCTGCTGCGTGCTGAGCGGCTCAATCGTGCCAAGGCCGGTCACCGCGGCAGCGCGCATTTCGATGACGCCCAATGTCTGCTCGCTATAACTGATGGCGAGGACACCGTTGCCGAAGTTGATCCACGGATAGTCGACGGGGCCGCCGCCCTTGACGCGGCTTCCCGCGACGCCCGAGCGCGGGTTAACGTTGTTGCGCACCACAATCGGCGAAGTGAACGTGGCCCCGCCGTCGATGCTCTTCGCGAGGAGGATGTCCGTGGTATCGCCGTTCAAGTAGCTCAACCACGCCGTGCCAAAGTTATCGAAAACCAGGCCCGCATCGCAACAGGAGTCGGCCAGGATGGTGCCCGAAGTCCACGTGGCGCCGCCGTCGGTACTGTACGCCCGGAACAGCCCGGTCGAGGGCTGCTGGGCGTTGGAAACGACGATGATATTCTGCGGATTCGTGGGGTTGATAGCGATCGTCGGCTCGGCTTCGTGTCCTCCCCGCTTGCTTGCGTTGACGTTCGTCGTCACGACAGGTCCGCCTCCACCCGCGGAGATGGTGAACGGCTGGCTCGAGGCTGGCGTGAGCGCGGGGTTGGAGGTGCCGTCGAGCTTGTAGTTCCCGGGGCCCGTTACGGTGCAGCCAGTGAAGGTGGCGAGGCCGTTGACGGCCGTTGTCGTGTTGCCGCCGGTACACGCGAGGACGCCGGGGCCTCCGCCCTGAGGGTTGAGGGTGAGCGTCACGGTGGTCGTGTTGTCGCCCGTCACTGTCACGCCGTTGACATCCTGGATGGCGACGATTGGCTGCGTCACGAGGGCGACGCCGCTATCAGCGTCCGAAGGCTGTTGCGTGAAGCCAAGCTTGGTTGCGGTGGAGGCGACCGCCACGCAACTCGGGAACTTGAACGAGCCGATGCGCGTCTGCCAGCCGCGGGCGCTGGTCGTGGCGTAGTACTGGCCGACATACCAGAAAGTGCAGTCGTCCACGGGATCGACGGACATTTGTGTGTAATCGCCCCAGCGGTTTGTGCTGCCAGTGGTAGTGCCACCTGGGCCGCTCTGGGAACCGCTGCCCGCGATGAGCGTGGCTTCGCCCTGGCTAAGTTGATCCGCGGGGTCCCCCGCGAGGCGGCCCGCATAACGGAGGCCGGGAAAGGTCGTTGCGCTGGAGATGCTATAGCCGACGGCGAGGTTGCCGTTCTTGTCCATCGCCGCGCTGCCCATCCAGCGGTTGTCCGTATCTGGAGAGAAGGTGCCCTGGTTCTGGACGGCCCAGTTCGTCGCCGTCTTGCGGAATTCGTACCAGCGCGGCGCGGCCCGTGGCGTCGAACCTGCCTGGGCGTTCACGCTGTGCGTCACCACCAGCGACTGGTGGGTGCCGAAGTTGCGGTATTGCGCCCGGAACATCGTCATAAAGACCAGTGTGTCCAGCTTCTGCGCCGTGCCTGGTTGGGGGATGCAATCGCGGCTTCCGTTGCAGAGGTTGGCATTGAAGGCGGCGATCGGAATGGCCTGGTTCGGGTTGAGGTTCGGTCCGAGGCCGAAGGTGGAGTTCCCCGGAGTCACGAAGTCGGGGCGGAACTCCCAGACATCCATGGTCGTCGTGTTCCAGTTGACGAAGTAGTTCTTCGTGCCGACGGGCGGAGCTGGGCCATCGAGGTCGCTGGGGAGCATGCCGAAGATGGAACCCGTGGAGGCGCCGGTCACATGCCCAATGATCTGTGTTGCGGCCTGGCAGAGCAGCATCTTCGTGCGGTCGTAGGCGACCACACCCTGGCTGACGAAGGTGTTTCCGCTGAACTCGTTATAGGTCGCGTAATAGGCGTCGGGCCAGACGCCGAATTTGCCATAGTCATTGAACAACGTGGCGCTGTGTTGGAACCCGTAGCGGCAGTACGACCCCGTGGGGTCGCCGGTCTGGGATATGGCGAAGCACTGGAAGAAGGGAGCAACGGGGTCGCCGTTCACGTCCGTGGCGAAGGCGAACTGCGTGATGAACCAGCGATCGGCAAGGTGGTCATAAAGCACCACGGGGTCGCCCCTGTTCGTGGTCTGACAGAGCCCGCCGAAGCCGGCGAAGAGGGTGTTGATGTTCGTCGGACCAAACAGCAACGCCCCCGTGTTCTTGTTGTAGACGGCGAGCCGGGAGTTGACGGCCTCCACGTAATGGTTTGGGCCAACGTCACCGGACGTATCCGGGGGAGCGATGCCTGTTGCGCTGGTGTTGGGGATTCCTTCGAAGGAACTCGCCGGCGAAGGCATCGAAAGCGACGGCGCGGAGGACTGGACGAGGGGGTCGAACCCCTGGCTCGCAAGGCGCTGCAGCGGCCTGATGCGCGCCGTCGGATTCGAGGGCGCTGGCGTCTCCGTGTTGTTGATCGGGAGGCTATCGAGGCGCGGCGAGACGTCGTGGTTCACGTCGGTGCTCACTTCGAACCCATTGGCAAGAACGCGCGGACTCGAACCTTCCGCGAAGGCGGCGCCGCGATAGGAGCCGCCGGAGACGACGAACGCCGCGAGGGCCACGATGAGCGCCAGGAAAACGACGCGAAATATCCGTTCCATGTATCCATGCCTCGCCGGACATAGGGAGAGTGCCGTCGCCCGCCACGATGCCGAGTTTGATCTGAACGGCGAGTATACAGAGGCGAGCCGTTAGAGGCGGTACCCCCAAAACGGCCCCGAATCGTCACCATTCGACATCTCGTTTGGCCGCCGCATCCGTCGTACAACTGGAACTGCGCAGTTGACACCGCCCCATAGTGAGTGGGCAGAATGCGCGAATGTGAGGCGAAGGCACCGTGGCCGCCAAAGATAACTTGCCCGCGAATGTGTTCTGTGCGTGGTGTCAGCGCGAACTGGCAGCGCAGGGCGAGGGCTTGTCCTTCACGCTCTGCGCGGATTGCCTGCCCCTCGTGAAGGCGGAATTCGAGGCGCGCATCATTGCGGCGCGGGAGAAGGGCCGCCGCCGGAGCCCGCGCCCTCAGCCCCCGGCCCCTTCTCCCGACTTCGCGGGCGAGGGGGAGAAATGACGCCGCGAGTCGAGAGTTGAGCGGAGGACAATCGTGGTGGGGCATCGCACCGCTTACTTCGTGCGCGGCTCTGATTCTTCCCCCTCCGGTAGTCGCGTGCGCCAGGGAGGATTCGTGGTCGGGCATCGCACCGCTTACTTCGTGCGCGGCTCTGATTCTTCCCCCTCCGGTAGTCGCCTGCGCTCGGGAGCATTCGTGGTCGGGCATCGCACCGCTTACTTCGTGCGCGGCTCTGATTCTTCCCCCTCCGGCAGTCGCCTGCGCCAGGGAGCAATCGTGGTCGGGCATTGCACCGCTTACTTCGTGCGCGGCTCTGATTCTTCCCCCTCCGGTAGTCCGCGTGCGCCAGGGAGCACTCGTGGTCGGGCATCGCAC
>DAOTTM010000313.1:0-18470 GCA_034437915.1 Dehalococcoidia bacterium | reverse complement strand
CTACTTTGTGCGCATGAAGAGTGAGTAGTCCAGCTCACCGTCGTACGTCAGCAACCCGAGGCCTCGGAAGAATGTTTCCTGCTTCTTGAAACTGGCCTGGTTGATGACTCCCGCGGGGTCGTTGTAGGGACGGCTGGCGCGCCTGATCACGTCGGCCGAAACGGAAGTGTATTTCTCCAGGATGGCCAGCGTCGCCGGATCCTGCCAGCCGCCGTTCTCCAGTTCTTTCACGGCGCGGAGGTAGGCGCGGATGAAACCGGCCGCGAGCTCGGGGTTCTTCTTCGCCCAGGCGCGGTTCCAGTAGACACCGGTGGGTTGCTCTCCATTGACGAAGTCTTCCGCGATAACGCGCACTTTCCCCTGGTCCTCGCCCAACGTCGTGAACGGTTCGCCGAGCATCGATCCGTCGATGCTCTTGTTCGCCAGCGCCTCGGCGACATCCTGGAAGGGCACCGCGACGACCGTCACGTCCTTGTAGGTGAGCCCGCCCGAGGCAAGAGCGCGGTCCAGCCAATACTCCGTCGATGCGCCGCGCGCGTTGATGGCCACCTTCTTGCCCTTGAGGTCGGCGACCTTCGTGATCTCACCGGCGTCATAGCGGGCTTTGCTCACGACGAGCGGAGTGACGACGGGCGGCTTCTCCGAATGAAGCGGGAGGACAATCTCGAATGGAACTTCGCGCTTGTCTTTGATCGCGGCCCCGGCAGCGTTGAACACGGCCGCGCCGATGCCGCCGCCGCCGATATCGAAGTTGCCGGCCGCTGTCTGGACGAGCATATCGGCGCCCCCGGCGAGGCGCTCCAGCTTGAGGTTGATGCCCTCGTCCGCGAAGTAGCCCTTCTCGATGCCGACGAAGAACGGGGCGTCGATGAGGATGGGGATATAGCCCAGCGTGACGTCCGTCAGCTTGGCAGGCCGAACCGGACTGGCGGGAGCTTTCGTGCCGAGGGCGGACGTCGCGGCGGTTGCGGTCGGCACGGCTAGAGTCGCCGCTGGGGCGTCGTCGTCCCCGCCGCAGGCCATCGTCAACGGCAGCGCAATGAGGACGAGAAGGGACGAGACAAGCCACGTATGCATGGACGGCGACCTCGACGTTTGTGGATTATTTCACAATCGCACGGTCGATCGGTAGGGTCCGTAAGCGCCCGCACGTTTCATAGGAAATTTCGAGGGAAACTACGATCGTGAGCATTCTTCCGAGTCCCGCTGAGAAGGCAGAAACCGTCCGCGCCCTGTTCGACCGCATCTCCGGTCGCTATGACCGTGTGAACCGGCTGCTCACATTCAATGCCGACCAACGCTGGCGGCGCGCGCTCATCGAGCGGTTGGGTGTTGGCCCCGGCGACGTCGTCCTCGACCTCGCCTGCGGGACAGGCGATTTCGCTGAAGCCTGCCAGAGCCGGGGCGCCACCGTCGTCGGCCTGGACTTTTCGCGCGGCATGCTGTCGATCGCGTCGGGGCGGGTCGCTAGCGGAATCGCTTTGCTCCAGGGCGACGCGCTGTGTCTGCCGCTCGCCACGGGGAGCATCACCGTCGCCGTTTCGGGTTTCGCGTTGCGGAACTTCGTTGCCATTCCCCCGGTCTTGGCGGAGCTGGCGCGGGTGATGTCGCCGGGCGCGCGGTTGGGACTGCTCGAAGTCGACCTGCCCCGAAACCCGCTGATGCGTACGGGTCACGGACTCTACTTCAACCGTGTCGTTCCACTGCTCGGGGGGGTGATCTCCGGCGAACGCGCGGCGTATCGCTATCTGCCCGCGTCCGCAGCGTACCTGCCTTCGCAGGAAGAACTTGTGTGCGCCTTGATGGACGCCGGCTTTCGAAAGGTCCGAAAGCGCTCACTCATGTTTGGCGCGATCCAGTCGATCGACGCGGTTCGCCGTTGAGCGCGGCAATGGCGATGGCGCCGGGCAAGCGTGGAGCGTGGAAACTGGCGGTCCGTCTGCCCACGTTGACCGCGGCGGTTGCGCCGGTGTTCGTTGGCGCGGGCGTGGCCATCCACGACGACGTGTTTGAAGTTGGCCCCGCTGTAGCCGCCCTGCTTGGAGCGATCTGCCTCCAGATCGGCGCGAACTTCGCGAACGATGTCTTTGATTTTAAGCGCGGCACGGACACGCCCGACCGCATGGGGCCTCCGCGGGCGACGCAGATGGGTCTGCTTTCGTCGAAGGAGATGCTCACAGGGATGTGGCTCGCCTTCGCGCTTGCGACCGCCGCGGGCGTCTACCTCGCCTGGGCGGCGGGGTGGCCGGTCGTCGCCGTCGGGGTCGCGAGCATCCTCGCCGCCATCGCCTACACCGGCGGCCCCTGGCCAACGGGCTACCACGCCCTCGGCGACCTCTTTACGTTCGTCTTCTTCGGCCCGGTGGCGGTCGCCGGAACCTATTTCGTGCAGGCGGGCGACGTTTCCACGCTGGCTTGGCTCGCGTCAATCCCCATCGGTTGCAGCGTCACCATGATCCTCGTCGTCAACAACTTGCGCGACATCCCCACGGACCGCACCACGGGCAAGCGCACGCTGGGCGTTGTTCTCGGTGATCGTGGGACCCGCGTCTGGTTCGTGCTGTTGGCCGCCGTGGTTGGCGCGATACCGGTGATTGCCGCGCTCACCGGTATGACCACCTGGGGAATCCTCGCCCTGCCGGTCGGTACCTGGTGGCTCAAGGCGCCACTGAGGGCGGTGCTCGCGGGCGTCGAAGGGCGGGCGCTTAACCCGGTGCTGAACGCGACGGCCCGGTTCAACCTCATGTTCGGCATGGCATGGGCAGTTGCGCTGGCTGTTCGATAGTTGACCACGATCTCGTAGCCCCGGTCCCGCAGTGGCGGGGAGCCACCGTTACCAACGATTGCGACACGAAACCGTCAAGGTGCGTGTCGGAGACCGGCTCGCGTAGCAAAAGCGATAGGCACCGTCATGATTCTGAACGGAGACATTCGGGCCGCGTCCCCCGGCCACTGCGGGACCGGGGCTACCCGTTCGTGGTGAGACTTACCGTTGGACGATCTGTGTGAGCACTCCGCCCGTCACGGACGGATGAATGAACACCTGGCCCTTCACGGGATTGCCTTCGCCCGGGTCGCCGACGAGGCGGATGCCCTTCGCGCGCAGATCCACGAGAGTGGCATCGATGTCATCGACCTTCATGGCAACGAGATGGACGCCCTCGCCCAGGTCCGCGAGGCGCTTGGCGATCGGTCCCTGGTCGCCGGTGTTCGAAACGAGTTCGAGGTACGAATCGCCGAAACGGAAGAAGGCCATCGCCATTCCCGCCGCCGGTGCCTCGCTGCGGTCCGAGACGGTGGTGTTATAGATGGCCTCGTATCGGCCAACTGCGGCGTCGAGGTCTTTGACTGCGATGACAACGTGATCCACGCCTTTGAACATGGTGAAACTCCCGGAAGGTGATACGGCTGACGATACGCGCCCGCCGTGGCCGGGACAAACGGCCCGGCTCAGGAGCCCGTCGGCGCGAGGTCCTGGCCCTTGTATTGGAGCTCGAACAGCTTCGCGTAGACGCCGCCGCGCCCCAGCAGCTCGCTATGGGAACCGGATTCGACGACGTGGCCGTGCTGCATTACGAGGATCCTATCGGCAAAAGCGATGGTGTTCAGGCGGTGGGCGATGATGATCGACGTCCGCCCTTCTGTCACGCGCCGGATGCTCGCCTGCAGTGCGGCCTCCGTCTCGGGGTCGATGCTCGCCGTTGCCTCGTCCATGACGAGCACGATCTCCGGGTTGAACGCGGCCACGCGGGCAAGGGCGATGAGCTGCTTCTCGCCGGTGGAAAGGTTCGCGCCACGTTCGGCGAGCAGTTCGTCGTACCCGTTGTCGAGGCGCGCGATGAAGCGGTCCGCGCCCACGAGCTCCGCCGCCGCCCGCACCTGTGCCAGCGAAATACTCGGGTCTCGCAGCCGGATGTTCTCGGAAACCGAATCGCTGAAAAGGAACGCGTCCTGGAGGACGATGCCAACGTGGCGGCGCAGGTCCCGTTGCGCCAGCTCCGGGATTGGCACGCCATCGACGCGGATCTCGCCTCGTTGGATATCGTAGAGCCGATTCAAGAGGTTCATCAGCGTGGACTTGCCCGCGCCAGTGGAGCCGACGATCGCCACGCGTTCACCGGGCGCAATATCGAACGAAACGTCGCGCAGCACCCAGTTCTCATCGTCGTAGGCGAACCAAACGTGGTCGAATTCAATCCGGCCTGCGATGTGTCCCAGCTTTCTCGGCGATTCCGGGTCCAACACTTCCGCGTCTTCATCGAGCACCTGGAAAATGCGTTCCGCTGACGCCGTCGCCGATTGAAGCGTGGTGTAGCGGTCGGAGAGATCGCGGATGGGCCAGTAGAAGCGCTGCATGTACTGCGTAAACGCGACCAACGTCCCGATCGTCAGCGTCTCATCGAGGACGCGACCGCCGCCATACCAGAGGATCACGCCCGTTGTGAGTGCGCCGAAAATCACCACGGTCGGCTCGAAGATGGCGTACCAGCGCAGGACCATGAGGTTGGCGCCGAGGAGGCCGCGGTTGCGCCGGTCGAACTTCCTCAGGTTCTCCTTCTCGCGGTTGAAGAGCTGGACGACCGCCATGCCCGTGATGTTCTCGTTCAGGTCGGCGTTGATGCGGCTGAGCCAGGCGCGTTGCTCGCGGTAGCCGTCGCGCTGCGTGAAGGCGAAGAAGCGCACCGCGTAGACGAGCGGCGGGAGGAAGGCGTACATCACCAGCGCCAGCTTCCAATCGAGCACCAGCATCGCCACCATCACCGCCATGACCGTGAGCAGGTTCGCGAGGATTTGGACCACGCCCTGGGAGATGAGCTGCTCCAGGGTCGAGACGTCGTTCGTCAGCCGTGTGACAAGGCGCCCCACCGGGTTGCGGTCGAAAAAGGCGATGGACATCTTTTGGAGATGCGCGAACGTCTCCATGCGCAGGTCCGTCATCACGCGCTGGCCGACGTAGTTCATCATCACGGACTGCACGTAGCGGATCGTGAACATGCCAACGAGCGTGGAGAAGTACAGCGCGACGAGGACGCTGAGCCGATCAGTCTCGCGATTGGCTATCTGGCCATCGATCGCTTCGCGTAGGATGAGCGGCCCCACGACTTCGAGTCCCGCGAGGATGATCAGCAGGACGGCGCCGAAGAGCACCTGGGGCCAGTACGGGCGCAGGTAGCCTCCGAGGCGCCCGACCACGTGAGGGTCATAGAGCTTCCCGGAAACCTGGTTGTCGAGGTCGATATCGGGGTCGTCGATCACGTCGCCAGCCCCTCGTTCTCGGGCTTATCGAGTTGCTCGGCGAGTAGTTGGCGGCGATAGAAGCGCGAGTAGTGGCCTTCGCGCACGATCAGCTCGTCGTGTGTGCCGTTCTCCACAATGCGGCCGCGGTCCAGGACGATGATGCGATCCGCCGAAGCTATCGTGGATGTCCGGTGGGCCACCACGAAGGTCGTTCGCTTTGCGGCGAAGTCCCGCAGGCGGTGCAGGATCTCTTCTTCCGTGTGCGTGTCCACGTGCGAAAGCGCGTCATCGAGGACGAGCACGGCCGGGTCCTTGATCACGGCGCGAGCGAGGGCTGCCCGTTGCTTCTGGCCGCCCGAGAGGGTGATGCCGCGCTCGCCGATGACCGTCTCGATCCCGTGAGTGAGTTGGGCCAGGTCGTTGCCGAGCTGCGACGTCTGGAGGGCGTGGTCGATCGCTTCCTCGGACGGGTTGGCGCGCCCGTAGGCGATGTTCTCCGTGAGCGAATCGGAAAACAAAAACGTCTCCTGGGGGACGAAGCCCACCGCGCCGCGCACGACCGAGAGCGGCAGGAGGCGCAGGTCGATTCCGTCGAGCAGGACCTGGCCTTCATCAGGGTCCCACAGGCGCGCGAGGAGGTTCACGAGGGTGGTCTTGCCCGCGCCCGTCGCGCCCACGACGGCAACCATCGTTCCCGCGGGCACGTCGAGGGAGATGTTAGTCAGCGCCGGGTGTCCGTTGTAAGCGAAGCTCACGTCGCGGAACGTCACCGCGCCTTTGATATCCACGAGCTCGGTTGGTTGGGCAGGGTCGGCGATGGAGGGTTCGGTCAGGAGAATCTCCGCGATGCGCTTCATCGAAGCGACGCCCTGCTGGACGGAAGTCGCCGTCCACCCAAGCGAGGTGAGGGGGTTCGCCAGCAGGATGAGGTAGGTGTTGAACTGCACGAACTCGCCCAGGCTCATCCGTCCGGCGGCGACATCGTGGCCCCCGAACCAGAGCACGAGCAGCGTGGAAGCACCGGTGCCCACGATCATCAGCGGGAACATCGCCGCCGTCCAATACGCCCAGGCCATGGAGCGGCGCTGCATCTCGCGGTTGGCGGCGGCGAACCCGGCGGATTCCGTGTCCTCCTGCGCATACGCCTTGATCGTGCGCATGCCCGAGACGTTCTCCTGCACGCGCGTGGAAAGCACGCCGAATTGCTCCTGCACCTCGCGATACTTGCGCTCCACCACCGTGCTCGCGCTGGCGATGACGATCGCGACGATGGGAAAGTACGCGAAGGCGATCAGGCCGAGCTTCAGGTTCACGCTAAGCAGGAAGAAAAACCCGATGACGAGCATGAGGAGCGTTCGCAGGAGGTCGATGAGCGTCGGGCCGAGGAGGTCGCGCACGAGCTGGAGGTCGTTCGTGCAGCGCGCCATGAGGTCGCCGGTCTGGGCGCGCAGATAAAAGCCCTGGTCCAGCTGCATGAACTTCGCGGCGAGGTCGGTGCGGATGTTGTATTCGACGTGCCGCGAGGTGCCGGAGACGAGCAGGCGCGAGCCGAAGCGCATGAACCCTTCGACCAGGGCGAATCCGAGTATGAGCACGCCGTACCAGGCGAGCTCCTTCCGCGAAATCAGCGCACTCCCGTCATCGAAACTCGCGCGTAAGTCATCGATCGCGACGCGCAAGATGATTGGCGGAACCATAACCACGATGGACGCCGCCAGCACTGCCGCGAACCCAATCAGGTATCGCCAGCGGTATCGCAGGACGTAATTTCGGGCAAGTTGAAATGAGGACAAGACCTCTCCCAGGGCGTTGTGGGCGCATCGCTCGGTTACTGGAACGACGAAAGTTGGAAACGGTTAACGTGAATGATACGAACCGCCCGACATTCTGGCTCTCATTTCGCCGATGTGAGGGATCCGAGTACCTCCGCGGTGTGTGCGCCCAGCGGCGGCGCCGGGTAGCGAAAGCCGCCGGGCGTGCGCGAAAAGTCGGCATACCCGCGAACGCCACTGACCGGTCCGGTGCCGGGCAGGTCGTAGTCTTCCCAGAAGTTGTTCGCGTTCAGCCAGGGGTCGTCGGGCGTGGCGTCCGTGCGGATAGCGGGGGCGAGAGGGAGTCCGTGGCGCGCGAAATCCGCCACTGCGCGCGCTGTCGTCATGGTCAAGAACCGCGCAGCGACCGCATCCGCGATCTCGCCGGCGCGGGGAGCATTGAGAGCTTCTGAACCGGTGTACCGTCCGCCGACGCCAAGGACTGATAGCACGGCGGACGCCACGTTCTCCGATTTCGCGGCGATGGCGAGCCAGCCGTCCGCGCATTCGTACATGCCGTGCAGCGCCCGTTCGCCGGGACAATCGCGTCCGCCCCGTGGCAATTTGGGGCGACCTTCGTACAACGTCAGTTCGCCCGATTGGCACACAACGCTCTGGTTTGCCAACGAGGTCCAGACGTGCTGGCCGACTCCGGTCCGTTCGCGCGCGTTCAACGCGGCAATGACGGTGAAGGCCGACATCAGCCCGCTTGCTCCGTCGTTCACGGGAATCGTGTGGAAGACGGGCTCGTCGTCCCCGCCCTGCGCCGCCATCATGCCGCTGCGCGCCTGGAGGATGGGGTCGAAGCCGGGGTCCGGGGCGAGTGGGCCGGTTGGACCATAGCCCATCACCGAGCAGGTGATGATGCGCGGGTTGATCGCCCGCAGATGCTCGTAGTCAATCTTCAACCGTGTCGTGACGCCACGACGGAAGTTGTCCACGACGACGTCTGTTGTGCGAATCAGCGCGTAAAACGACTCCAGTCCGGAAGCCGTTTTGAGGTCGACGATCACGCCACGCTTTCCCCGGTTCCAGCCAGCGAAGCCGAGCGCCGCCGTCCGCAGCGAATCGCCTTCGGGGGGTTCGACCTTGATGACGTCCGCGCCGTAGTTTGCGAGCACGGTCGGGCCGAAGGGGCCAGCGATGACCGCGCCCATATCGAGCACGCGGATCCCCGTCAGTGGCCCATGAATGGGCGGGTCGCCGGGTTCCGCTGAAGGGGCCATCGTGGGGACGCGGCGCGAAAGCGCCTCCTCGATCGTGGTGTCCTGCATCGTCCGGGCAATGGAACCGGGCATGACGGACAGCTTCGAGGACACTCCGGGCACCGAAACATGCCCGAGCGTTGGGTCCTCCAGTTCGACGCGCATCTCATTCGCGGCCACCTGTTCGCCCGCGAACCATGCCTCCCGTTCGCCGACAGGGCCAGCGGGGACGCCGTTCGCGTGCAGGATTGCCAGCCATTCCCCACGCGGCTTCTCCAGGAATCGCGCGTCCAGCGCTTCGATCGCGCGCTCGTTGAACGGCGGACGCTGGAGGTTCGCGATGTCCCCATCAACGCCTTCCCAGGCGAGGATTTCGAAGAGTTCCAGCGATTCGAGGCCACGCAGGAAAAACGGCAAGGTGAGCGTGCCGAGAAAGAGCCATTCGCCATCGCCGCACTGGTAGAGCCGGTAGTTGGGGCTTCCGCCGCGCGACCCACGGCCCGCGCCCATGCGCATGAGGTTGCCCGCGCGAATCGCGCCGCCGCTGCGCACGGCGGCGACACCGTGCACACCGGAACAGAGCAGCGCCTGTCCAAGGCCGCTTCGACGCCGCTCGAAGATCGCCGCGCCAATCGCACCGGCCGCGGCAATGGCGTGGCCGTAGCTCACCTGGGGTGTGACGAGGTGGACCGGCACGTCCTCCCAGCTCGATTGCCCGAACGATGCCGAGCTGACTGCGGAGAGCAGCAAATCCTCCGGCGGCAGGTCTCGCCACTCGCCTTCGGTGCCGTACATCGGCATCCACGTGTGGATGAGGCGAGGATTCGCGACGGTGAGCGTCGCAGCGTCGAGTCCCAGTATCTCAAGCTCGCTGGGCGCGGCGTCGAAAACAACCACGTCGGCGGTCGCGATCAGGCGACGGGCCTTGGCCAGGCCGTCGGGCGAGGCGAGATCCAGCACCAGGCGGTCCTTGTTGCAGTTCCACGCAACATAACCAGGATGCCAGTCCATCCGGTCACCGGTCGGAGGCTCTATCTTGATAATTTCCGCGCCATGTTGCGCCAGGAGACCGCAGGCCATTGGCCCGGCGATTCCCTGCGTGAAATCGAGCACGCGCACGTCGTCGTAGACACCGGTCATTCGGGCACTCTCCGGTCGGTTGGGGACTCTGCGGCGAAGCTTACGCGGATACGCGTGTGCGGCAACCCGGTTTCGGCGCCATCCTTCCTGCACCAACGCCCGCGGTTCCATCGGTCCGTAGTCACGGACCTCGTGTCCGGGGACCACGGCAACCATTATTGCGCTGGCCTGACCGTTCGCTGCCCGCCGCCCGGGCGTTTGAGTCCGCGTCTGATAGCGCGGCCGGTTGGTTTCGGTACCGCACAGGCACGCTAACCGTGGCCCCCGGACAGGGACGTCCTTGACTACAGCTTTAGCGTTCGCGAAGTTGGGCGAAGGAACGCGAAAAGTGCTCGTGCAGTCCAGGCTCAGCCATGAGGAGGCCGCGCACAAAGGGTTCGGGCTGGTTGAACGGGATGGGCGCGCCCAGCACATCCGTGACACGCAGGCCTGCCGCCAGACAGAGCGCGACGCCCGCGGCGACATCCCATTCGCTGCGGCCATAGCCGCTGAGGACGGCGTGGCCGCGCCCAGACGCGAGCAGCGCCAATCGGTACGCCACACTGCCCACGCCCGTCGTCCGCGCGCCTGGCGGCAACGGCGGGAGATCGTCCCACTGGTGCTCCGCGCGGCCGACCAGGACTTCGATGCGCCGGGGGATGCCCGCGGGCGGCCGCTCGACGGCGCCGAGGCAGTTCGCCGTGAACAGCTCGTCTGTCGCCGGGTTGTACACGACCCCAAGGGCCGGCTTGCCGCCAATCACCAGCCCCACGGACACGGCATACTCCGGGATGCCCTGTAGAAACTCACGCGTGCCGTCGATCGGGTCGACAACCCAGACACGTTCGCGCGTCAGACGCACATCGGTATCAACGTGCTCCTCGCTCAGCCAGCCGATGTCCGGGAAGGGAATCGCCAGCGCCGCGTGCAACATCTCGTTGGCGCGAACATCCGCCTCGGAGACGAGCTCGTGGCCATCCTTGTGGCCGTAACGCAGCCCTTCCGCGCGCATGCGCGCAACCTCGATGCCTGCGGCGCGCGCAGCCTCCGTTGCGGCACGAAGTTCGGCGTCGAGATTCGTCACGAATGTCCGGCCATGGTTTCACGTTGAGGCGTCCGGCAAGTCATTTATGCGAACGCGTCCATCACTTCCTCGAACGCCTTCATCTGACCGCCCTTCGTCGAGGAGGGCACGATGATCGGCGTCTTCACGCCCGCCGCGAACCATGCCTCAACGCCTTCGCGAACTTCCTTCACTGAGCCGTACAACGTCGCATCGGCGAGCCAGCGGTCGGACATCAGGCCCGGGAGCTTGTCGCGTTCCTTGTTCGCCAGGGCCTTCTCGATCGCCTCCATCTCCTCCACATACCCGGCCTCTTTCCAATAATTGCGGTAGTTCGGGAGAATGACGTAGCCCGTGAGTGTGCGCCGGTTGACGGCGGCGGCGGCTTCGCGGTCGTCGTCGATGCACGTCGGGATCATGTTGCCGATGAAGAAGTCGCCCGTGCGCTTCTCCGCAGGGATGCCCGCCAGCGACGCGGCCATATGCGAGCGGCTGGCGTTCGCCCAGACCGCGCCCTCCGCGACGTCGACCGCCAGGTCGACCATCTTCTTGCGCAGGGTCGCGAGGACGATCGGCGGGAGGGCGCCGAAGTTCTCGCCGACGGAGCGCATCTTCTCGACGTAATCCCGCATGTCGCTGATTGGCTTGCCAGTCTGCACGCCGAGCCGCTGGTTCTGTGGCCCGTGGCTCACCCCGATTCCCATGTAAAACCGCCCGTTCGCTATCTCGTGAATGTAGGCAGCCGATTGCGCCAGGTCGATCGGGTTGCGGCTGAAGATGTTCGCAATCGAGGTACCGAAGGGGATCGTTTTCGTTTCGTGCGCCAGCGAGAGACAGAGACCGATGCCGTCGCCAAAGCTGGGGCAGAAGATGCCGGCGAAGCCCTTGCGTTCAATCTCTTTCGCGAGGTCGAGCGTGGCGCGGCGGCGGCCGGGGACGGCGGCGAGTGAGAGTGCGGGAAGCTGTGCCAAGTAGGTGAGACTCCAGTTAGGTGTATCCCGACTATAGGGGCGGGTTCCGGGAGGGTCACGCTCGCGTGGGTTCAGGCGTCCTGGCGGTACCGCAACATCCGTCCCGCGCCGACACCTGTATGTTTGCTATTTTCGATCGCGACCTGCCCATTGACCACCACCATCGTGATGCCCGCGGGTTCCTGTTTGGGGTCCTCGTACGTCGCCGTGTCGTGGATGGTTGCGGGGTCGAAGAGGACGAGGTCGGCCCAGTAGCCTTCGCGGATGACGCCGCGGCCCGCGAGGCCGAAGCGCTCCGCCGAGAGCTGCGTCATGCGGTGGATCGCGTCCTCAAGCGTGAGAACGCCTCGGTCCCGCACATAACGCGAAAGCACGCGTGGCATCGTGCCGAACAATCGCGGGTGCGGCTTCCCCGTGAGCTCTGGGATGCCGTCGCTGCCGATCATCATGCGCGGGTGACGGAGGTTGGTTTCGATGTCTGACTCGTCGATGATGAAGTGGATGCAAATGACGTTCTTGCCATGCGGGCTCGTGATGACCTCGCGCACCGCCTCGCCGAGGTCAAGCTCCATCTCCGTGGCGATGTCTGGCATCATGCGCCCTTCGAACTGGCGAAAGTCGGGGCAGCTCGCGATCATCACGTTCGCCGACCAGGCCAGGTCGATGTCGTCGAGGTTCACGTACTGCCACATCGGGCCGCTCCCGGCGGTGTAGGGGTAGACGTCGAGGGTGATGTCTTCGCCCGCGGCGTTGGCCGCGTCGACCATCGCCAGGGATTCGCGCACCTTCCCCCAGTTCGCGCGCCCGGCTGACTTGTGATGCGAGATGTGCAGTCCAATCTTCGCCTCGCGCGCGACAAGTCGAGCTTCTTCGACCGCCTGCAACAGCTTCTCCCCTTCGTTGCGCATGTGGGTCGCATACAGCCCATGGTACGGCTGGCATTCGCTCGCCAGCGCCACGAGTTCGTCGGTATCGCTGTAGCGGCCCGGTTCGTAGATCAGCCCGGTCGAAAACCCCACGGCGCCCTGCTCCATCGCCTTCGCGACATGGGCTCGCATCTCCGTGACCTCTTCGGCGGTGGCGTGCCGCTTCTCCAGCCCGACGACGTGCGCCCGGATGCGGTTGTGGCCGACAAGCATTGCGTTGTTGATCGCGGGGCGCTGGGCCATGCAGGCCGCGAAATAGCCGGTCAGGTCCGTCCAATCGGACCCCGGCCCAGCGATATCACCGGGCATGTATCGCCGCCCGGGTTCATTGGGGATGGTGCTGAAGCCGCAGTTGCCGCTGATGTCCGTAGTCACGCCCTGCGCGAGCTTGAACTCCATGCCGGGGTACCGGATGAACGCCCCGTCGTCGTGCGAGTGGGTGTCGACAAAGCCAGGCGAGAGCACAAGCCCAGTGCCATCCACCTCGCGGGCGGCCGTGGCCCCTGTACCGATCGACGTGATGCGTCCCTCCGAAACGGATACGTCTCCCGCGAATCCGGGCGCGCCGGTGCCATCGACGATCATGACGTTGCTAAAGGTGATGTCGGCTGGCATTGGAACCTACCCAATCTTAAGTTAAATCCCGCCTATTGCCGTAGTAGACCTGTGAGAAGTCGGGACCTGCCGTCTCGGACGGGCAATCTCTTAACATTTGTTCCTCTAACTCGGATCGAAGATCGCTGAGTCGCCCGATGATAGGCCCCGAACGACGGCATGCTTTCGAGGAAAAGGGGTATGCGTTTTGTATGCGCAAGTCAATCTGCTGTAGCTCATTCTGAATTCGGAGCAGAGCCGCTCCGAACTCGTGGTGTTCTTTGAAGGTAAGCTTCGTCTTTTGCATTGGCCTCAGCCCTCTAGCTACAAGGTTTACCAACAGGCTAGGTCGGCGAATCCGAAGGTGTCAAGGACGATTGCCGCGACTGCTCAAACATGGCGGGAGAACCTCGGAGTCAATCTCTGAGAGCCTACAGCGATTACCATGGCTGAACAGGATCGGACTCCCCCTCGCCCGCGAAGTCGGGAGAGGGGGCTGGGGGGTGAGGGCCCGTTCGCACGCTTGCCGCCATGCCGGTACGGTTGATCGCACCTGCCCCCGGAGTTCGTGCCGTGACTGACCAGACCACTAAATACCGCAACCGCCTCGCCGATGAGACGAGCCCTTACCTTCTCCAACACGCCGCCAATCCCGTCGATTGGTATCCCTGGGGCGAAGAGGCGTTCGCGAGGGCCCGCGCCGAGGACAAGCCAATCCTGCTCTCCGTGGGCTATAGCGCATGCCACTGGTGCCACGTCATGGCGCATGAATCGTTTGAAGACGAGACGACCGCCGGGCTTATGAACGCGATGTACGTCAACATCAAGGTCGACCGCGAAGAGCGCCCGGATGTCGATGGCGTGTATATGACGGCGGTCCAGGCGATCACCGGTCAGGGCGGCTGGCCCATGACCGTGTTCATGACTCCCGAAGGGGAACCGTTCTACGCCGGTACCTACTTTCCGCCGGATGACGGGCATGGCCGTCCGGGCTTTCCCCGCGTGCTCCAGTCTCTGCACCAGGCCTGGACGAACGATCGCGACAACCTCCTGGCCTCGGCGGCAAACGTCACCGAACACCTCCGCAACGCCACCGAACGCAACGCGAGCGGGGAGCTGCCCCTTTCGCCGGAGTGGTCGGCGGCGGCGGTCGAACGCATGTCCACGCTCTTCGACCGCGACTTCGGCGGCTTCGGTAGCGCGCCCAAGTTTCCCAGTCCCGGCAACCTGGAATTCCTCATGTCCCATTTCGCCCGCGTCACGAAAACGGACGCGGAGGACGTGGAGGCGCTGAGCATGGTGATCCACAGCCTTCGCGCGATGGCAAGCGGCGGCATGTACGACCAACTCGGCGGCGGTTTTTCGCGTTATAGCGTGGACCAGGGCTGGGTCGTCCCCCACTTCGAGAAGATGCTGTACGACAACGCCCAGCTCGCGCGCGTCTACACCCACGCCCTCCAGCTCACGGGCGACTCGCTCTACGAAGACGTCGTCCGCGAAACGCTCGCCTACCTCCAACGCGAGATGCTCCACCCCGATGGCGGCTTCTACGCCGCCCAGGACGCGGACAGCGAGGGCATCGAGGGTAAGTTCTTCGTGTGGACGCTGGGGGAGGTGCAGCGCCTCCTTGGCCGCGATGGCTTGCTCGCCGCCGCCGCCTTCGGTGTCACCCCGGAAGGGAACTTCAACGACCCCCACCACCCGGAATTGACACGGCGAAACGTCCTCACCCGCCGCTATGCCCCCGAAACGCTCTCGGCGAAGTTCGACCTGAACGCCGAGGAGATCGAGACCAAACTCGAAGAACTGCGCGAAACGATGTTCAACGACCGCGAAGAACGCGTGAAGCCCGGGCTCGATGACAAGGTGCTGACGTCATGGAATGGCCTCGCCCTCGCCGCGTTCGCGGAGGCTGCCCGCGTCTTCGGCGACGATCAGTATCGCCAAGTCGCTGAGCGCAACGCCGCCTTCTTCCGCGAACACCTTTGGCACGACGGGCGACTGCTCCACACCTGGAAGGACGGCCAGGCGCGCATCGATGGCATGCTCGAAGACTACGCGTACTACGGGCTCGGCCTCGTCGAGCTCTACAAGCTGACGGGCGACATCGCCCACCTCGAATGGGCGCGGGAACTGCTACAGGTGATCGCTGACGAGTTCCGCGACCCGGAGGCGGGCGGCTTCTTCGAGACGTCGGCATCGGCCGAGAAGTTGCTCCTTCGCCAGAAGTCCTACTTCGACGCTGCAACGCCGAGCGGGAACGGCGCGGCCGCCCTTCTCGCGCTGTGGCTATCGCGCTACTATTCGCGACCGGATTGGGAGCGGCTGGCGCTCGATGTTCTTGGCCAGACGGCGGATTCGATGGCCATGGCGCCCACCGGCTTCGGCAGCCTTTGGCAGACGGTGGAGTTTCTGCTCGCGCCGCACCAGGAGCTAGTGATCACGGGTCCGCCGGGTCTCCGCGCGCCCCTCGAAGCGGTAGCCGCCGAACACTACCTCCCCTTCGTTGCCCTCGCCCCTACCGGCGATGGCGACGGCCTGCCGATGTTCGAAGACCGCGAGCCAGGCGAGTTCGCGATGGCTTACCTCTGCGAGAATATGGCCTGCCATTCTCCCGCGAAGACGCCTGGAGAGCTGGCAGCGCAGTTCGACGCCATCGGTGGAGAGGCGTCCTTTACGCTTGGGGCATAGGGCGCGGCCGAGGAGAAGACGCGGTACTGGTGAAGCAAACGGTTCGCGCTGAGCGTCGGATCGCCTTCAGGGCGCTCATTCGGCGTTGATTACCCCGGCCGCAGCCAGCCCTGCTATCTCTGCCACCAGGTAGCCGGCCGCCGCGAGCACTTCCGTTGTGTGTTCGCCCAGGAGCGGCGCGGCTGTGCCTACCGCGCCCGGCGTTTCGCTCAGCTTTACGTGCAGCCCGACGACGCGTTGCGTGCCGAAGCGAGGGTGCGCCTGTTCGACGATGTAGCCGTTCGCCAGCGTCTGTTCGTGCACCGCCAGCTCGGCGTATTCCTGGACGACCGACGCCGGGACATCGTACTTCCGCAGGCGTTCGAGCCAGTAGGCCGAGTCCTTGCTGCGGAACGCCATCTCCAGCCGCGATTCCAGTTCGATGCGGTTGACAGAGCGCGGATAGCCCCGCGCGAACAGGGGGTCGTCAATCAGCTCGGGGACCTCAAGCGCGTTGGCGATGCGGGGCCAGAACTTCTGGTCGATGCCCACGATCATGATCCAGCGCCCGTCGGCGCATTCGTAATGCCCCGTCGTGGGTGAGGCGCGGAAGCCACGCTCGTGCTCTTCACCGAAATGGAGGTAGTGGAGGAGCTCCGTCGATTGCAGGGCGATCTGCGTGCCGAGGAGCGAAACCTCGACGCGTTGGCCGATTCCCGATCGCTCGCGTGCGAAAAGCGCGGTCATGATGCCGAACGCGAAGTTCATGCCGCCCGATTGGTCCGCGACTCCGGGAAATGCTACCTCGGGCTTGAACCCCGGCCCGCCGCCCGAATGCTGTGCGAAGCCGCTGAACGCTTGCGCAATCTGGTCGAAGGACGGCAGCGTCGCCATCGGACCCTGCGTGCCCCAGCCGGTCGCCTGCCCGTAGATGAGGCGCGGGTTGCGTTTGTGCAGTTGTTCGTACCCCAGCCCGAACTTTTCCATCGTCCCCGGCCGGAAGTTCTCCACGACGACATCCACCTCGTCTACAAGCCTGAGCACGATGTCACTCCCGCCCGGCTTCGTGAGGTCGATGCAGATGGACTTTTTGCCGCGGTCGAGCGATTCCCAGAATGCGCTGAAGCCATCCGGTTCCCGCCACATCCGCCGCCCGAAGTCGCCACCCTTGGGGTCCTCGACCTTGATGATTTCGGCGCCCATGTCGCCCAGCATGACGGTGGCATAGGGACCCTGTTGATAGCGGGTGAAGTCGAGGATGCGGATGCCTTCGAGCGGTGCGGTCATTCGCGCAGTCTACGGTTGCCGCCTTGCCCGCGCCAACAAGCCGATCCCCGCCGTCCGTAGCGCACACTGAACAAGCGCCGGGATGCCCAGGCCTGGCAATCTGTTTCCCGTCCATTTCGCGCGGCCCGCGAGCCGAACCGGTCGTTCCGTAGCGCGCGGGACTCCAAACCGACTCCATCCATCAAGCACGGCCCGATTTCTGCCGAAGATCCTCACAACACTCGCAGAGTTCTTGCGTCCATAGCCATGGGGAGGAAAGCCATTCGCCAGGAAGAACGCCGCGCCCGCACCGTCGCTGCCTTGCTCCACGCCGCGCGCTGGAGCTTTGCCTGTCACGGATACGAACATTCCTCGCTCGACTCCATCGCTGCATCAGCGGAATTGTCCAAAGGCGCGGTCTACGTCCACTTCGCGACCAAACAGCAGCTCTTCATGGCCATCGCCGAGGAAGCACTGGAAGACGCACGGGATCGAATGATGCTCCTACTTTCACAACGACCGTTGCCCGCGGATGCCAGCGTTTGTGCGTCGGCGTACTTTGCAAGCGATGGATCCGACGCCCTTCACGTCGGCCTGGTGTTCGAAGTGTGGCGTGTCGCCCTGGTCGATGCCGCCGTTCGAACAATGCTGAATTGCTACCAGGTTTGGCGGCGCAATCAGCTCTCGGGACTCCGCGGCGAACCCTGGGCGGATCTCGTTTCGCGGCTCATCGACGGCGAACTCTCCGAGCGGCGACTGTGCCGCGATGAACCCGACCGTGCGCAGGTGGCCGCGTTCGCGGCCGCTGGGGCCAGCTGACTGCGCGTCAGTTCAGCTCCGTGACTTCCTGGCGGTGGATACTGACGCCCAGTTCGAGCTCCTCTATCACCGTTTGCGCGAGGATGGTGGCGTCGTCAGCCGGCAGGGCGCCACGCCATGCGTCGTTCGAAATGCGGGCGACATGGTCCGCTCCGAATTGGCGCTCGGCCTCGGCCACCTCTTCGGAGACGGCCGCTTGTCGCTGCACGAGCCGATCGCGGAGGATCTCCTCGACCTTTCGGCTGGCGGCGCGGCGCGCATCCTCCGCTGAAAGTGGGGGGAGCCGCAGCTGCCCCAGCCGTCCCGCATGCCGGGCAACGGGGTCGTCTTCACGTTCAACATCCATCTCTTCCGCTGCGAGCCAGCGTCGAAACAGTTCGCGGTTCACGGACTCATTGAACAAGTCGACCGGGAGCGAACGGACACTCCCGCGCAGGCTTTCGTGACGCAAGAGGATGCTGAGCAGCATCTCCTCGCGATTCGGTGGGGGTCCAGGGTCCGCGCCAGTCGGCCGACGACCCAGGTTCGATGGTTGGCGCTGGCTCACGCGTTCCAGCACCGCCTGTTCGGTAACACCGAGGAAGCGCGCGATCCGCCCGATGTAGACTCCGCGTTCCAGCGGGTCCGTCACCGAGTTCAGCACGGGTCGAAGCCGGTCGACGGTTTGGCGCGCTTCGACAGGCGAGGTTGGCGGTTTGCCTCCCATTACGCGTTGCAGAAGGAACTGCGCGAAGGGGATCGAAGTGGCGATTGCAGTGCGCCACGCCTCCGGACTTTCGCGCGCGACC
>DAOTTM010000312.1:0-11577 GCA_034437915.1 Dehalococcoidia bacterium | reverse complement strand
GGCAGGACGCAATCGAACATGTCCACGCCGCGGGCGACCGCGTTCACGAGGTCTTCAGGACTCCCGACTCCCATCAGGTAGCGGGGCTTGTCCGTCGGCAGCTCCGCCGTCACGAGTTCGGTCATCGCCCACATGTCCTCTTTCGATTCGCCCACGGAAAGGCCGCCGATGCTGTACCCCGGCGCATCCATCGCCGCCAGCTCGCGCGCGTGCCAGCGGCGAAGCTCCGGGTGGATCCCCCCCTGGACAATCCCAAACGTCGCGAGGCCTCCCGCCGCCGCCTCGCAGCGCGCGAACCAACGCAGGGGCCGTTGCGCCGCCTCGGTCGCGGGTCCGACATCCGCCCGGCCCGGCAGCACCTGGTCGAGGGGCATAGCGATATCCACGCCCAGTGCGCGCTGCACCTCCATCGCCAGTTCGGGCGTGTAGAAGTGCTCCGACCCATCGATGTGCGAACGAAAGCGCACGCCCTCCTCAGTCACCTTCTTCAGCCGGGCGAGCGAAAACACCTGGAAGCCACCGCTGTCCGAAAGGATTGGCCCCGGCCAATCCATGAACCGATGCACACCACCGAGCCGCTCGATCAGTCCGTGCCCCGGCCGCAGATAGTTGTGGTACGCGTTCACGAGGAGCACGTCTGCCCCCGTCGATCGCACCTCGTCCGGTGTCAGCGCCTTCACTGTCGAAAGCGTCCCCACGGGCATGAAGGCTGGCGTCCGCATCTCCCCTCGCGCTGTCGCGATGACGCCCACCCGCGGGCCAACCGGCGTGCCAGGGTTGTGGAGTAGCCGGAACGAAAAGGTCACTGGCCCGTCTTGCTCCCCTCGCCCGCGAAGTCGGGAGAGGGGTTGGGGATGAGGCGAAGCCGGGCAAGCGTCACTCCGCTGGAGGCCCGAACACTCTCGCACCGACGGCGAAAGCCATCGCTCGTTCCGGACTTTGAGGGTTAGGTACGAGACGTTGTGAGCGAGGGTCGATCAACAGGTCCATCTCCTCCATTTGCACAGCACCGAGAAGGATCTGAGCCTGTCCCGGAACGGCGATGGCCATGCCGATGCTGAAACGATCGCCGAACCGAACCTTAACGAGTCCTACGACGTCACAATCGATCACTGAGCCATCGGCGATGCCAATCAACTTGCGGTCGCGCGTCGTCAGTCCAAGCCGCCTTGCCAAGACCTCCGGGATCACGAGCATGGTCGCGCCGGAGTCCACGATGGCCCGAACTACCTCCCGGCGGACATCGTCCGGATTGGCGATGCCGCGCAGCGCCATCTCTTCGTCGCCCGCATTCGAGAGTTCAATCTCTTCTGTGAACATTCCCATAACGTATTCTACCACGCCGGAGAGCGACGAGGTTTTCCCGAATTCTTGGCTGCCACGTCATTCCGTAACCGCCTCCACCGCCCGCCGCACCACCGCCGCTTCGATCGCCCCGTGAACGTACGCCTCGCCCAGCCGCCGCAACAGCACCCACTGCACCGCTCCCGCGCGCACCTTCTTGTCCTGCAAGGTTGCGTCGAGCAACGCATCGACATCCAGCCCAGGCGCGCGTTCCGGTAGCCCGGATGCCCGGATCAGCGCCTGCTGTCGTTCGAAGTCGCCGCGCGCGAGGACGCCCAGTTCGACCGCCATCAGCCCCGCCGCGCGCATGCCGATAGCGACCGCTTCGCCGTGCAGATACGTGTCATAGCCCGTTGTCGCCTCGATCGCGTGGCCAAGCGTGTGACCATAGTTCAACAACGTCCGGCGGCCTGCCTCGCGTTCATCCTCCGAGACGATGCGCGCCTTGATCGCCACGCTCCGCGCGATGAGGTCCGCCGAAAGCATGACACCCAGCCGCGTCGCTCCGGCTTCGAGGTCCGCCATGAGCCTCGCATCGAGAATAAACCCGTGCTTGATTACTTCCGCCCAGCCGTTCCGTAGCTGCCTTTCGGGCAGCGTCTCCAAGACTTGCGGGTCGATGATCACCGCTCGAGGCTGTGCGAAGGCACCGATCAGATTCTTGCCGCGCGGGTGGTCCACCCCCGTCTTGCCGCCGACAGACGCATCGACCATCGCCAGCATGCTGGTTGGTACGTGCACGCAGTCGATGCCGCGCAGGATGGTTGCGGCGGCGAACCCGGCGAGGTCCGTGACCACGCCGCCGCCCAACGAGACCACAAAATCCTGCCGCTCAATTCGATGCCCGATAAGCCAGTCGTAGACGGTGCTCACGCTCTCCAGCGTCTTGTGCTCCTCCCCGGCCGGGATGCGAAACACGTCAGCGGGGTAGTCCACCGATTCGAGCGAAGCCAGCAGGCGGGTTTCGAAGAGCGGCCCCGTGTTCTCGTCCGTGATGACAAATGCCCGCCCCCTCAGCCCGCGCGCGCGGCAATGGCGCCCGACGTCGTCGAGTGCCCCATCGCGAACGATGATGTCGTAGCTCCCGCCGGGCGCTTCGACACGGGCGGCGGCACCCCCCCAGCGCGCCTCACAATCGCGCGCCACTTCGTCCGCCGTCAGTCCGTCGACATCCACGATCGCGTCGGCCACCTCTGCATACAGCGCTTCGCGCGCCGCCAGTAGTTCGGTCAGCCGCGCCGCAATCGATTCCTCGCTCCGCCCTTCGTTTCCCGCGGTCGCGAGCAGCGGCCTCGTTTCCGTCCCCGGGTTGCGCATCAGCCGCCGAGCCGCTTCGTTGGGCGATACGCGCAGCCACACCACGAAACCGCCGGCCAACGCTTCCCGCGCCGCCACCGTCGTCACCGCGCCGCCGCCCGTCGCGACAACCATGTTCTCCGCCCCCGCATATCCCAAGAGCACCGCAGCCTCGACTTCGCGAAAGCGCTCTTCGCCAGCGAATGAAAACAACTCCGGGATCGAAGCCCCTTGACGCTCCTCTATGGCCCGGTCGCTGTCCACGAAACCCCATCCCAGCCGCGTTGCCAACAGCCGACCCACCAACGACTTGCCGCTGCCACTGAGCCCGACGAGATAGATGGGCTTCCCGTTCACGTTGCCTCCCCCCAGAACCGAGCAAGAACCGACCCCGCCCGCCCATCCAGTGTACCCCCGGCGCCGCCCAGGGTGACTGCTGGTCAGGCCTGCTGTTCGCCCGCGCCAATCGGCAGCTGGCCGGAGCAAACGCCTGAAGGTTCCGCCCGATCAAGTCTTTCCGGGCTGACGCACGGCCTGAGCGCAAGACCTTGCGACCAACGACCGCCCCATTGCGGCCCAAAAGACCTTAGCCGCCGCCCATCCCGGCTGCCATGCTTCTCCTGCGAGCTAAGTGAACTCTTGATGGTATGGAGTTCGGAGGAAATGGTCAGGAAACCAAAGAACGACGATTAGTGACTGCCTGATATCCAACCACGACAACACACAAACGAGGGATGAAAATGAAACGACGTACACTGGACATCATTCTTGCGAGTGGCGGCGCCGCCCTGGCGGTGCTCTTCATCGTCCTCGGCTTTGTCCTCGCCGACCAGGCGAGTTTTGCCAAGGAGTACGTGGCCGATCAGCTCGGACAGCAGAAGATCACGTTCGCAACTGTCGAAGAACTGGCGGCGGACAAGACGGCGAACCCGGACAACGCCGTGACCGAGTGGAAGCCCGGCTCAGCTTGCTTGACCGAGAACGCGGGCAAGCTCCTGACGACCGGCAAGCAAGCCGAATGCTACGCCAATTTCTATATCGGCATGCACACCGCTCGTTCCGCAAAGAACGCCGGTTTCGATGGCGAGACCTTCGCCACGCTTGGCCCCATTCGCACGAAGCTCAGTGCTGACATCGCAGCCGCCAAGACGGCAAACGACACGGCCAAAGCTGCCGACCTGCAGAAGAAGCTGGATTCGGCCACGTCCCTCCGCTCCACCATGCAGACCGGCGAAACCCTTCGCGGCCTGCTCTTGACCTCGTACGGCTTCAGCATTTTCGGTGAAAAAGCAGCCGTCGCGGGCACGGTCTGCTACATCGCCGCCGTGCTCTTGCTCATCCTCTCGGTGGCGGGCTTCGTCCACGCCTTCCTGACTCCCAAGGAGAAGACGATCCTCGCGCCCATCGCCAGCGGAACCGTCGCAGGCGGACTCCCCGGCCGCTAACACGTCGCCGCTCCCTGAAGGCGCCGCGCCACGGCGGCGCCTTCACATCAAGAAAAGGGCCGGCCTGCACAGACCGGCCCTTTTCTTGTGCCTAAATGGTTCTGCTGTCTGCCGTCGGGGTAGCGCCCCTGGCTCAGCGCAGGTTCAGCGGCGCCAGTGTCGTCAGGTGGTGTGCGAAGGCCGCACGCACATCGCCGAGCGTGTCGCCGCCGAACTTTTCCAACCATGCGTCCGCGAGAATGATAGCCACCATCGCCTCGCCGACAACGCCGGCGGCGGGGACCACGCAGACGTCACTGCGTTCGTAGTGCGCGAGGACCTCCTCGCCCGTCGCGAGATCGACGCTCGGCAAGGGGTGGGCGAGCGTGGGGATCGGCTTCACGGCCGCACGCACGACGATCTCTTCCCCGGTGCTGATTCCGCCTTCGATACCGCCGTGGTTGTTCGTCGCATGCCGCCATGGATGCCCATCCCACCGGTCGGAGGGCAGGATGACGTCGTGGACCTTCGAACCGCGGAGGTTCGTTCCATCGAAGCCAACGCCAAACTGCACGCCCTTGAAGGCGTTGATGCTCACGATCGCCTGGGCGATTCGCCCATCGAGCTTGCGGTCCCAATGCACATAGCTGCCGAGTCCGAGCGGCACTCCGCTCACGCGCACCTCGATCTCGCCGCCAACCGTATCGCCCTCGGGTTTGGCCGCGTTGATCGCCGCCACCATCGCCTCGCTCGCTTCCGCGTCCGCCGCGCGCACGGGCGAATCCTCGACCGCTTCCCAATCGATCAGTGCTGGAACGCGGCTGCGTACGCCGCCAATCGCCAGCGTGTGGCTGTGGAAGGCGACGCCGAACTCTTCGAGGAAGCGCTTCGCCACCGCGCCCACGGCCACGCGTGCCGCCGTCTCACGCGCGCTCGCCCGCTCCAGCACGTTCCGCACATCGTCGAATCCGTACTTAATCGCGCCGGGGAGGTCGGCATGCCCCGGTCGCAGGCGTGTGACGCGCTCGATCTCGGCTTCCACCGGGTCGATCGCCATCTTCTCGGTCCAGTTCACCCAGTCGCGGTTCTCGATCCAGAGGGCAACGGGAGAGCCGAGGGTTTTGCCGTGTCGCACGCCGCCCTTGATCTCCGCGTGATCCTTCTCGATTTTCATGCGCCCGCCGCGCCCGTAGCCGCCCTGCCGCCGGGCGAGATCCGTCGCGATATCTGCTTCGGAAAGGGGCAACCCCGCGGGCAGCCCTTCGATCACCATCGTCAGGCCCTTGCCGTGGCTTTCGCCAGCCGTGAGAAAACGAAATTGGCCCACTTAACGGCCCTCCTCGTGCCATTCTCCCACAAGTGGGTTTGCTTCGGACTGCGCAACGGGCGGCTCGCCGATCACGGGCGGGAGTTCGATCGGCAACCCCTGCCCCGAATCGCCTGCCGCGAACAGGGTCTCGAAGCGCCCCAGGATCTCCGCCGGCGTCAGCGCTTCCCACGTCAGGGCGTCGCCAATGTGCCGGTCCGCCGTCGTCGAAAGGATGGGCGCCTGCGTGGGCGTGCCGTCGCTGCCCGTGAATGTCGAATACACATCGACGCGAACCCTCGATAGGCTCAGGTTCGGCACGTCGTACAGCATCATGTCGATCACTTTCGATGCCAGTGCGATCGCTGAATCCAACGCCGTCGCCGTTCGTACGCGCTGCCCCTCTTCGCTGCGGAACTCTGCCTCCGCCGATGTCGAGAGCGTCGCCGAATCCTGCGTCACCGCCACCAGTTGGACGCCCTGCACGCCCGCCCAGAGGCTCGCCGGCGTCCCACGTGGCGGCCGCGCGTTCCGCCACGTGCCCAGCGCCTCCTCGATCAGCGCCCCCACGATGCCCACGTCCCCGGATTCCACGCGCTTCCGCCACGCCCGCTGCTGGAACATCTCTGTCGAAACCGCCCACCCCACGAACAGGAAAATCGCCAGCGTTGCGATCGAGCCAATCACGATCATTGGCTCCCCCTCGCCCGCGAAGTCGGGAGAGGCAGAATCCCTACCCGGGGGGTGAGGGCCCGCCGCGCCGCCGCGAACATCACATCCGTCGGCGCCGCCACGCCCATCCACAGCTCAAAGGCCAGCGCCCCCTGGTAGATCAGCATCGGCAACCCACCCAGCGTCGGCATCCCCCGCTTGGCTGCCTCCGCGAGGAATGGCGTCACCTCCGGCGCGTAAACGATGTCCACAGCCAGCGCCGAACGCGTGGCCGTGGAAAGGTCGCACGGCAGAGCCACCTCGGCTCCGCCCCCGTGCATTCCCAACGAAGTGCAGTTCACGATGCAATCGTACTCGCTCAGTGTCTTATCGCTCGCGACCACGCTCACCCGGCTCCTCGCGAAGGGGGCCACGTCTGCCGCCAGCCGTTCCGCGCGCGCCACCGTCCGGTTAGCGATGTCGAGCCGCGCCGCACCGGCCTCCGCCAGCGCGAACGCTATCCCCCGTGCCGCGCCGCCCGCGCCCAGGAGGACGATCGCCGCGCCCTTCGGCTCGAAGCGCGCTTCGGTTCGCAGGGCCGCCACGAAACCCGGCCCATCAGTGTTGAACCCGAACAGCCGCCCTTCGCGATTGACGATCGTGTTCACTGCTCCCACGCGGGCGCTCTGTCCGCCAAGCTCGTCCAGGAGTGGGATGACCGCCTCTTTGTGGGGGATGGTAACGTTCGCGCCGAGGTATCTGGGGTCGCGCAGGCTCGCGAGGCGGGCTGGCAGGGCAACCGTCTCGGTATTCCAGCGCTCGTACTGCACATCCATCCCACAGTGCGCGAACGCCGCGCCCTGGAACACGGGACTCAGCGAATGCGCTACCGGATGCCCGATGATCCCCGCGAGGCGCGTCATCGGTTCACCCGCGCCTGGTTTCGCTCATGCTCGGCCAGGGTCTCGGCGAACACATGCGACCCGTCGCCTTTCACCGCGTCGGCAACGAAGTAGTAGAACTTCGTCGTCGCGGGTTTGACGGCCGCCTCCAACGACGCCAGCCCTGGATTCGTGATCGGCCCCGGCGGAAGGCCGATATTCAGGCGCGTGTTGTAGGGCGAGGCGTTGGCGAGGTCTTCAACAGTAAGCTCTTTCTTCCACCAGCCGAACTTCGCCACGCCGTCCGCGTTTCCAATGGTGATCGCGAACTGCGTCGTTGGGTCGGCGCCCAACCGGTCGCCCGCCTTTAAGCGGTTGAAGAACACCCCCGCGATCAGCGGACGTTCTGCTTCCACGACCGCCTCGCGCTCCACGATTGAGGCCATCGTGACGGCTTGATGCGTGCTGATCCCCTGCACGCGCGCCGCTTCGCGCAGGGACACACCGAAGCGCTTCGCAAACGTGTCGATCATCATCTGCACGAGTTCCGCTGGGGTGGTCCCCACGGGCATGATGTACGTATCCGGGAACAAATATCCCTGCAGCCCCTGTCCCGCCGGTACCGCCTCCGCAAGATCAGCCGGCAGCTTTGCCGCCTGCACGGTCGCGAGGAACTCCGCCGCCGTCCCGAACCCGGCCTTCTCCGCGATCAGCGCCATCTCTTCCACGCGGATGCCCTCCGGGAAGGTCACGCGGATGGTTGGCACGCCATCTTTCACCGTCAGCGTCTCGATCACCGCCAGCATCGATGAGCCCTTCGCTAACGCGTAGTCGCCCGCGCTCAGGCGGCTCTGCAGCCCCATCAGGCTCACGAGCACCTGGAACTGGCGGCTCGATCGGATGACGCCGAGGTCCTCCAGCTTCGCCCCGATGTCGCTCGCCGAGGCGCCTTCGGGCAGCGTGTACGGCACGTTTCCTCGTGCGGTCCCAACGGCGGGGCGAGCAACGATATCGCCGCCAATCGCCCGGTCGGGCGACCCCGCCACGAGGAACGCGACGACCGCTACCACGAGCAGGCACGCCGCTCCGCCAATGCCACCCAATACGTTCGTGAGACTCAGCTTCATCGGATCGCTCCCGGGCGGCGCGCATCAAGTACCGATTGGAGGATGAGCGCCGCCGCCGCCGAATCGAGCGCGCCTGATTTCCGCAGCGCTGCCCCTTTCACGGTCCGCGCCGCCTGCACGCTCGAATAGCGCTCATCCACTTCGCGTACCGGCACAGCCAATCGTTTTCGAAGCCCCGCGATGAACCCCCGGGCAGCTTCCGTCTGCTCCGAATCGCCGCCAGCGAGGGTGAGCGGCAAACCGACGAAGACTTCGCTGACCGCCTCCGTGTCGACGATTCGCGCAATTGCCTCGATCGCCATCGGCCCATCCAGCTTCACCAGCGCGGGCCGTGCGTGGGCGAACATCCCCAGCTCGTCGCTCAACGCGACGCCGATGCGCGCGCTCCCGTGGTCAAGGGCGAGCACTCGCCGTGGCGCTGGCGGTGGGGGCTGCGTCATTCTTCGCGTTGCTTTCGGAGGTCGGCTTCGTCGCAGCGGGGCTGCGCAATTCGACCTCAATGCGGAAGCCAAAGCGCGGCACGCGGGGCGCCCACCCCGGAGACACGCTGACCTGCACATCATCAATACCATAGCGATCCGAGAGGGTCGATTTCGCCCCCTCGCGTGACTTCCCCTTGACCGCCGCGCGAAGGTCCTCGCGCGTCACATTCCGGGTGAATTTCCCTGTTACCTTGATGTCGGTGCGGATGCTGCCATCGCTCGCGTCTGCCCGCCGCGCCCCGGTTTCGACGGCTGTGACACTGCCAGGAAGAAGCTCTCCACGCGCTTGCCCGGTCACGAGCACCCCGCGCGCGATCTCATCGAGCGTGCTTGAAAGCACGGCCAACGCGCTCACCGTCACCTTCACGTCCACCAGGAGGATATCGCCCGCCGCCCCCGCGGCGAGGCTCGGGTCACCCGACTCGACGCTCGTCTCGGCAGTGCGCAGGAAGATCGCATCGTTCGGCCGCGCCGCAATCAGCGCCCGTTTGACGGCCTCGGATCCGACCAGGTCTTTTGCCAGTGCGCGGATGGCGAGGATGTCCGCCGGTGTCACGCCCTGCCGTTGCTCCGTGGCGCCCCCCTGCGCCGCGAGACCGTTCGTCACCGTGAGCGACTGGTACTTCGCATCGCCCCACGACTTGATCGTCCCCGCCGGGACGTTGCCGATTGGTCCCGGTTCCACCGCTGTCGCGCCCTGGGAAACGGTCTTCCCTGCGGGGACGGCGGTGTCGATATCGAGTTCGAAGGTCTGCGCGCCCGGCCCCACGAGCAGCGTCCCCGCCGGGATGGTGATATCGACCGTCGAGGGGTTCGTCATCGCGACAACTGCTTTCGCGGGGAGCGTGGCCACTTGCACCTTGCCCGTCGTGCGAACGGCCAACGTGATCGTCTGTTGCGAAGTCACCTTGCTCGCCGGGACTTTCAACGCTTTCAGGTCCACCTTGCCCGCATCGGGCGAAGCGGAAATCGTGACCGTCTTTTCGATCGTTTCCGTGGGCGGCATAGCGACGATCGTTGCCGAGGGCGCCATCGTGAGCGCCAGCGCGGCGAACGCCAGGGCGATAACCGCCGCCACGAGGAACATCATGTACCCGCCGACCGAGGGCAGGGCCCAAGACCGACCGACGACACGGACGACGCGCTTCCCCGCGGAGTCCCAGCGTATATGGTCCGGCCGCCGCGCTACCGGGATCCCAACCTGGCGCGCCCGCGATGCCAGGGCCGTGTTGCTCGTGGCGATGGCGACGACGCGCCCGGAATCCTCCGCGTGGCGCTGCAGGCGACGCATCCCGAGCTCCGTGCTCAGTGGCCGGTTCCCCCCGGGCGCATGGATTACGACGGCGAAGGTCGGCGACGCGTCCACCCGCCCGCAGATCGCCGCCACGTCTTCGCGCCGGTCCACGGAGACCACGCTCGCCAGTCCTGTCGCATCGAACCGCTCGTCCGCGCCTTCCTCCTCGTACGTCTCTTCCGGTTCGTCAGGCATCGCAGACCTCTGTGGAAACGGTGCACGCCCTCACCCCTTCGCCAAGGGCGGAATCCGCAGGCATCTTGTTCCCCCTCGCCCGCGAAGTCGGGAGAGGGGGCCGGGGGGTGAGGGCCGAGCGCCAGGCGATGAAGCAAGACGTCACGTCACGCGCCCAGCGCCGCACGGGCGAGCCGCCGCGCCGTATCCAACGCAGCGTCAACGAGGTTCGGGTCCTTCGCGCCCGCGGTGGCCATGTCCGGACGTCCGCCCCCGCCGCCGCCCGCCGCCTTCGCGATTTCGCGGATGAGGTTGCCCGAATGGACCCCGCGCCCAACGAGGTCTGGCGTCGCTGCCACGATGAACGACGGTTTCCCCTCGACCACCGCCGCGAGCACGACCAGCGACGATCCCAGCTGCTGTCGCAACCGGTCGGCAATCTCCTTGAGCGCGTCCGGCGAGGTGACGACGACGCGCGACACGACCAGTCTGACCTCGCCAACGCTCTGCGCGGTTTCCGCCAGAGAAGCCGTGATCGTCGCAGCCTGAATGTGCTGGAGCTGTTCTCCTTGCCGACGCAGGCGCTCGAGGTCCGCCTGGAGCGCGTCGAGGCGGTCTTCGAGGTCTGCTGGCGCCGCCGAAAGCTTCTCGGCGAGCTTGATGAGCCGCTCCTGCTGTTCGAGCAGGTACAGCTCGGCCCCGCGGCCGGTGAGTGCCTCGATGCGGCGCGTGCCCGCAGCCACCGCCGTTTCCCGCAGGATGTGGATGTAGCCGATCTCGCCGGTGGCATCGACGTGCGTGCCGCCGCAGAGTTCCGCGCTGAAGTTTGTGCCGTCGTCCTTGATCTCCACGACGCGGACCTCGTCGCCGTACTTGTCGCCAAAGAACGCGAGCGCACCCGCCGCCACGGCCTGCCGATAGCCGGTCCGCCGCCACGCCACTTCGAGGTTGCGCCGCACCTTGTCGTTGACCAGCTGTTGCACTTCGAGGAGAGCCTCGCGCGGCGTC
This sequence comes from Dehalococcoidia bacterium, assembly GCA_034437915.1. Taxonomy (GTDB): domain Bacteria; phylum Chloroflexota; class Dehalococcoidia; order Tepidiformales; family Tepidiformaceae; genus JACRBT01. The sequence goes on along the minus strand of DAOTTM010000312.1, from coordinate 590 downwards.
TGTTCGAGGTGGGTGAAGTCGAAGCGAAGGCGATCGGGCGACACGAGCGAACCCTGCTGGCGCACGTGCGTCCCCAGGATGGCTCGCAGGCCCGCGTGGAGAAGGTGCGTCCCGGTATGGTTGCGCGTCGAACCGGCGCGCCAGGCGAGGTCCACGGAGGCATCAGCGGACTGCGCGACACGGATCTCCCCCTCGGACACGCGCCCGCGATGGAGGATCGCTCCCCCCGTCGCCTGTGTGTCTTCCACCATAAAGACGCCGGAGGGCGTGCGAATGTTCCCGCGGTCCCCGATCTGGCCGCCGCCCTCGGGATAAAACGCCGTCGCGCTGAGGATGAGCGAACAGGCCTGCCCCGTCGTCGCCTGCGCCACGATCGCGTCGCCCAGGATGATGCCCGCGACGTGCGCCTCGATTTCCACGCGGTTGTAGCCAAGGAAGTCAGAGTGATCGTCCCCGAGCTCCTGGATCGCGGGCGAAACCTCACCCTTGAGGAACTTCCCGCTGGCCCGGGACATCGCCCGCTGCGCTTCGAGGGCGGCCTGAAAGCCTTCCTCGTCAACGTCGAACCCATTTGCAACTGCGAGTTCCTT
>DAOTTM010000311.1:0-15772 GCA_034437915.1 Dehalococcoidia bacterium | reverse complement strand
CGCGGGAGCGAGATCGGTTTTGCAACGGTGTTTCTTGCGGGGCGTTCGTCGCCGCTTTCGCACGGACCGTGGGAGTTCCTGCGACTCGACCGTCTCACGTATTGTCCGGATGTCGATGTCATCGCGGGGTGTCTCGGATCCGCCGCCGATTCGATGACCTCCGACGAACTGCCGCGCGTCCGCTCACTCGTCGCCGATCTCGGCACGCCACGCAACTTCGCGGGCGATTTTCGCGTCCCGCTCGTATCCATCGCTGACCTCCTGGCTGATGAAGCGAGCCGCCCTCACGCTGTCCGACGCCGGACTGCTTTGCGGGAAGAGCTTTCAGCAATCGTCGATTCGCGCCTGAACCACCTCGCGGGCGAGGGCGCCCAACGTGCGGCAGCTCTTCGTTCGGCGGTCGAACGCACGCGCGCCGCCGAGGTCCAGCGCATGCTTCGCCTCCACCCCGAGACGGATGTCCAGTCGCTGGAAACGTTCAGCCGTGCCCTGGTGAACCGGCTTTTTCACGATGCTTCAGAAGCCGCACGCAATTCCGAGTCCGAATTCTCGGACCGGCTCATTGGTCTATTCGGGGCCGAATCAGAGTCAATTTCGGACGAGTAGTGCGACTATAAGCTGGATTGACAGTGACCTGCGATGTCCTTAGATTCCGCCGAGGAGCAACGCATTGGTCTACATCGAGATCAACGGAAACACCACGTGGTACAGCGAACAGGGAGAAGGCGAGCCGCTGCTGCTTCTGCACGGTGGGGTCGCCGCGAGCTTCTACTTCCATAGCTCCGGAATAGTCGATGCGCTCGCAAGCCACTTTCGCGTGTTCTGTATGGACCGCCGCGCGCACGGCTTCACCCACGACCCGGGTGGGCCGATCACATACGATGCGATGGCGGACGATACCGTCGCCTTCCTTGAGGCGATCGGCACCGGCCCGACGCACCTTGTTGGATACAGCGACGGAGCGAACGTGGCCATGCTCGTTGCCCTCCGTCGACCGCAATTGGTGAGTCGAATGGCCTTGCTCGCGGGCAATTTCCACTACTCGGTGCTCCCTGACGTTTCCTCGACAATGGCTGGAGCCGCAGAGATGCTCGGCCCGTGGTACGGCGCGAACTCACCCAGCGGACGAGGCCACGCGCAGGACCTGGCTAGGCGGATGGGCCACGAATGGACTCACGCACCCACGATGACGGAGTCAGACCTGACCGGCATCTCGGCTCAAACACTCGTCATGGGCGCAGACGACGACCTGATCCCGCTGGAACACTTCGTGGCTCAGTATCGTGCTATTCCGCACAGCGAACTCGCGATCCTGCCCAACACCTCGCACCTTTTCGCGAACGAGAAACCGGCACTCATGAATGGGCTGCTCGTTGACTTCTTGACCAAGGACCCCGCGCCGACTCTCTGGCCCGTGCGGCGGGCTCCCCACTGAGACTTCGCGATCTCGTCGCCTTCGAAATCGCCCGAGATTCGCCCCAATCACCGAGACCGGTTTTTATTTCCCGCGCCGCGCCTTGTTCTCGCGCAGCGCCGCCCGCCGCTCCAACTCCAGCGCGCGTTTGCGTTCCGCCTGCGGGATAGCCGTTAACAGCGAGCGTCCGTGCTTGGCCACGCGGTCTCGCTTCGCCTGCACTTTGCGCGCTCGCTGTTCCCATCGTTCTGCGTCCGTCACGGCTGTGCCTCCGACCTTGAGGGTGCCATCACAGTACTGACGCATCGCTCGCCAGCGCCCGGAGGACGCGAACGAGCACCTGCATCCAAGCGTCGCTCGCCGCCGCGCGCTCGATCCGCACCTGATTCGGGCCGACGAGAAGCCCCGTTAAGCCAAGCGCAGACACCCGTCGGCGTTGGATTTCCGAGATGCCCCCACGGACCACGATGTGGAAGAGCTGCGGGTCCGTCTTGATACTCGATACCCGTCCACGTCGAGCGACGGATTTGATCAGGGCGACATAAAGCAGATTCTCCACGGCAGGCGGAGGAGCGCCATATCTATCCCGAAGCTCGGCCTGCATGGCGGCGATGCCTTCGGCCGAATCGATCTCGCTGATCCGCTGGTACATCGCGAGCCGGCCGTTTTGATCGCTGATGTAGGCCTGGGGGATGTTCGCGCTGAGTGGGACATCGACGGAAGGGGCAGGCGGAATCGGGGGCGCGGGGGCTGGTTCGTCCGGTCGAACCACCGCTTTCAATGCCGCCACGGCCTCCGCCACGAGCTTCGAGTACAGCTCGAATCCCACCTCCGCGATGTGGCCGCTCTGCTCTGTCCCGAGTACGTTCCCCGCCCCGCGAATCTCAAGGTCACGAAGAGCTATCTGGAAGCCGGCGCCAAGCTCGGAGGCTTCGAAGATCGCCTCCAGCCGCTTTTGCGCCGTTTCGCTCACGGCACGGTCCTTGTCGTAGAGGAGGTAGGCGTATGCGCGGTTCGCTCCGCGTCCGACGCGCCCGCGGAGCTGGTAGAGCTGAGCGAGGCCGAGACGGTTCGCGTCGTTGATGATGATGGTGTTGACGTTGGGGATATCGAGGCCGCTTTCGATGATCGTTGTGCAAAGCAGGACGTCGTAGTCGCCTGCCGCGAACTCCACCATCACACGTTCCAGTTGTTCCTCTGGCATCTGGCCGTGACCGACGATGAAGCTGGCCTCCGGCACAAGCTCACGCAGGCGCGTGAGGATGCGTTCGATGTTGTTCACGCGGTTGTGGACGAAGTAGACCTGGCCGCCGCGTTGCACCTCCCGGTCGATTGCCTCGCGGATGATCTCGTCGTCCCATTCGGTCACATAGGTGCGGATCGGAAGCCGCTCGTCTGGCGGCGACATAATCGTGCTCATGTCGCGGATCCCGGCGAGCGACATTTGGAGCGTCCGTGGGATTGGCGTGGCCGAGAGCGTGAGAAAATCGACCTCTTCGCGCATCTGCTTGAGCCGCTCCTTGTGGCTCACGCCGAAACGCTGCTCTTCGTCGATAATCACCAGGCCGAGGTCCTTGAACTTCACGTCCTTCCCCAGGAGACGGTGTGTGCCGATGGCGATATCGACCGCCCCCACGGTGATGCCGGAGACAATCTCCTTCTGCTGATGTTCCTTTCGAAAGCGCGACAAGACTTCCACCCGTACGGGGAATCCCGCCGTGCGTTCGCGGAACGTCGCCCCATGCTGTTCGGCGAGCACCGTGGTCGGCACGAGGACGGCGACCTGCTTTCCCTCGGTCACGGCCTTGAACGCGGCGCGGATCGCGACTTCGGTCTTGCCATAGCCAACGTCTCCGCAGACGAGGCGGTCCATGGGGCGTTCGCGCTGCATGTCCGCCTTCACTTCGGCAATGGCCAGGAGTTGGTCGGGCGTCTCGACGAACGGGAAGGCCGCCTCCATCTCCATCTGCCAGGCGTTGTCCGCGCCGAAGGAGTGGCCCTTCGCCAGTTCACGTTTGGCGTAGAGATCCAGCAGGTCGTGCGCCATCTCGACGACGGCCTGGCGGACGCGGCGCTTCGCCCGTGCCCAGTCCTGTGAACCGAGCCGAGTGAGCGCGGGCGGATGTTCGGCCGGCCCGACGTACCGGGAGATCACATCGAGCTGGTCCGCGGGGACGTACAGGCGGTCGCCCTCGGAGTACTGTAGTTCCAGGTATTCGCGTTCGGACCCATCGACCGTGCGCCGAATGAGTCCGCCGTAGCGCGCGATACCGTGGTCGGCGTGGACGACGTAGTCGCCGACCTCCAGAGTGCTCACGAGGTCCGGCTTGATGCCGGGCCGTGTTCGCGTTGGCCGACGCCGTTTGCGGAAGCCGAAGACCTCCGCGTCGCTTACGACAACGAGCGATTCATCGAAAATGAAGCCGCCGCCCAGCGCGACTGGGAGGAGCGTAATCGTGCCCGCTTCGGGCATTCCATCCAGGCGGCGGGTGAGGTTCGGCTTGATGCCTTCTTCGTCCATGAGGTCCGCGAGGCGCAATGCCTGCTGCGAGGCGATCACGACTGCCCGTCCGGCCTTCGCCCATTCATGCGCCTGCAACACGAGCACCTTAAGCTTGCCAGCGAAACTCGGGGTCGCGGCCATGGGCAGGCGCCGCGCGCCGAAATCTTCCGCGCCGAACCGTTCGAGGCGCGTAACGGAGGGCCACTGTGCGAGGAGTACCCGGGTTTCGTGGGGACCGAGGTTGAGCGGAGGCAAACCCGTTGGAATCGCCCCGCGACGTTCGAGTTCGAGCTTTGCGCGCTCCTGGTGCTCGATCGTGGCAATGAGGGCGTTCTCACCCTCTTCCTCGTCGTCGAGGATAATGCGGAGGCCATCGAACGCGTGGTCCAGCGCGGCCGTCGTCGAGAGCAAACCTTCGAAGAACCCCGGGTACTCGGTGCGATTCCCGCCCGCAATCAACTCAAGCTGTTCGACGACGCGTTCGGCCTCGTCGCCCTCAGCCGCCAGGTTGTCCAGCAGCGTCCGCGCGGCTTCCCGTGCTTCGCGCGTACCGGTGCCCATCGGCGGCAGCGAAACGTGCGTTGTCCGCCCTGTACTCCGTTGCGTCGCGAGGTCCAAGAGGCGAATGCTTTCGACATCGTTGCCGAAGAACTCGATCCGATAGGGTTGGTCGCTGGCCGCCGGGAAGACATCGATCACTCCCCCGCGTCTCGCAACGCTGCCAGGACGGTCCGCGTAGTCGCTGATCGCGTACCCAAGGCCTTCCAACTGGGAAGCAAGCGCTCCCGGCTCGATCGTCGCCCCAACCACCACGTCGATGGCCGCCCCGGCGAGGGCGGGCGCGGAACAGAACTCCGAGATGGCAGCCCAGGAAGCGACCACGACGGCGCGCCCGTCGTGGCGCAGCAGATCCATGGCGCGCAGCCGTTCGATCGCGATCGCCGGGTCGTCTCGCACGAATTCATACGGCAGCCGTTCCTGTTCCGGCAGGCGGGCGAGCGCGACATCCTCCAGGAACAGGGCCAACTCTTCGACGAGGGCCTGCGCACGCGCGGGCGTCGCCGTCAGCAAGAGCGTTGGACCGGGGTTTCGGGCAGCGAGAGCAGCGACGACCGCGGGCTTGGCCGAGTCCGGTACGCCGAGGCGTGCACTGCCGCCCGGACTGCGCAGCAGTTCGGCCAGCCTGTCCGCCATCGCGGCGGTGATGCCGACGAGTTCACTCGCCAGAGCTGCTCCCGGCCGGGGTCCAGATGGCTCCCGGTACAGTGCTACTTTACCTGACTTCCGGTTGGGCGTAACCGAATTCGTCGCGCTGGTCCCGGCGCACCCGCGGTTGTTGGTACGATGTTGGGAATGCTCCGCCTCCCCACGATCCCAGGATGACCAGGGAACGGTCCCCCCGCCGCGTGTCGCGTCGCACGGTCGTTGGCCTCGGTGCGGGCGCGGTCGCAGGGATTGGAGTCGGATCCATCGCGTGGACGCGTCGTGGATCGGCGCCCGCCGCCCCGGCGCAAGCAGGAACGCCGCCGGACGCGACCGCGACGACCGCAGCGTCAACGACATCGGCCCCGACGCCAACCGCGACGCCACTGCCCCGCGGCGGCGTGGCCCGTCTCAGTTCTCCCGGTCGATTCAACTTCGACACCTTTGACGCTCTCCGCACCGGCGAGCCTTCCGTCGGCGAAGTGCTTGGGCGAACCCACTCCCGGCTCATTCGCTGGGGTACGGCGGAACCCCTCGCACTCATTCCGGACCTCGCTCTTGCCTGGGAACAGCCCGACCCGCTCACCTGGATTGTGCGGCTGGACCCCAGGGCGCGCTGGCAGGACCGGACCCCGGTTGGCGGTCGCGCCTTCTTCGCGAACGATGTCGTCTCCCATCTTCAACGGATGATTTCGCTGGCCAGCGGCCGTTTGCCACAAGTCCAGCGCGGTTTCGACTACGCGCGCATCAAACGGGTCGTGTCGTCGGGCCGGCAGATCGTGACATTCCAGATGAGCGAGCCCGATGCCTTTCTTCCGAACACGCTCGCGGGCGCTTTCGCGCTCATCCAGGCCCCCGAAGCCGTCGAAACGTTCCAGGCCACGTGGCACGAAACGAAACCAGAGTCCGTCGTCGGCACAGGGCCGTTCGTGTTCGAAGGCACGGACCGCTCCGGTGCGCTTCGCTTCAGCGCGCGAACCCTGAGCCATCGCGTGCCGCTGCTCGACGGATTGCTGGTCTCGCCCGGCGGGGACACGACCGACGAATTCCTGGCGAAGGGTATTGACCGCACGCTGACTCGCGACCGGCGCGATGCAGTACGCGTGCGGACCATAGCCCCCGAGGCGATGGAATCGTTTCGCTACGAAGACTCGCCGGTCATCTCAACGATGGCGGTCGGTGCTCCCCCATGGAACGATCCGCGACTCCGTCAGGCATTATCAGGGGCGCTCGACCGGGGCGTGTTGGCTAGGCGTCTGTTCGATGGCCGAGCCGACCCTGTATTCGCAGACTTTTCGCGCGACGGCGGCGGGACCGGGCTGCCCGGGTACGGCACCAGTGCGTTCTTTGATGGTCAGTTGGCGCGCGATTTGTGGAAGGCGGGCGGGGGTCCTGCGCTGGGCAAGGTTATGATCGACTTCCCGAGCATCTTCGACCCATTGTACGCAGCAAGCGCGGTTGTCCCGGCGATGCTCAACGAAGCGCTGGGCGTGGACCAGTTTCACGCGGCCGTGCAAACCTACACGACCATTTCCGCGAAGGTCCAGGCGGGGAAGTATGGAAATGGCAATGCCGCTTTTTGGTTTGGGTGGGGACCCCCGATCTCCGAGCCAGACCCCTCGCGGCGATTGATTGAGACCTTCCATTCCACGTCAGCGTCTGCCAGAGCCGCGGGATTCGCGTCCGTTGCACTCGACGCTCAGCTCGATCGACTTCGTGGGGAACTCAGCGCGGAGGCGCGTAGGGTGGCGACTCGCCAGGTGGCACGTGCACTCGCCGACGACGGCGGCGGCGGGGTTATCCCCTGGCTGCTCCAACGTTCAGAAGTGTTTACCTGGCCCTATCTCGTGGGCGCGCCGTGGACCCCGTTCCCCGCGTCCGATGACGGCGCGGGGATGGCGCTCCTGCCGGGCGATCCGTCGTTTCTGTCGCGGCCCGCGGGACCGTAGTCAAGGGGTTGGCGGTACGATTGCCTTTTGCGACGATGCTTCGCCCGTTGCGTTGCAACGGTCGCACGTTCACTTTCGGATTGACGATTCCGTCGGGGCGCGTATATTCACCCAAATCCGGCCAAGCGCGGCGCACGTACCAACAGTAGCGCTTGTCCCGGAAGTTGATTGGAGAACCTCGTGCAGGCTTATATCATTCGACGGGCGCTCATCAACATCCCGGTGATACTGCTGGTCGCAACGCTGGTCTTTTTCGCTACCAGCGTGCTGCCCGGGGACTACGTGCTTCAGCGCCTGACCTCCAACGATTCTGTTGAAAACGCCACGCCCGAACAGCGAATCAAGCATCTCGCTGACGTGCGCAAAGAACTCGGCCTGGCGGACCCGGTCGGCGTCCGCTATGTGAAGTACATGGGGCGGTTGCTGAAGGGCGACTTTGGGACGTCGTTCGCGAACGGGCAACCTGCCCTTGAGCCGTTCCGAGACGGCATTCCCTACACAGCTCAGCTCGGATTGATGACGTTATTCGTGGCGATATCCACGAGTCTGCCGATCGGCGTACTGGCCGCGATACGCCAGGACTCATGGCCCGACTACATCTTGCGGGTCTTCTCCATCCTCGCCCTGGCGATGCCGAACTTCTGGGTGGCCACGATGATCCTCTTATACGTCGTGCGCTGGGGCCTTTGGGAGGTCCCGATAACCACCCATCCGTTGCTTTGGGAGGACCCGGCCGGCAGCATCAAGCTCTTTGGTATTCCGGCGCTTGCGGGCGGTCTTGCCGCGGGCGCGGGCATCATGCGCCTCATGCGTTCGCAGATGCTTGAAGTGCTTCGCCAGGATTACATTCGCACGGCCTGGGCCAAGGGCGTCCGCGAACGCGTCGTCGTGCTCCGCCACGCTCTCAAGAATGCAATGGTGCCCGTGCTGACGGCGATGGGACTAACCCTCGCCGGCATTATCGGCGGCAATGTGGTGTTCGAGTCGCTGTTCAACATCCCTGGCGTCGGTTTCAAGATCCTCGACGCCATCCGCGCCCGCGACATTGCCGTCGTCCAGTCGTTCGTCATCGTGATCGCGTCGTTCATTGTTTTCGTCAACCTCGGCATCGACTTGCTCTACGGGTTTCTCGACCCTCGAATCCACTACTCCTAGGATGGTCTGACCCGATGGCACAAAAACAAGGGGCTATTGAAATTGCTGGCATCGAAAGCATCCGCAAGAGCCTCAGTGATCGCCCGTTCTTTTACCGTCTTCTGATCAATAGCGGTCGCTTTGTCGTGCGCAAACCCCTCGGTGGGTTTGGCGTCCTCGTGATTGGAATCGTCATCTTCGCCGCCCTTTCGGCGGATGTCATCAGCCGCTACGACCCAGAGTTGTCCTTTTCGGCGGCCAAACCCGACTGTACGGCGGAACAGGCTGCTGAAATCGTCGTCTCGCCAACCGGACAAGTAACGACGAAGCCGCCCATCAGCATCTGCTTCGACCCCATCCTCGCTCTTCAAGCGCAGGAGGAACCGCTCGTCCGCCTGAAACTGACGACGGCCAGCCCGGACCGCATTCAGACGGGCGAGCGCACGCTCGTCAGCGTTTCCCCGTCGTCCGAGCATTGGCTTGGCACGGACCTTTCGGGACGAGATCTGTGGTCCCGCATTGTGTACGGCGCGCGCCTCGCCCTCGTGATTGGTCTCGGGGCTTCGCTCGTGGCCGTGCTGCTTGGGACAACGTTGGGCGTTGTCAGCGGCTTCTTCGGTGGCGTGGCCGATATGGCCATCCAACGCGTGGTCGATTCCTTCCAGGCCTTCCCACCCTTCATCCTCTTGCTGCTGTTTACCCAGACCGTGGACAAGCCGAACAAGTACTTCTTGGCGTTCGTCCTTGGCTTAGTGGGTATCGCGGGCGTGGTCCGGATCACCCGGAGCGCGGTGCTCTCCGCCAAGGAGGACGTGTATGTACTCGCCGCCCGCACTATCGGGGCGTCGGATACGCGCATCATGGCGCGGCACGTCCTGCCCAACATCTTCTCGCCCATCATTGTGGTCTTCACGAGCGCGATTGGCGCCTACATCCTCGCCGAGGCGGGCCTCGCCTTTATCGGCCTGGGCGACCCACTCGCGATTTCCTGGGGGAAGATGGTGAACGAAGGACGCGCGCTCGGTCCCGCCAAGCCCTTGATGGCGCTCTTCGTGGGCCTCGCGCTCACGGTTACCGTGCTTGGCTTCAACCTCGCCGGCGATGCCTTGCGAGATGTGCTCGATCCGCGACTTCGCGGTCGGGGAGGTCGCGCGGGCTTCTAATCGGCTATTTCGATGGTTCCTGGTGGCGACGGGCCGCCAGCGGGGAACATCACGAAAAGGAGGTTCGACCGTTTATTTCCAAGTCTCACGACAGCGGGCGGACCCGGATCGCGGAGTAATCGCCGCACACGCACACTAGCCGCGCTGGCGCGGTAAAGGGGGATCTATGGACAGTCAAGACAATTACTGGGTTCGCAGAATGAACGTTCACGGCATCACGCGAAGACGCTTCATGGGGGGCACTGTCGTAGCGGGCGCAGGCGCGGTGGCGCTGGGCCTGGTGGGCTGCGGCGATGACGACAGCACCAGCAAGGCAACCACCGCTCCGGCTGCAACATCAGGAAGTGGCACCGCCCCGGCCGCAACCGCCGCGGTCTCGAACCAGCCGGTCAAGGGCGGGACGGCCCGTTTCACCAGCGCAAACAACACCTGGGACACGTTTGACATCGACCGCTCGATCTTCTCGACGACGGCCGCCTACATCCTGGGCCTGACGAATCTCGGAGTGGTTCACTTCGACAGCTTCGGCGAAGCCAAACTGGGCGCCGGAATGGCCAGCAAGTGGGAACAGCCAGACCCAACGACGATGAACTTCACGGTCCGGGACAACCTCTCCTGGCAGAACAAGGCCCCGGTGAACGGGCGGGCCGTCACGTCCAAGGACATCGCCGCGTTCATGCTGCGGAACCGCGACAACAAACTGCGGGACGGGACGGTCGATAAGTCCACGTTCTATCGCGGGTCGCAATACGCCACGATCGATTCGGTCACCACGCCGGACGACAAGACCGTCGTCGTCAAGTTCTCCGCCCCGAACATCTTCTTCCTCGACACGCTCTCGCAGTCGTACGCAAAGGTGCAGGCTCCGGAAGCGATCGACAAGTTCGAGAAGGAGTACAGCAAGCTCCAGCCAGAGCAAATCATCGGCTCGGGTCCGTTCGAATTGACGGACTTCAAGGCGGAAGGGACGCTCATTCACAAGCGGTTCGATAAGTTCCCTGTGCCTTCGAACATGGATGGTATCAAGTACCTCCCGTTGTTCGACCAGGCCGCTGGCCTGGCGGCGTTCGAGCAGAAGCAGATCGACGCCTTTACCCCTTTGAAGAAGGCCGTCCTCGATGACCTCCTCAAGCGCTTTGACAAGCAGGTGACGAACAACATCACCTTCAACGCGAACTCCGGCCTTCTCTTGACCAACGGCGAAGGGCCGCCATGGAACAACGACAGGTTGCTCCTCGCTATCAGCCGCGTCATCGACCGGCGCGCGTTCGTGTCGCAGCTCCTCCAGGGGCTCGGCGGCATGGTCGCGAACGTTCCTCCTTCGCAGGCGGCCTTCGGCATCAAGGAAACCGAGCTGATCACGCTGCCCGGTTATCTCGTTGACCACGACAAGGATGTTGCCGAGGGTAAGAAACTCTGGGAAGCCAACGGCGGGCCGGCGCTCGGCACGATCACCGTGGACCTCCCCGATGTACTTGAACTCGCTCTTCCAGGATACGTCGCCCTCTGGGTCAAACAGCTCTCACAGCTGGGCAACAAGATTGAACCGAACATCGTGCCATTCTCCACGATCATCTCCAAGATCAACGCCCTGCAGTACGGCAACAGCGCCAAGCCCGGCGGCGGCGCGAACATCTATGTAGGCGTGACCTCCGACGTTTCTGGCCCGGAGCCGACGCTCGGCGCCTACCAGAACTATCACTCCTCGCAGCCACGCGCCAAGATCTATGGTCCGTCGAATGCTGAGGTCGACAAGATCACGCAGGCGGCCTACAACGAGCCGAGCGTCGAGAAGCGCAAAGCGCTCATGCAGGACTTCGAGCGGGCAGCCATCAACCACGGCGGCATGGGGCTCATGTACACCTTTGCCAGCTTCAATAACACACTCATCTGGAACTACCTTAAGGTGCCAGAGTTCGCCACGTTCCTCACGAGCCATCAGTACAATCGGATGTGGATCAACACGAAGGACCCGACGTTCGCTGGTCGCCCAAGCTAACCCGGCGATTTGTGACGAGAGAGAGGCGTCCGCTTTGCGGAAGCCTCTCTGTCTTTGTGGAGCCCCGTCCGTTCGAGGCAGCCACCGAAGCGCGGGAACTCGAGTGCCGGCGCGGAGCCGAGACGAGGCGTCAGCGCCTTTGCCACACGGAAAGGCGCTCGTATACTCTCGAACAATCCGGAATCGCACATGATACGTATATTGCGAGACAGGGCAAACTCAAGGGATCCCAGTCCCGCCCAAGAAATTCTGGATGGAGAAAAAAGGGGAAGCATGTCCAACGAAGACAATTATTGGTTGCGGCGCACAGTCGTTCAACGCGTGAGCCGGCGGCGCTTCGTGGGTGGGGCGGCGGCCGCGGGCCTTGGCGCCGCGAGCCTCGGCCTCGTCGGCTGCGGCGACGACGACGACACGACCGCGCCAACAACCGGCCCAGGCGCGACATCGGGTAGCGGCACCGCCGCCGCCGCGCCCACGGTAGCTGCCAAGCTGCCGCTCAAGGGCGGAACTGTCCGCTATTCCGCCGCCAACAACACCTGGGATACCTTCGACATCGATCGCTCGATCTTTTCGACGGTCGCGAGCGGCATTCATGGCATGACCAACCTCGGCATCGTGCACTACGACAACTTCGCCGAGGCGAAGCTCGGTCCTGGCTTCGCCGGTAAGTGGGAACAGCCCGACCCGAGCACGATGAATTTCACCCTGCGGGAGAACCTGTTCTGGCAGAATAAGGCTCCCGTGAATGGCCGCGCCGCCACCTCGAAGGACATGGCCGAGCACATCACCCGCAACCGCGATAATAAACTGCGCGATGGCACGGTCGATAAGTCAACGTTCTACCGTGGTTCTGAATACGCCAGCGTCGATTCGGTTACCACTCCCGACGACAAGACCCTTCAGATCAAGTTTAAGTCACCGAACATCTTCTTCCTGGATACGCTGGCGTCGTCGTATGCCAAGGTCCAGGCGCCGGAGGCCATTGACAAGTTCGAGAAGGAGTACAACAAGCTCCAGGCGGATCAGATCATCGGCACCGGCCCCTTCGAACTGGTTGATTTCAAGGCAGAGGGGACATTCACCCACAAGCGCTTCGACAAGTTTCCCGCGCCCGCTCTGGTGGATGGGTTCAAATTCCTTCCGCTGTTTGAACAGTCAGCCGGGCAGGCGGCATTCGAACAGAAGCAGATCGACGTTTTCGCTCCCGCGAAGAAGGCGGTGCTGGACGACCTGCTGAAGCGGTTCGACAAGCAGGTGACCAACAACGTCACGTTCGCCGCGAACTCCGGCTTGTTGCTCACCTGCGGCGAGACTCCCCCCTGGAACAATAGCAAGTTGCTCCTGGCGATCAGCCGCGTGCTCGACCGCCGTGCCTTCATCTCCCAGTTGTTCCAGGGGCTTGGCGGTCTCGTCGCCAACGTCCCGCCATCCCAGGCGGCTTTCGGGATCAAGGAGACGGAGCTCATCACCCTGCCGGGCTACCTCGTCGACCACGACAAGGACATCGCCGAAGGCAAGAAACTCTGGGATGCCAACGGGGGCGCGGCCCTCGGAACCATCAATGTCGATCTGCCTGACATCTTCGAACTTGCGTATCCTGGCTACGTGGCACTCTGGGTCAAGCAGCTTTCGCAGCTGGGCAACAAGGTTGAACCGAACGTCGTCCCGTTCTCGACGATCATCTCCAAGATCAACGCGCTGCAATACGGCAACGCCAGTAAGCCGGGTGGAGGCACCAACATCTACGTCGGCGTCACCTCTGACGCGGCCGGCCCGGAACCGACGCTCGGCGCGTACCAGAACTACAATTCAACGCAGCCGCGCGCGAAGATCTACGGCCCTCATACCCCTGAGGTCGATAGGATCACCGCCGCCGCCTACAACGAGCCCAACGTGGAGAAGCGAAAGGCGCTCATGCAGGACTTCGAGCGTGCGGCCGTCAACCTCGGTGGGATGGGTCTGATGTACACCTTCGGCTCCATCGTTAATGCGTTGGTGTGGAACTATCTCAAGGTTCCAGAGTTCGCCACGTTCCTCGTCAGCCACCAACGCAACCGAACCTGGATCGACACCAAGGATCCGACCTTCTCGAGCCGTCCCGCCTAGCGCGAAGCGGCCTCAAACATTTGGGGGGCGGAAGCTCCCCAGCGCCAACTGCAATTGCGTCCAATTCACACTGGCCGCGATCCAACGAGAAATCGATGGTTCGCGGCCAGATTGTATTGACAGGGTCGATACGTTCGTTATGCTCCCATCAATCCAGATCCAGGCTCGGAACGTATTAAGAGCGGGGCAAACCTCAGACTTTGTGGTCCGCCCCAATTCTGGGTTGAGTTCACAGGAGGAAGCATGTCGAACGAAGACAACTACTGGCTGCGGCGCACCACAGCCCAACGCGTGAGCCGCCGGCGCTTCGTCGGCGGGGCGGCACTGGCCGGTATCGGCGCCGCGAGCCTTGGCCTCGTCGGTTGCGGCGATGACGACAGCGGCGGAACGACCACTACCGCGCCAACCGCAGGCGCCGGGACGGCGGCAGCGCCTACCGCCGCTGCATCAAACCAGCCAATAAAGGGCGGGACGGCCCGTTACACCAGCGCCAACAATACGTGGGATACCTTTGACATCGACCGCTCGATCTTCTCGACGACGGCCGCCTATATCCTCGCTCTGTCGAACCTGGGCATCGTGCATTACGACAACTTCGCGGAGGCCAAGCTCGGCCCGGGTTTCGCCAGCAAGTGGGAGCAGCCTGACGCAACAACGGTGAACTTCACACTCCGTGAAAACCTCTTCTGGCAGAACAAACCGCCAGTCAACGGCCGTGCCGCCACCTCGAACGACATGGCGCAGTTCATCCTCCGCAATCGCGACAGCAAGCTGCGCGACGGTACGTTGGACAAGTCCACGTTCTACCGTGGAGCGCAGTACGGACTTGTCGAAAAGGTGACCACCCCCGACGACAAGACACTACAGGTGAAGTTCTCGGCCCCGAATATCTTCTTCCTCGATAGCCTCTCGGGGGCGTATGCCAAGGTCCAGGCGCCCGAGGCCATCGATAAGTTCGAGAAGGAGTACAACAAGCTCCAGGCCGAACAGATCATCGGCACCGGCCCCTTCGAGCTGGTCGATTTCAAGGCTGAGGGCACGCTCAACCACAAGCGTTTCGACAAGTTCCCGGCGCCTTCGAACCTTGATGGAATCAAGTTCCTGCCACTCTTCGACCAGGCGGCCGGACTCGCGGCATTCGAGCAGAAGCAAATCGACTCGTTCACGCCAGCCAAGAAGGCGGTTCTCGACGACCTCCTCAAACGGTTCGACAAACAAGTCACCAATAACGTGACATTCGCCGCGAACTCCGGACTCCTCCTGACGACCGGCGAAGGTCCGCCCTGGAACAACGACATGTTGAGCCTGGCGATGAGCCGCGTGCTCGACCGCCGGGCGTTCGTCTCGCAGTTGCTCCAGGGTCTCGGTGGCATGGTGGCCAATGTCCCGCCCTCCCAGGCTCCATTCGGGATCAAAGAGACGGAACTCATCACGCTCCCCGGGTATCTCTTGGACCGCGACAAGGATATTGCCGAGGGCAAGAAACTCTGGGAAGCCAACGGCGGTCCGGCGCTCGGCACTATCAATGTCGACCTGCCGGACATCTTCGAAGTCGCCCTGCCCGGCTACACGGCCCTGTGGGTGAAGCAGCTTTCGCAGCTTGGCAACAAGGTCGAGCCGAACGTCGTCCCGTTCTCGACGATCATCTCCAAGATTAACGCCCTGCAATACGGCAACAGCGCCAAGCCCGGCGGCGGCACGAACATCTACGTTGGCGTCACAACCGATGCCGCCGGGCCCGAGCCCACTCTCGAGGCATGGGGGAACTACAACTCGAGCCAGCCGCGCGCGAAGATCTACCGTCCGCCGAACGCCGAAATCGACAGGATCACGCAGGCGGCGTTCAATGAACCAAGCGTCGAAAAACGGAAGGCCCTGATGATGGACTGGGAGCGTGCGGTCGTTAATCTCGGCGGGAGGGGGCGCATGCACACCTTCGCCGGTTTCAACAACACGCTCATCTGGAACTATCTCAAGGTCCCAGAATTTGCGACGTTCATCACAAGCCACCAGGCCAGCCGCACCTGGATCAACACCAAGGACCCGACGTTCGCGGGCCGGCCCGCGTAAAGCTGAGCCGTGATTCATTGGAAGGGGGAGGCAATCTTGGCCCTCCCCTTTTCCTCGGCACGACGCGCAACCGATCAGAAACGGTCGATTTCGAAGGTCTCCCGTACCGCGGTTACTGATCCGCGGTTCGGTAGGCTTCGTCGAGGAATTCGGCGAGGTGGAGGACGCGGGCTTTGAGGCCGCCCTCCTTCACCGCGGCCTCGTACTGCATCTGGCAGCCGGGGTTTGCGG
>DAOTTM010000310.1:0-7029 GCA_034437915.1 Dehalococcoidia bacterium | reverse complement strand
GTCCGATAGACGATACCTGCATCCGCCTCGCCCAATTGCACTTTTGTGAGGACGGCACGAACGTTCGACTCCTCGCTCCGTACATTGGCGAGCACTCTCGTCGAAAAATCCGGCCCGATGCCCTGCCCACCCGAAGCATTTGCCAACATCAGTCGCGCGTACTTCCCGGCCGGGACATCTTTGCCAGCGAGGACGAGTTTCACTCCGGGCTTCGCAAGGTCGCTGAACGTTTGGACGACGGTGCTGTTCCGCGGGACGACGACAACGAGGGCGTTCGTCGCGAAGCTGTGTGGCTCGTCCGCCCGTCCGCTCTCCACCACGGCCCGCATCGTGTCTGCGTCGGCGCTCGCGAATACGTCAGCGGGTGCGCCCTCCTCGATTTGGGTGGAGAGGATGGACGAGGATGCGAAACTGAATGTGACTTTCGTCCCCGTGTGCGTCCGCTCGAACTCGGCGCCCATCTCTTTGAATGCGTCCGTCAGTGACGAGGCGGCGAACACTGTGACGGCGGGGTCGCCTTTCACGATGATGGTCGGGCTGCATCCGAGGCACACGAGTAGCAAGACCAGCCCGAAAGCGAGGGAAGTGAACCGCTTCGCACGCCCCCTGTATCGAACCGTGGCGCGCAATGGTGTGGAGAAACGGGACCCCCTTCCCGAAACCATCACAGCGACATCGGCTCGCGGCGTGTGAATTCGTACAGCATCGCGGGCCGGTGCGCGCCCGCTTTCGAAACCCGCCCGGTTTCGCGGATGATATCGAGGCTTTCGACGCGTCGACGGAAGTTCCGCTTGTCCATCCGCTCGCCCAGGATCGCTTCGTACACGCGCTGCATCTCCGTCATCGTAAAGCTCGCGGGCAGGAGGCTATAGACGACGTTCGTGTACTCGAGTTTGTTGCGCAGTCGCTCCTCGGCGTAGGCGATGACTCGTTCGTTCTCGAAGGCGAGCCTGGGCAGTGTGCGAATGGCGTGCCAGGCCGGGCGCCAGTCCGAATCCGTCCGCAGGCGCGTGCGTTGCAGGTCGACGAGCGCGAAGTACGTCACGACCACGTCCGCCGCGCCATCGCCCAGGCGGTCGAACGTGTAGAGCTGCTCCAGGAAGACATCGGAGACGCCCGTCTCATCCGCGAGCTTGCGCTTGGCCGCCCCATCGAAGGTTTCCCGAGCATGGAGCACGCCACCCGGCAGCGCCCATTCACCCTTGCACGGCGCGGCCGCGCGTTCGATCAACAGCACCGAAACATGTTCCTGTTGGACCGTGAAAATGACGACGACGACTGCGGCAGCCATGCTTCCAAGTGTAGCTGGTCGCCCGCCAACGCTCAGACGAAAACGCGAGACGGTCGGGCGTCCGCCCGCCAACCCCGTTCGTGCGGAACTTGTCGAAGCGTGGACGGGGAGCGCGACGATTGTCGAACAGCGTGCTTACCCTTCGACAAGCTCAGGGCGAGCGGAGCGGGTCGTTTCAGAGCAGCTTGTCGAAGGATGAACACGCGGGTACCGATGGTTCGCTTGTGACCGGGTCTCGGACAACCTCAAGGCGAACGACTCGTGGCGCGGCGCTCTGCCAGACGGCGTCCCAGGCCCGTGCGGCCCCACGTCTTCGGCCCACAGTGACCGTCATTCGCCCCCGCCCTACAATGAACGCTCTGCGCGGAGAGGTCGCATAGTGGCCGAGTGCGGGCGCCTGCTAAGCGCTTACTGGGTGTATAACTCAGTCGAGGGTTCGAATCCCTCCCTCTCCGCCAGCACCTATCGCGAGGCGCTCCGTTGCCTTGCCCCTGGCGAACGCGCCGACGCACAGATCGAGGCCCCACACCATGACCGAGCGCTACTACCTCTGGACCGTCGGCTGCCAGATGAACAAGGCCGATTCCGAGAAGCTCGCCGCCGGCTTCGACCGTATGGGACTGAAGGCCACTGAACACATCGAACGTGCCGATATCGTCGTCCTGAACACCTGCAGCGTCCGCCAGCACGCCGAGGACCGGGCCTATTCCAAGCTCGGCCGCGTGAAGGAGCTCAAGAAGGAGCGCCCGGCACTCAAGGTTGCGCTCATGGGCTGCATGGTCGGCCTTAAGACCGACGACCTTGAGAAACGCTTTCCCCAGGTCGACGTCTTCGCCCGCCCGCAGCAATACGGCGGTATCGTCGAACTCGTCCAGGGCAAGGCCGAGGATCTGGGTGGCGAATTCTGGCCGACGACGCACGCCATCCCGGACGGCCCCTGTGCCTATGTCCCGGTGGTGCACGGCTGTAACAAGTTCTGCACCTACTGCATCGTCCCCTACCGCCGTGGCCGCGAGAAGAGCCGCCCGGTGGACGAAATCGTGCGCGAAGTCGCCTATCTCACGGCCCACGGGGTGCGCGAAGTCACGCTTCTCGGCCAAACAGTGGAAGCCTATGGCCACGACCTCGCCGAGCAGCCCGACCTTGGCGACCTCATGCGCGAACTCTCGGCGCTCGAGCGGCTTCAGCGCATCCGCTTCCTCACCTCCTATCCCAAGGACATGACGCCGCGCATCCTGGAGGCCGTGGCCGCGTTGCCAAAGGTGATGGAGTGTTTCTCGCTGCCCGTACAGGCCGGGTCTGATGCGGTGCTCGAATCGATGCGCCGTGGTTACACGAAGGCCGAATACCTGGCCAAGATCGCCGAAGTGCGCACTCTCATGCCTAGCGCGGGCATCACCACCGACATCATCGTCGGCTACCCCGGCGAAACCGAAGCGGACTTCGAAGAGAGCTGTGATGTCCTGCGGGATCTGCGCTTCGATAAGGTTCATGTCGCCGCGTATTCGCCTCGGCCGGGTACCATCGCGTTCCGCAAGATGGAGGACGATGTGCCCGCCGCCGTCAAGGCCGCCCGCCTCCATCGCGTCGAAGAAATCGAAGCGACGATCTCCGCTGAGATTAACGCGACCTACCTCGGAACCATCCAAGACGTCCTCATCGAAGGCGTACGCAAGGACCAGCCCTTCGGCCGCACGCGCACCGGCAAGCTCGTCCATCTCGACGTTCCCGCCCGTGTCGGGTCGCTCATCGACGTCCGCATCGACAGCGCTGGCCCGTTCTCTCTTCGCGGCACGCCCGCCGACGCGCTCGTCCTCGCCTGACCTCGGACGCTCCTTTCCGTAGCGCGCGCGTGAGCAAGCGCTGGGATGCCAGGCTTTCACGCCTCGTCGGCCCTCGACGGGCGGGCACTTCGGCCACCTGATCGCCGGCCGCCCACCGACACCTGGTGGACGGCCGTTCGTATTTTCGGCACCTTGCGCCCACCGCGCGGTAAAGTGCGGAGCGTGGTGCCCGCTCCTCCTCGACAGTCACGAACGCTACAGCTCGGCGATCAGGCCGTCACCTACACGCTTGTCCGTAGCCCTCGACGCCGCAAGACGTTGACGATGTCGCTCGGCCCGGCAGGAGCGATCCGCGTTCTCGCCCCGGTTGAGACGCCGCTCAGCGTCATCGAACAGTTCGTCGCGCGTCGCTCCGCCTGGATTCAGCAACACACCGCGAGGATGGCCCAGCCAGCCATTATGCGGCCGTACGAATCCGGCGATACGGTCCCCTATCGTGGTGGGGTCATCCCGCTCGTCATTCAGCACACCGCCGGGCGCACGACGCGGGTGGTGTCGCACGCAAACGGACTCCGTGTCTCGGTGCCGGCCGCGCTCTTGGGCGGGAATCGCGCCGAATCGATCCCGCGCGCGATCGAACGTTGGTATCGACGCGAAGCCGAGGTGCACATCGAAGAGGCGGTCGCGCGGTGGAGTGCGGTCGCGGGCGCCCTTCCCACACGCGTCTTCGTTCGCGACCAGAAGAAGCGCTGGGGGAGTTGTAGCGCCGATGGCTCGTTACGCTTCAACTGGCGCCTCGTGATGGCAGCGCCGGACCTGCTCGATTACGTCGTCGTCCACGAACTCGCCCACCTCACGCAGCGCAATCACTCGAAGGCCTTCTGGGCCGAGGTGGCGCGCATCATGCCGGGCTTCGAAAAGCAACGTGCCCGGCTTCGCGAAACCGGGCACGAATTCAGACTATGAGGACGTTGGCACTGAGGTTACCGCCGACCACCACTGAGGATGCGGAGGACGAACATGAACAGATTCACGATATCGAGGAATACGCTCAGCGTGATCACGACGGCGTTCCCCATCGTGTCTTCCGCGTATCGCGTGCGGTTTACATCGAACACGAGCATGACGCTGAACAGGAACGCGCCCGCCCAGCTCAACACGCCGTACATCACACTTCCGCCAACAAAGATGTTCACGATCATCGCGACGAAGAATCCGAGGAGGGCGAGGAACAGGTACGGCCGCAGCCCGCTCAGGTCGCGCTTCGTGGTCAAGGCATAGGCGGAGAGCCCGACGGTCATGCCGCCGGTGATTGCCGCCGCCTGGAAGACGACCTGGCCAGCGCCGTCGCCGACATAGGCTTTGATCACCGGTCCAAAGATCAGACCCGTCGTGAACGTGGCGGCGTAGAGCACGATCATGTTCAGCGGTTCGCGATCACGCACCGCCTGCACCGCGAACACCAGGCCGATGTAGAGGATGAACAGCGGCAAGAAGGCGGAGCGCTCGACATACTGGTAGCCGACGGCGCCGCCAGCAGCCGCAAACGCAAAGCAGAACGCGAGCAGCCCAAAGACCTTGCCCATGAGACCGGTCGAGAGTTCCCCGGTGAGGGTGCCGAATCGGGCGCGGCCCGCCTGTTCGGAAGGGAGACTTGGCATCGAATGTTCCTTGAGCCCGCTGGTATCAGTCGACAGGCTCCCATCCATTGTAGCAGCCTTCAGGCCGGTCGGATGCACGGCCCTTTACGTCTCGTCATCTATCCTTGCGCGCAGGATCCGGCGGCTTGCGGGCTGTTGCCAACATACGAGTCGCGTTCGTCCTACGCCTGTCGAAGGATGAACACACCGCTACGACTGGTCCGCACGCGAGTTCCCCTTGGACGGGCCAGGGTGAAGGCACCTCATCCAATCGCTTGCTGCGACTACTTCAGCGGCGAGAAGTCCGTAGGCCGCAGGATGCGGTTCTCGATGTGATGGACGAGCGGTCCGTCCTTTTCCGATTCGGCCGCGGCGGCGCGCCAGTCCGGGTCCGAAGCGAACGCCGCCCACGCCGTCTCTCGCTGGCCGAGGTCCTGGAAGCCGAGGATGTAGACGAGCTCATCGCTACGCCCGCCGATGGAGTTTGTCCAGTACCCGACGTTGGTGATGCCGTGCTTTTCGAAGAGCTTCGTCGTGTGGTCGCGAAAGCGCTTCTGAAGCGCGCCCATCTTGCCCGGGTGGGCGTAATAGCTGCGGAGTTCGTAGATCATCGTGGCCTCCTTGTGGTCCGTGGCGGATTCTACACGGAGGAGAGTGAGGATGCGCTGCCCTGACTCGGTTATCCGCCGACTCCGTCGCACATCCACCGGCACGTCGTGCGGCACGGTCCGGGAGCGGCAGCTAGCTGCCCGTTGACTGAAGGTTGCGAGCGGCCCCAGGTCGGCTCAGGACTTGGGCCAGACGGAAGACTTCAACTATGCGGCTGACCTTGTCGCGGATCTCCTTGCAGGCGTCGTAAGTAGCTGGGGCGTATTCAAGTACCTGTTCCGGTAGTAAACGGCTGACCACGGAATCGAAGGTCGCGAAGCGCTCGTTCGCTGGCCTGAACACCCAAGTCTTGTCGCGAAGTTCGGGATGTTGGCTCAAATCATGTAACTCACTCCTAAGCGTAGGAGCACCAAACAATGTGTCTGTTGGCTGAAGCGCGACAACGAAGTCAACCCTTCGCGCCAGTTCAATCTCTTGGTCTAAGAAATCGATTGCTTGAGGATACGGCAGTTCTGTTTCGGGTAGTAGAACTTCGATCGAACGTTCGGCGAGCCACCCAACAACGGCCATCCGCTTTTCGAAGTTGTGAAAGTACGGCTTGTCTGAAGCACAGAAGCCCTGGCCGTAAACAACGCAAGAAACCTTGACATCCTGTAGCACTGGTCACGCTTGTTTCACCCGTTCGCGCGGCTTCCAGCTCATGATCCGTCCGGTTCAAAACATGTTTCTCATGCTCGGGCCAGCTCGGGTAAGCTCCTCTCGAGCTCTTGCAGAGCCCCACGACCGGCTCTTGTCAAATGCTAATGGCGGACACCAACCGAGGCGTATCCCGCGCGGATTATCTGGGCAACGGCAATCCAGTCTTCCCACCCGCGCAGCTCTTCGTCCAACTCGGCAAACGCGACTGCCCCAGTGTCAGCTAACCGAGACAACACCCTGTACGCCTCCGGTGATGCGGCTTCGGCGAGAGTTTTGAGGCCTCGGGCACCGGATAGGTTCACCCACACCTGTGTGCCTTCGCCGCTCGTGAGCACCACGATATCCGCGCCGACAACGGAGGTCCGCCCGTCCCAGACCACGTTGTTGGCGGTTAGACTTGGGGCTCCACGTGACTCAACGCCCAGCACTGCCATCATGTCCATCTCTTTCGTTTTCATTATCCAAGGTTTCGGCAGAACTTGCCTCGACGTTCAATCGCTGCTGTTCCTCAACGCGAAGAAGTTGAGTTCCGATTGCCTCCACCAAATTCCTGGCGACTCCAAAGGGCAGGCGAACCCTGGTCAGGCCGGTTGCGGGGTAAATCCCGTTTTTGATGTGTTGTTCAACCTCGCGGCCATCGCCCGTCGACGCTAGCAACGCGAAATCGATCGTCAATTCCTCGGTCGAGTGACCGACGCTGGCGAAGTTCGCGTAGGTGCCGATGAGATCGGGAACCGGGGTTACCATTTGCGCCTTCACCCTGCGAAAGCCACCATCGGCACCGCCCGGGGGAAGTTGTTTCGGCTGCTGCTGCCCTCGTACCATCGAACGGTCCTCGATGCATCAACTAAGGCATGAGTTTCACCAAAGTTGATCCGTGACTCTGTTTATTGTCACGCGCAGATTCAGAAAGTTGGTGGAGCTGGAGGGATTCGAACCCTCTACCTCAACACTGCCAGTGTTGCGCTCTCCCAATTGAGCTACAGCCCCGAGACAAGGACTCGAT
>DAOTTM010000309.1:0-6799 GCA_034437915.1 Dehalococcoidia bacterium | reverse complement strand
GATCATGCATCGCCGCCGCGACAGATCGTGTCGCGGCGCGGAAACTCACCCCGCCCGCCGCGCGACGACGCAATACACCGGGTCGGTCCGCCCCGGGGGCGGGGCTGAGGTCGTGGGCGGAGGAGGGGGCAAAGCGGGCGCTGAGGCGGAAGAAGTCGCTGCTGCACCAGGCCTTCAGCGGGGAGCTGTAGAATTACGCCATGACGGACGACGACGCCCCGCAATCGAGCATCATCCTCTACCAGGCGGAGGACGGTCGCACGCGCATCCAGTGCCGCTTCGAGGACGAGACCATCTGGCTGACGCAGGCCCTGATCGCGGAGTTGTTCCAGAAAGACGTGCGCACCGTCAACGAACACCTCGCGAATATTTACGACGAGGGCGAAGTGGCTCGCGCGGCAACTATCCGGAATTTCCGGATAGTTCGATTCGAGGGTGTTCGTGAGGTCGCGAGAGAGATCGAGCACTACAGCTTGCCCACCATCCTCGCCGTAGGCTACCGCGTCCGCAGTCCGCGCGGCGCCCAGTTCCGCCAATGGGCCACGGCTCGTCTCAGCGAGTACCTTTTGAAGGGCTTCTCGATCGATGACCAACTTGTCGAGGGGGAGGTTGAAGCGGGAAAGCTCTACACCGAATCCGATTTCAACCGGATCATCGAGATCAAGGAGGGGAGAGAAAACGCGTCGAGATCTTCATGGCGCAGATCGACCAGCGCGAGGGTGGAGATAAGCACACACTTCAACACGAAGCAACAGGCGTTCCTGGGCTTCGTCCTCGCCCACTACGTGAACGTGGGCGTGGGGGAGTTGGACCAGGAAAAGCTCACGCCCCTCCTGCGCCTGAAGTACCACGACTCCATCACGGACGCCGTTGCTGACCTCGGCCGCGCCGATGAAATTGGACGGACGTTCAGCGGCTTTCAGAAGCACCTGTACCAGGAAGTAGCCGTTGCGTAGGAGCGGCGCGGAACCTCAGGCGGAACGGTGGGCGAAGACGCAATACACCGGGTCGGAGCGGCCGGGGGCGGGGCTGAGGTCGTGGGCGGAGAAGGGGTCGAAGCGGGCGCTGAGTCGGAAGTAGGCGCCGATGAGGTCGGCGTGTTCGCCGTCGCCGAGGGCGCGCCAGATGGCGACGGCCTTGGTGGGGAAGCAGCGGTTGGAATAGCTGACGATGAAGGGCGCGCCGGGCTTGAGCACGCGTCCGACCTCGGCGAAGACCTCGACAGGGCGCGTGAGGTATTGCACGGAGACGGTGACGATAGCGCCGTCGTACGTCTCGTCGGCGATGGGGAGGACGGGGTTCGCGTTGAGGTCCTGGACGACCCAATCGCCGAGCTGGGGGTTGCCGCGCAGCTCCTCTTCGTTCATCCCGAGGCCCGTGATAGAGGCGTAGGTATTGGGGTTCGGCAGATGCGAGACCCAACTCGACATGAGGTCGAGGACGGCGCCGTGGGGCGGGAGCGTTTCACCGTAGAAGCGGCGGATCGTGGCGATGGCGTCGTCATCGATGTGCGTGACGAAGCGTGGCGAGACATAGAACTGGTCGTCGGGCGAGTCGTCCATGCGTTCGAAGTGCGCGGGGAGGAAGGGCGAGGCTTCCGCCACCGCTAGTGCGCCCCCGTCATCGCGCCGGGGCGCTGGACGATCACCGAATCGTAGAAGCGCGCGCGGGGGTGTCCGTCGATGATGCCCTCGGGCGTGCGATTGGAATGGGAAAGCTTGAAGGACTCTGACTGCGTCCAGCCGATGAAGGCTTCGCGCGATGCCCAGGTGGTATGGGAGATGTAGTCGCCCGGTTCGTCGCCCTTGAGGAGGGCGAACTGGACGAAGCCGGGGAGCGTGTCGAGATGCGATTCGCGGCTGCGCCAGACCTCTTCGAATTCGGCGGCGCGGTCGAGATTGACGGTGAACTGGTTCATGGCGATGAACATGGTGGTCTCCTGCTCGTAGGGGATTTGCCCTTACTGTACTCCGACGCCGTCGGTTTCGCAGCCTATCGGGTCGGGTTTGGAAATCTCGCGAAACACGTTGAGGTCCGTTCGCCCTGAGCCTGTCGAAGGGTCGGTCACACTCGAAAGATGGGCGGCGGCGTGTTCATCCTTCGACCGTTCGACAGGCTCACGGTCAGGACGAACGGTGTCGCGAGGGCCGGGCAGGCTGGACGATGGGGACCGGCGGCCGGAACGGGCTTGCGGGCCTGACCATCCCAGCGCTTGCTCACGCCCGCGCTCCGGACTGCCCGCGCTACGACTGATGGTACGGGCTACTCGACCGGTTCCGGGGTTCCGCGTTCGCGGCGTTCGCGGAGGTTGCGTTCGCTGTCTGTTTCTTTGCGGGGGTGGGCGGCCTGGCGCGCGCGCTTTTCCGCCGCCTTGGTCATTGGCCGAACGAGGTTGGCGCCAGCAGACTCGCGTTCGACGCGGGCGCCCATGCGCTCGCCCGCGGCTGCGGCAGCGATCTCCGCGGGGTTAACACCGTAGCCATTGCGGGCTGCGGCGCGACGACGCGGCGCGACCTTCGCCGGTTCCACTGGCACCGAGCGGGCGACGGTCCCGGCGGCTTCGAGCAGCGGCCGAAGGTAGAGGCCGGTGAAGCTCGTGGGGTGGAGAGCTATTTCTTCGGGCGTGCCCGTGGCGATGAGTTCACCACCGCGGTCGCCGCCATAGGGGCCGAGGTCGATGATGTGGTCCGCCGTCTTGATCACGTCGAGGTGGTGTTCGATGACGAGGACCGTGTTCCCCGCATCGGCGAGACGATCGAGGACGTGGAGGAGGTGGGCCACGTCCTGGAAGCTGAGACCCGTCGTCGGCTCATCGAGGACGTAGAGCGTCTTGCCCGTCGAGCGGCGAGAGAGTTCGGCGGCGAGCTTGATGCGCTGCGCCTCGCCCCCCGAAAGCGTTGTCGCGGGCTGGCCCAGGTGGACATAGCCCAGGCCGGTCGCCTCCAGCGTCTCCATAATGCGCTTGACGCGGGGGAAGCGGTCGAAGAACTCGTTCGCTTCGGAAACCGTCATGTTCAGTACGTCGGCGATGTTCTTGCCGCGAAAAAGGATCTCGAGGGCGTCGCGGTTGTAGCGCTTGCCACGGCAGGTCTCGCAGGGCACGGTAACATCCGGGAGGAACTGCATCTGGATGATCTTGTAGCCATCGCCCTTGCATTCCTCGCAGCGGCCGCCCTTGACGTTGAAGCTAAAGCGCCCGGACTTATAGCCACGGGCTTTCGCCTCCGGCACCGATGCGAACATTTCGCGGATGATCGTGAAAACGCCCGTGTAGGTGGCGGGGTTCGAACGCGGCGTCCGGCCGATCGGTGACTGGTCGATATCGACGATTTTGTCGATATACGTCAGGCCTTCCAGGTTGTCGTGCTTGCCCGGGCGCTGGCGCGAGCCGTGGAGCGCCTGGGAGACGCGCTTCACGAGGATCTCCGTGATCAGCGACGACTTGCCCGAACCGGAAACGCCCGTTACTGCGACGAACTTGCCCAGCGGGATCTCGACATCGAGGTTACGAAGGTTGTTTTCGCGCGCGCCAATGATTTTGAGCGCCTTGCCGTTGCCCGCGCGCCGCTCTTTGGGGACCGGTATCTCGCGGCGGCCACTGAGATACGCGCCGGTGATGCTATCTTTCGCCCGCTTGATCGCCTCGATGTCGCCTTCGGCCACGACGTAGCCGCCATGGATGCCGGCGCCTGGGCCCATGTCGATGATCCAGTCGGCGGCGCGCATCATCGCTTCGTCGTGTTCGACGATGAGGACGGTGTTGCCCAACTCGCGCAGCCGCTCAAGCGTCTTGATGAGGCGGTCGCCGTCGATGGGGTGGAGGCCGATGCTCGGTTCGTCGCAGATGTAGAGCACCCCCATCAGCGCCGAACCGATCTGCGTCGCAAGGCGAATGCGCTGGGATTCGCCGCCGGACAGGGTCCCCGAGACGCGATCCAGCGTGAGGTAGTCCAGGCCCACATCGACGAGGAACTCCAGGCGGCCCCGGATCTCCTTCATGATCTGAAAAGCGATCATCTGCTCCCGTTGGTTGAGGGGCGTCTCCGGTCCCGCCAGTCCGTCCGCCCAGCGGCGCGCATCAACAATGCTCAGCCCCGTGACGTTGGCGATGGACTTGCCATCGATGAGGACGCTCAGGGCTTCGGGGCGCAGTCGCAGTCCCTTGCATGCGGCGCACGGGATCGAAGCCATGTACTTCTCTATCTCCGTGCGCACCCAATCGGAGTCCGACTCCTTGTAACGGCGCTGCAAGTTGTTGACGACGCCTTCGAACTTGGTGTCGTAGGCCTGCGTGCGACCGTACTGGTTGGTGAACTTCATTTCGAGGACGCGCTCGCCCGTGCCGTAGAGGATGGCGTTGAGCTGCTCCTCCGTGAGGTCGCGGATGGGCTGGTCGAGTGTGAAGCCGTGGGTAACGGCGACGGCCTCGATCTGGCGGGTGTACCAGGTGCCGACCGCGGCGGAGCGCGCCCAGGGTTCGACCGCGCCCTGGTTCACGGATTTCGTGCGGTCCGGTATGACCAGCGTGGGGTCGATCTGCATCTCCAGGCCAAGCCCGGTGCACTGGGTGCAGGCGCCATGGGGGCTGTTGAAGCTGAACGTGCGCGGCTCAATTTCGCCGATGGACGTGCCGTCGTACGCGCAGGAGAAGTGTTCCGAAAAGAGACGTTCACTTTCGGCGTCGCCAGGCTTTGCGCCAGCCAGTGCGACGAGCATCACGCCGCTGCCCACCTTGAGCGCCTGCTCGACGGAATCGCCGATGCGGCTCGTGGCGGACGAATCCGTCCCTGGTTCGGGGACGACGAGGCGATCGACGACGACGTCGATATCGTGGCGCTTCTGTTTGTTCAGGCGGATGTCGTCGTCAAGGTCGTGGACATCGCCGTTGATGCGGACGCGCACGAACCCCGCCCGGCGCGCTTCCTCGAAAATGCCGGTGTGCTCGCCCTTCTTCGCGCGCGCAACGGGGGCAAGGACGAGGAGACGGGATCCCGGCGGGTACGCAAGCGTCGCATCGACGATCTGCTGCACCGTTTGCTTTTCGATCGGGCGGCCGCATTTCGGACAATGGGGCCGCCCGGCGCGCGCCCAGAGCAGGCGCATATAGTCGTAGATCTCCGTGACTGTGCCGACCGTCGAGCGCGGGTTGTTGGACGTCGACTTCTGGTCGATCGAGATGGCGGGCGAGAGGCCGTCGATGTGGTCGACATCGGGCTTTTCCATGAGCCCGAGGAACTGGCGCGCGTAGGCGGAAAGGGATTCGACGTAGCGGCGCTGACCCTCTGCATAGATCGTGTCGAAGGCGAGGGAGGATTTGCCGGAGCCTGACAGTCCCGTTATGACAACAAGTTTGTCGCGGGGAATGCGCACATCGACGTTCTTGAGGTTATGCTCACGGGCGCCGCGTACGAGGATGTGGTCGAGGGGCACGGGACCTGTTCCGATTTAGAATTGGGATTGTTCGACTGCGCTCAAATCGAGACCGCGAACCCGCACGGCTCGTCGATTGTAGCAGAACGAGTGTTCGAGTCGCTATGCGGCCACCGGTCGGAGGCTGCACGAGGCGACGTCG
Source organism: Dehalococcoidia bacterium (assembly GCA_034437915.1). Classification (GTDB taxonomy): domain Bacteria; phylum Chloroflexota; class Dehalococcoidia; order Tepidiformales; family Tepidiformaceae; genus JACRBT01. The sequence goes on along the minus strand of DAOTTM010000309.1, from coordinate 1,227 downwards.
GCGTCGCTCGATGCCTCGCCCATATCGCGCTGGAACGCGGAGAACGCGTTTCCGGTGGCCCCGTGCGTGAACACGCAGCCATCCGCGCGACCGCGGACGGTCTTCGCCGCGGGCCAATAGGCCGCATCCAGCAAGCAACCGTCCTCGGTTTCGATGGTGTGAAGGTCAACCATTTGGCCGAAGCGTACATGATCGCGATTTCGCGCACCAAAATCTTGCCTCCGTAGCACCGGACTGAAGCACGGGCTCGGCGCCGAAGATGCTGACGACCTTTACCCGACAACGAAGCATCTGTGCGCTCGGCGCTACAATGGAGCCATCTGACACGTTGAGGTGACTCATGCCCTGGATTCTTAGCCTGTTCGTCGCGGTGATTGTGTGCGCCGGACTCTTTGTGGTGGGCCGCGTTACCCGCAGCGAGAGCGAGAAAGGCTCTCCCGGAGCGCTGCGCGGACAGCTCATCATGATCGGCGCGGGAGCGCTGTTCGCTGTGTGGATCGTCATCTCCACGCTGGTATCCAGCGTGCGCCAGGTCGAGGCCGGCCACGTCGGCGTCGTGTACCAGTTCGGCGAAATCATTGGGCAGAAGTCCGAAGGCCTACAGTTCATCGCGCCCTGGCAGACGATGAGGACGGCGAGCGTCCAGGTTCAACGGCGGACGTTCGAACAGATCGAAGCCTTCACAAAGGAAACGCAGGACGTCTTTCTGTCGGTGACCGTGAACTACTCGGTCTCTCCGGCAGCTGTCCAGGACCTGTACCGGCGCGTCGGCGTGAACTGGTTCGATGTCCTTGTTCAATCACGCCTCAACAACTTCATCAAGGAAGAGACGGTCAAGTACGACGCCGTTGAGATCGGGCCAAACCGCGAGAAGATCCGTTCAGATGTGCGCACCAGGCTCGCAGCAGACCTTGCGACCTTTTCCGTGACGGTGACGGACCTGCTACTCGACAACGTTGACTACCGCCAGGAGTTCAAAACCGCCATCGTGAACAAGCAGGTTGCCACGCAGGACGCACTGCGCGAGAAGGAGAAGATCACGCAGAAGAAGGCGGAGGCCGACCAGCAGATTGAAACCGCCAAGGGCGAGGCGGAATCAACGAAGCTCCGCGCACAAGGCCAGGCGGACGCCAACAGGCTGCTGGCTGCGTCGCTTACGCCAGCAGTCATCCAGTTTCAAGCCGTGCAGAAGCTGTCGGACAAGATCCAGATTGTCATGCTCCCAAG
>DAOTTM010000308.1:0-11399 GCA_034437915.1 Dehalococcoidia bacterium | reverse complement strand
CGAGGGCGGCGATTGCGAGCTCGCGTTTTCGTTGATCAGCGGCGGCAGGTCGAATCTCACCTATCACGTCATCGGCGGCGGGTGCGAATGGGTGCTGCGGCGCCCTCCGCTTGGGCACGTCTTGCCCACGGCGCACGACATGGCGCGTGAATACACAGTCCTTGCGGGCATCGCGCAAACCGACGTCCCAGCGCCAAGGCCGCACGCGCTCTGCCTCGACGCGTCGGTCAACGATCAGCCCTTCTACGTCATGGATTACAAAGCCGGCGTCATTGTTGCGGACGAGCTCCCGGATGGGTTCGCGACAACACTCGACGAACGCCAACGGATGAGTGAGGCACTCGTGGACACCCTCGTCGCCCTCCACGCCGTGGACTACAACGCGGTGGGCCTGGGCGATTTCGGGCGGCCCGATGGATACGTCGAACGCCAGGTGCGACGCTGGGGCGAACAATGGGGACGCTCCAAGACGCGCGAAGTCCCGGTCGTCGATGAGACGATGCGCCGCCTCAAGGGTGCAATCCCCGTTTCGCCGGCGCCGACGATCGTCCATGGCGATTATCGCTTCGGCAACATGATCCTCAACGCGAACGACCCGGGCCACGTGGAAGCGATCCTGGACTGGGAGATGGCCACGCTCGGCGATCCCCTGAGCGACCTCGCGTACACGCTCATCTATTGGGGCGAGATGGCTGATTCGCCGGAACGGCTGGCCCTCCGCACGATGGCGGCCGTGACGGCACAGCCGGGCTTCTGGACGCGCGGCCAGATCGTGGAGGCCTACGGCCAGCGCAGCGGCCGCGACGTCTCCGCGATCGACTTCTACCAGGTATTGGCCTACTACAAGCTCGCCGTCATCTGCGAGGGCATCCATGCGCGCTACCTCGCGGGCGAGACCGTGGGCGAAGGTTTCGATACCTATGCGGAGATGTCACACAACCTGTGTGCGATGGCGCTGGAGATTGCGGACGAATCCGCGGATCGCAAGCTGCACGGCTAGCCCGAAGGCCGCGTCAAGAACCGAGAGAGGCGATACATTCCTCGCGGACCCGCCAAAGGCCGTCCGCAGTCAGGCCACCAGCGTCCGCCGAGCCGGCCCAGTCCGCAAGGAAGTCCTGGTGAAACCGCCGCTTGTATTCCCCAACCTGTTCCGGCCGTATCAGCTCGGTTCGCAGAAAGTGGACTGGCGCCGCCTGGGCGCCATCCAGGAGACGCGTGATGTCCAACGGCGCACCCATGACCTCCAACCAACAGTGAGCCTCCGGTATGCCAGCAAGGCCATGCCGCACCAGCACTGGGCCCACCCCCCGGGTGTTCATCCCGGTCATATAGTAGATACCCAGCATGAGGCGCATCGGGACCGATTCGTCCGTAGCCAGGTTGGCGAGAAGTGCGTGCTTGGAACTACAAGTGCCCCGCTCTTCGCGAAGCACGGCCAGGACGTCAGCATCGACATTTCGGTGATAGGGGAGCCGCCAAACAAGTTCGGCGGCATCCGCGAACGTCCGGCAGCGGAGCCGCTGGAAGGCGAATGAGAGGGCAGATTCGGATGAAAGGGGTATGTCGCGTAGCAACGCGAGCGCGGCCTCGTTCATGGCGAACCGCAGTCTACCGCCAAACACGCCCCGACGATACGACCTGGGTGTCATTCAAAGTTTTGCGGACCGTGGGAGTGCGCCGGATTGACGAGAGTGGCGGATCGAACTTGCCGTCCGTAGCGCGCGCGTGAGCAAGCGCTGGGATGTCCAGGCTTGCGAATCTGGTTACGCAGTCGATCCACGTGGGCGCATTCCTCTTCCAGGCAAAACTTCGACGCCCGACGATACGACTCTGCTCCCGCTGGAGCTCATATCAAACGGGCGCTCTTCGCACCATGGTCCAATACCGCGGCCCCCCGCTGGGCACGTTACCCTCAGCCAGCACGTCGAAGCCGTGCTTGTGGTAGAACGCCAGGTTTTCGCCCTTAAACGTTTCGAGGTAACACGCGACCCCTGCGCTGTCCGCCCGAGCGAGGATCGGCGCGAGCAACGCCGCCCCGACGCCCTCGCCCTGGCGAACTGGATCGACACCGAGGAGTGTGAGGTGCCAGACCGGTTCCGATATGTCCGCGTCGAATCGTTCGCCGAGGGCGTTGCGGGCGAGGTTCATCCTCTCCCACCCCTGGGGACCGAGCGCACGCGCGAGGCGGGCGCGCGTCTGTTCGCCACGCTCAACCGCCTCCGCCGCGCCTGGAGGTTCCGGGGAGAGCCAGATGGCAACCCCGCGCACCCGGCCGCGGGTCGCGTCGATGTGTCCGCCGTCGAGCGCATTGGTCACGGCAACACGCATGAGCCGTGGCAAGGCAAGGGCACGATGGGCAGCGTCCGGCAGCGTGAACAGGGTCAGCGGGTCGTCGAAGAAGGCGCGCGCCAGGACGTTCGCTGCCTCGCCCGCGCGGGAACGGGCAAGGGTCGTGATCCGGGGAGCGTTCATGCCTCCCGAGCGTAGCAACCCGGCCAGCCACGGGACAGCCATCGCCACCACCGGCCCTTCGCCCTAAGATAGCGCCGCAACCACACGGAGGAACTCGATCCATGAACGAAACGGGAATCTACGAAGGCCAAATCGCCGAGATCGTCACGGTCACCGGCGCGAACGGAGACCCAATCAACGCCTACTACGCGCGGCCACTCGGCGCCGGGCCGTTCCCGGGGATGGTGCTCATCCACCACATGCCCGGCTGGGACGAGTGGTATAAGGAAGCGACGCTGCGCATGGCCCGCCATGGCTACGCCACGATCGCCCCGGACCTCTACCACCGCGTGGGCTTCGGCGCGCCCGAGGATGTCGCCGCGAAGGTCCGCGCTGCTGGCGGCATCCCGGATGACCAGGTCGTTGGTGACGCCGCGGGCTGCCGCGACTTCCTTCGCAGCCAGATCTACGCCAGTGGCAAGGTTGGCGTGATGGGAACCTGCTCGGGCGGGCGCCACGCCTACCTCGCCGCATGCAGGGCGCCCGGCTTCGATGCGATCATCGACCTCTGGGGCGGTGGCGTTGTCATGCGCCCGGAAGACTTGACCCCCAATCGTCCCGTTTCGCCCATCGACTACACGAAGGATCTGCCATGCCCTATCCTCGGCCTTTTCGGCGAAGAGGACAGGGCGCCAACGCTCGAACAGGTCGCCTTGCACGAGGAAGAGTTGAAGAAGCACGGCAAGCAGTACGAGTTCCACCGCTACCCCGATGCCGGGCACGGGTTCTTTTACCATCATGCCCCGATGTATCGGCAGGCGCAGGCTGTGGATGGCTGGGCGAAGGTGTTCGACTTCTGTTCGCGCACGCTCGGCGGCCCGAAGTAGGCCGGGAGGATACGCGAATGTGCACGATGATCACGGAGAAAGCGCTCATTTCCGGTAGCGGAAAGGGCGCGACAGGCTGGTTCACACTGGACCACGCGTATGTCTCGTATGACCACCCCTACCACGCCCCCCTCGAACACGCCCTCAATATCGATTTCGTGAACGAATCCCAGGGCCCAGGCGCGCGCGTCGCGGTTGAGTTGACGCGCGAATCGGCGGAACAACTCGTGGTGGCGATACAGGCGGCCCTGGCGCGGGGCGTGGAACACGATTAAGCGAGATCCGAGATCCGAGATCCGAGATCCGAGTTCCGAGTTCCGAGTTCCGGCACTCCCCACTCCGATGCTTCGTCACCGTCTTCCGCCAGTTCGCGGGATCCCGTAGCCTTGGGAGCATGGATAACGCGTCTCTGCGCGAGGCCGCCGGGCAGCTCTTTCCGGGTGGCGTGAATAGCCCCGTGCGTTCGTTCCGTTCCGTGGGCGGGGCACCGGTGCCCCTCGTCCGGGGCGAAGGGGCGTATGTTTTCGATGCGGAGGGCAACCGCTACATCGATTACATCGCCGCCTTCGGACCACTGCTCCTGGGCCACGCGCCCGCCCCCGTCGTCGCCGCCGTCCAAAAGGCGGCGAGCCAGGGCACGGCCTTCGGGGCGCTCACGCCGGGCGAGGTGGAGCTCGGCCGACGCATCGTAGCGGCGACGGGACTCGAACGGCTGCGTTTCGTGAACAGCGGGACGGAGGCGACGATGACCGCGATCCGGCTCGCACGCGCCGCCACCGGCCGGGACATCGTCGTGAAGTTCGACGGCTGCTACCACGGTCACAACGACGGCCTCCTCGTGAAGGCCGGCAGCGGCGTCGCGACGCTTGGGCTGAGCGACTCCGCCGGGGTTCCGGGAGCGATCGCCGCGCTCACAGCCGTCCTTCCTTATAACGACGTCCCCGCGCTCGAAGCCTGGTTTGCCGCCCACGCGGATGACACGGCTGCCGTGATCGTCGAATCCGTTGCCGGGAACATGGGCCTGGTCCCGCCAGAACCGCCATTCCTGGCCGCCCTCCAGGCGATTCCGAAGCGGCATGGAGCGCTGCTCATCGCTGACGAGGTGATCACTGGCTTTCGACTGCGCTACGGCCTCTCCGACCTGCTGCCCGGCGCGGATCTCTTCTGCCTCGGCAAGATCATTGGCGGCGGGCTGCCCGTCGGGGCGTTTGGCGGACGGCGAGAGCTGATGTCGTGGATCGCACCCGAGGGCCCGGTCTACCAGGCGGGCACGCTCAGCGGAAACCCGCTCGTCATGGCCGCGGGCGTAGCCATGCTCGATACGATCGCGGATGGCAAGGCCCACGACCGCGCCGAATCCCTCGCTCGCCACCTGGAGAACGGACTGCGGGCGGCGATTAAGCGCAGCGAAGCCCCTGCCAGCGTTTCCCGAATGGGTTCGATGCTCACGCTCTTCTTTCGCCCCACGGTCCCGCGCGACTACGCCGAGGCGCGCGAATCCGACACCGCCGCCTTCGGGCGCTTCCATCGCGGCATGCTCGAACGGCGCGTTATGCTGCCGCCATCGCAGTACGAGACGTGGTTCGTCTCCGCCGCCCACAGCGAGAATGAGATCGACGCCACCGTACGCGCGGCTCACGAGGCGATGCGCGACGCGATGGGTCTGCCAAGTTATCGGAACGGCACCTGATGCCGTCATTGCGTCTCGGCACGCGCGCCAGCCGGATGGCGCTCTTCCAATCGGAGCTGGTCGCCGAGAAGCTCCGCAGCGCTCACCCCGGGCTGGTCGTCGAGCTGGTCACCATCACGACCGCCGGTGACGCCGACCAGGTGTCGCCGCTCAGTTCTGGCGAAGGTGTCGGCTGGTTCACGACCGCAATCCAGGACGCGCTCCTTCGCGATGAAATAGATCTCGCGGTGCACAGCTACAAGGACCTGCCCACCAAGCGCCCGCCGGGACTGACGATCGCTGCGATCCCCGTCCGCGGTGATCCACGGGACGCCTTCATCGGTCGCACAGCGAAGCGACTGAGCGCGCTCAAACCCGGCGCGATCGTCGGCACATCCTCGCCCCGGCGGACAGCGCAACTCCTCGGCATTCGCGGCGATATCGAAGTCCGGCCGATTCGCGGGAACGTCGATACACGTATCGCGAAGCTCGATGCGGGCGAATACGACGCAATCGTCGTCGCCTACGCGGGCCTTGTCCGGCTGGGTGTGGAAGCACGCGCGACGGCGATCTTCGGCTACGAAGAGATGCTCCCCGCGCCCGCCCAGGGCGCCCTCGCCGTCGAGTGCCGCTCGGGCGACACCGCCACACGCGAACTCATCCGCCCGATCGACGACCCGGAGTTGCGGGCGACCGTCACCGCCGAGCGGACGTTCCTCGCCCATCTCGAAGCCGGGTGCAACTTCCCCGCCGCAGCCTACGCCGAACGCTTCGGCAGCACCCTCAAGCTGCACGCCCTCATTGCCCCCGAGAACCGCATCTTCCGTTCGAAGATGGCCGGGCCGGTCGATACCGCGGCGGGGCTGGGGCGAGCCCTGGCGGAGGAGTTGCTGGCGCTGTCCGTGCGCTGATGAACGTCCGTCCCATCACCCGATTCGGGCGCGGCGACAACGCGCTTCGAGAGTCGCCAGGCCTCGCATTTTTGAAGCTGTTCGTGAGGGCGCCGCGGATGAGCACCTCGGCCGTGTACTTTCCGTACGGGTCATACATGGCGACATGGGGCATCGGCGAAGAGACCGCGGACGCCATCGTCCTCTACGCCTCGCGCCAGGCAACCGTCGTCATCGATGCCTACGCCCAGCGCTTCTTCAGCCGCCAGCATCGACGCGTAGTCCGGCACCGGCAGATCGAGGGTCGTTGGATCCTTCGGGTCGTAGCCGGCCATGATCCGCAGCATAGCGCCCGCACTCTTGAGAACGTCAACCGCCGCAAGCACCCCAGCCTTGACCTCGGCGTCGAGTTCGGGCGCATCGAAGAAATATGGGATAGGAAGGCCAATACGGACGCCCTTCACATCGCCATCGAGCATCGACGCGTAGTCCGGCACCGGCAGGTCGACGGTCGTTGGATCCTTCGGGTCGTAGCCGGCCATGATCCGCAGCATCAAGGCACAGTCGTACGCGCTTCGGGCCATTGGGTTGATGTGGTCGAGGCTGTAACCCAGGGGAACACACCCAAATTTGGACACGCGACCAAAAGTCTGCTTCATTCCCGTGTGTCCATTGAACGAGGCTGGGCCGCGCGTCGAGCCGCCCGTGTCGGTGCCAAGTCCGCCCAGAATCATTCCTGAAGAGCCCGCAACGCCGGTGCCTGAACTCGAGCCTGCCGCGCTCCGTTCCAGAGCCCAGGGATTCTGCGGCATCGGAAACCGTTGCCTTCATAGGGCATTCCAATCGCAAACTCGTTCAGCACCAACTTCCCCATCGTGACGGCGCCTGCGGCGCGCAGTTTCGCCACGACTGTCGCGTCGTAATCCGCGCCCCATTTCGGGTCCAGGACTCGGCCATTCGCGGTCGTCGGCGAGTCCTTGGTGGCGATGATGTCCTTGATCGCGTACGGGATTCCCTGCAACAGGCCTTTATCGACGCCCGCCGCGAAATTCTCGTCGGCGGCCGCAGCCTCGGCACGGGCGGTGGCTTCCGAGATGTGGATGAAAGCGCCGAGCGTGGGATTCAACGCCTTCGTCTTCCTCGCAGTTGGTCAGTCAACTCCACGCTGGAGATCGTGCGGGCTCGCAACGCGATGCCGGCATCCTTGATTGTGAGGGGCAATTCCATGGGATTCCTTCCTGGCTGGTGCGAAAGTCCGCCCTTAGGAGACGGCGGCGGAATAGATGAGGACGGGCGTTTCGAACCGCGCCTCAGGGATGTAGAGCGAATCTGCGCCAGCACGCATCGTTGGGTAAACACGCGTGTAGATGGCGATGACCTCCTCGCTGAGCGTTAGCCCGGCGGCTTTGAAGAGTGCTCGGACGGTGGATTCGGATTCGGCTTCTGTCATGATTCTTCCTCGCTATGCTCTTGTTTCGGTTGAGGTGAGCCCCGGCGCCCAGGGGAGAGGCGCCGGGGCTGGCTTGAACGACGGGCTAGGATTTCACCCATACTGACGTGAAGTTCCCCCACCACGACTGCGGCTGCACCCAACCGCGAACTTTGGGCGAAAGCACGCGAAGGTTGAGGTCGTGGACGATTGGAATGCCGGGAGATTCCCGAATGAACATGCCCGGGAATTTCTTCAAGAGCTCTGTCTGTTTGGCGGGATCGAATTCCGCCGCGGCCTGGTAGAACACCTGATCCACCGAGGGGTTTGAATACGCCATGGGATTGCAGCAGCCCGAGGGCGGAATCCGCTCCGTCAGATAGCTGGCGAAAGCGAACAGCGGTGCCTGGGTGTTCGGCGAGAAGTAGATGCCGTCGTACTTGCTGTTCTCCTGCGTCTGGAGCCCAGCGCGATAGACGCTGAGGATCGTGTTCCATTCCAGGGGAACCAACGAAACCTCGACGCCGATGGCCTTCATGTCCTGCTGGAACTTCTCGTTCATCGGACCTGGATACATGTTGCCAGAACCGCCGGTCGTCGCTATCGGCGACCGGGTGTGGGATGATCATTGGACGAACGCCCGGCGGGAACCTTCGCTTACGCGCGGGCTACGGTTCGATTGGTGCGTGGGGACTGGGCGAGCCGGGGCAGACGGGATGGAAGGCACAGTCGCCGCACCTCGGCCGCGTCTTCAGGCAGAGGTGCTTGCAATGCATGGTGGTGAGGGCGTGGAAACGTGCGTAGTAGTCGCGCGGTGACTCGCCCTCGTGCGGGGATTTGGGGAAGGTGGCGGCGAACCAGCGCTGCCATTCGCCATACTTCGTGGTGTGCGTTGGGCCGAGGCCGAGGCGGCTGAAGAAGCGCTGGGCGTAGGCATCGATGACGACGGTTGCCTGGCGCGAGGCGTAGAGGACGATGGCGTCCGCGGTCTCTTCGCCGATGCCCCATGTCGCCAGCAGCGCAACGCGCAGTTCGGGCGGGGGAATGACGAGCAACGGTTCGAGGCCGCCACGGGCATCAACGAGAGCGAGGAAGGCGCGAAGCTTCCTGGCCTTCTGGCGGAACTGTCCGCTCGGCTGGACCAGGATCTCAAGCTCGTCAGGTTTGAGCGCGGACATCGCCGCGGGGGTGAGCGCATCGGCTTCGCGCAACCGTGCGAGGGCGCGCTCGACGTTCGTCCACATCGTGTTCTGCACCAGGATGCAACCAACGATCACTTCGAAGGGGTCGCCGTCGGGCCACCAGTGCCAGCCGCGCCGTCCATGCATGGTGTCGAGCATTTCGTAGATGTCTCTGATGTCCACGGTGGCCATGGAAGTCACGACCGTGCCTGGATTCGAACGTCCGGCTCCCCTTCTCCCGCGAATTCGGGAGAAGGGGCTGGGGGATGAGGGCGCGATGCCCGTCGTTCGGAGAGCCAGGTCCGTCCTGCCACCGCGCTGATGATGATCGCGCCGCCAACCACCGCCCACCAGCCGGGGCGTTCATCGAGCACGATCAGCACCCAGATCGGGTTGAGGACGGGTTCGAGCATGCCGATGAGCGAGGCTTCGAGGGCGCCCACGCGGGCGATGCCGAAGGTGAAGACGGCGTAGGCGATGCCGATCTGGACGACGCCGAGGAAGGCGAGGCCCGCAAGGTCGCCGGGGCCAGGCGCGAACAGGCTCGCATCCGCGCGCGCGATGTTCACGATCCCGAGCCCAATGACGAGGACGCCGTTGCCGAGCACCATCGCCTGGGGGCGCGTGCGCGGGCCGCACTTCGGGCTGCGGAGGAAGAGGAACATGGCGGCGAGCGCTACTCCCGAGGCCAAACCCAACGCGTTCCCGGCCACCGCCCCCGCATCGAGCTTGCCCAGGAAGAAGAGCGCCATGCCACCGAACGCGATGCCGACGGTCGCGACATCGACCTTCGTGGCGCGTTCGCCAAGGAGGAGTGCGCCGAAGACGAGGAGGTAGAGCGGCGCCGTGTACTGGAGGAAGATCGCGCTCGCGGCGGTGGTCAGGCGCGTGGCGGCGACGAACATGAGCAGCGTTGCGGCGTAGGTGAGGGCGATGCCCCAGGTCGTGCGGTCGGCGCGGCGCGGCGAAACCCAACCAGGGCGCATCACGATCACAACGGTGACGAGCGCAAAAACCGAGCGCCACATGGTGATCGCCAGCGCATCAAGCGAGACCCACTTGATGAAGAGGCCGCCGCTGCTCCAGAGGACGGCGGCCACCAGGACCGCCAGCAATCCCTGGCGGTGCTCCGGGAGGCCCGCGAAGGCGGCCGTCGCTCCGCGGGGCGCGTTCACTCCTCTGTGGCGCTGGCGGCTTGAGGCCTGTCATCGGGGAATCGCCGCCCCAGCCAAAACAGCACCGTCGCGAGCACGACGCCGCCGACGGAACCGACGACCACGCCCAGGATGATGGCGTCGAAGTTGTAGCGGATGAACAGGTAGATAACGAAGGTGATCACGAACCCGATAAGGAAGTAGGTGAGTTGTCGGCGGATGAACCTTCGCATGGCATCGAACCCTCGGCGAGATGTGAGGAGTATAGTGGCTGCTAGCTATTAGCTGTTAGCTGTTAGTGGGCGTTGTTCGAAGGCTTCATTCGTTCGTGATCCGGGGCGTCTCGGCCTGCCCGAGGGCGCGTGTCCGGCCTTCCACGAGTACGTCGGGGCACCGAGCCAAATCACTAACAGCTAACAGCTAATAGCCCTCCTCCGTGGCATGATGGCCCACGCATGGTGGCGACGACCGCAACACCAACCCCGGCTTCGAGCGCATTCCCGGGGTGGCGGCGGAATCTCGCGTTCATTTGGATCGGCGTGTTCGTGGGCTTGCTCGGCGCCCAGTTCGTCTTCCCATTCATTCCGTTCTACATCCGCGACCTCGGCGTCAGCGAGAAATCCCAGATTTCGCTGTATAGCGGCCTGACCGCGAGCGCCGCGGGGCTTTCGCTGACGATCACGGCGCCGATCTGGGGTTCGCTCGCGGACCGCTTCGGGAGGCGTCCGATGTTAATCCGGGCGCTCATCGGGGCGGGCCTCCTGATCGCCTTGATGGGCCTCGTGCAGGCGGTCTGGCAACTGATCCTCCTGCGCTTCCTGATGGGCGCGTTCGCCGGGACGATGGGCGCGGCGGCGGCATTGGTGGCGGCGACAACACCGCGCGAGCGCGTGGGCTACGCGATGGGGACGCTCCAGACGGGGGTGTTTATGGCGAACATGCTCGGCCCCGTGGCCGGGGGCGTGGTCGCCGCGAGCCTGGGCATCCGCCAATCGTTCATCTTTTGCGCCGCGCTCTATCTCATCGCGGGCATCCTCGTCTTTTTCTTCGTGAAGGAACCAAAGGTGGCGCGAACGCCCGCCAGCGGGAACACCCAGGGCGAGGGCCTGGTCGCCAACCTCAAGGTCGTCGTGCGCGAGCGTCAAATCGTGCTGATGCTCGGCTTCCTGTTTGTGCTCTGGCTGAGCACGACCTTCGTGCGGCCGGTCATGCCCATCAGCATCGACGACTACGCGCTGCCCCACGCCGAAACTTCGAACGCCAGAAACAACCTCGTGCGGCTGCGTCTTCCGCCCATCCCCGGCGTCCGTTCCGTGTTCACGCCGAAGGAAGAGAGCGCAACGGGCCTCGTCTTCGGGATCATCGGGCTGACAAGTACCGTTGCGGCGCTGACCGTATCGCGAGTCGGGCAACGCCTGGGCTACCGCAACTGCGTGACCTTCGCCGCGATGATGACCGGTCTCCTCTACATCCCCGTGGCGTTGGCCGGGACGTTCACGGCCTTCCTCCTGTTCTTCGGCGCGGTCGGGTTGTTCCAGGGGGCGATGGTGCCGGGGACGAACGCCCTCATCGCGGCGAGCGTGCCGGTGGGCAAGCATGGCAGCGCCTTCGGTCTGGCGGCGAGCATGCAATCGCTCGCACTGTTAGTCGGCCCCCTGGGCGGCGGGTTCGTCGCGGGGGTGTTCGGGATCAAGGCCGTCTACGTGATCATTGGGATCGTGCTCATGGTGGCAGCCGT
>DAOTTM010000307.1:0-14414 GCA_034437915.1 Dehalococcoidia bacterium | reverse complement strand
GCCAGCACGCCATAAACGCCGAGCGCGAACATAACGGCGCTCAGGACAAGGTAATTTTCGAGAGGAACCATGGGCTAGTCGGCGTCCTCCTGCCGAGCGAGGATGATGGCCCCAACAAGGGCTACCAGCAAGACTGCCGAAGCGATGACGAAGGGCGGTCCGAAGTCGAGGAACAGCCTTCCGCTGATCGATTCGATCGCAATTTGTCTCGGTTTGTCGCTGACATCGCCCGGCCAGGATGTGGAGGCGGCCACTCCGATGAGCACCGCCATCAGAAGACCAGCAACGAGCGCGCCGAAGGGCGCCTGGGCGCCGTTGATGCGGATCTTCTCCCCCGGCCCCGCCTGCCGCGTGAGCATGAGCGCCAACAGAATCAGCACAGTCACGGCCCCGCCATAGATGAGCAGCTGCACAAGGGCAAGGAATTCGACGGTGAGGAGAAGGTACATCGCCGCCACGCCCGCCAGGCTCAGAATCAGAAAGATCGCGGAATGGATCACCGACCCGGACACGACCACACCGAGCGAGGCGCCGACGATGATCGCCGCGAACACCCACCAGATCACTTCGGTAGCCATTACGCGGCCCCCGGCACTTCGCCGCCGAGTTCCTTGATCGTAGCCATAACGTCCGCGGGGACCGGTTCGCCGGCGGCCAACGATTCCTTCGCCTTGCGTTCGGCGCGCATACGGCGGGCTCGAACCTTCTCGTAGGAATTCGGGTCGCCCTTGGACCCGATGCCAATGCCGGGCGGGAAGACCATCTGCCCATCGGCGGGCGCAGCCGCAACGGCTACGGCGGATTCATCAGCCTCCGCTCCGCCACTTTCCGCAACCAGCTTCGACCAGATCGATCCGCCGGGCGCAAGATCGCTCCCGAGGTCGTAAAGCGTCTGCCCGATATCGTCCGGGATCGCCTCGTTGGCCGCGGACAGTTCCTTGAACTTGCGTTCAGCGCGCATGCGGCGCGCCCGCACCTTCTCCGCGGAGTTTGGATCTCCCTTCTCACCGGTGCCGACGCCCGGTGGAAACACCATCGTGCCATCGGCAGCGACGCCCGACGTTGGCCCACTGCCGCCATCACCGCGGCGCGTAGCAACTGGTGCTGCTGCGCCACCCGCCTCACCCGGCTTCATGTTGAGGTACTTCTCTATGTCCGCGAGCACTTCGGGCGGCACGGGCTCGCCCTTCTCCTGGAGCTCCTTCACGGTGCGCTCGGCACGCATGCGGCGGGCACGGATCTTCGACTCCGAAAGGACCTCGACCTCTTCCCCGCCAGCCGAAGCGGCCTTCGCCTGCGCCGCGCCAGCCTTGGGCGGCTCTGGTTCGCGTTCGCGGATTCCCGCCGGCAGGCCCTGCGCAACCCGGTTCAGTTGCGCCTGCCGCGCCTGTGGGCGCGCTCCATGCATGCGTGGCTCTGCGATCTCCTTCCCCTCGGAGACAGCGATATTCGCCTCAAGGTCGTCGGCCGGGTGGTACGGATTGGTCAATCGACCACTGCGGCTCTCCTCCAGCAGGTCGTCGAGATCGAGATGAAGGTCGCGACGATCGAAGGCGGCGTGCTCGTGGCCGCTCCAGTTGTTGTCCATGACGATCGCTTCGAAATTGCACACTTCGACGCAGATGTTGCAACGCATGCACCGGCCATAGTCGATCCAGAACTTCTGGATGACCTTGCGCCGATTGCTTTCGCCGGAGGCGTACTTCACGTTGTCGCCCATCACGGCGGTCATGCAATCGACCGGGCAATTTCGGATGCAGACCATGCAGCCCGTACAGAACGGCTCGTCGTGGTCAAAATCCCAGGTGAGCACCGGGAAGCTGCGCTGCCGCACCGGCAGAACGTGCTTTTCGTCCGGATATTCGATTGTCACGGGTTTCCGCATGGCCGTGGAAAGCGTTGTCGCGAGACCTTTGACGAGACCTTTCATCGGACGTTCACTCCTGCCTGCCGGTATGCGCCGACAAGGCTCGCTGTCTTTTTCGGTCGGGTGAATGCACGGAAGACGATGAACGCGACGAGTCCCACCGCGCCTGCCCCACTCGTGAGGGAGAGAAACACATTCGGGAGGTCATAGACGCGGATGAAGCCGTTCATCAAGAGCTGAAGGATGCTCATCGGAAGGAGGACCTTCCAGCAGAAGCTCATGAGCTGGTCGATGCGCAGGCGGGGGACCGTGGTGCGCAACCAGAAGATGAGCATGATGAAGAGCAGGCTCTTGATCGTCGTCAGGAGAAGCTGGTATGCCCAACCAACATCGTGCCCGAATGGCCATTCCCAGCCGCCCAGGAAGACGATCGAGCCGAAGACACTGAAGGCCCACATGCTTGCGTATTCCGTGAGCTGGAACATGCTCCAGCGGATGCCCGAGTACTCGACGAAGTAGCCGCCGACGATCTCCGATTCCGCCACGGGAATATCGAACGGGGCGCGATGCAGTTCGGACAGCATGGCCGTGAAGAAAATGATGAAGGCCAACGGCTGGAGGATGATCAAGGGGTAGTCGGACTGGAGCCGCGTGATGACCTGGAGATCCAGGCTGCCGTTGATCTTCGGGCCACCATCGATGGAGCCGTGGACGACCATGGCCACGGCGAGCAGGCTCAATACGAGCGGGATTTCGTAGCTGATCATTTGCGCCGCCGCGCGCACGCCGCCGAGGAGTGCGTACTTATTCCCGGAACCAAGGCCCGCCATCATGATTCCCACGATGTTCAGGCCGAGGGCCGCAAAGACGAAGAACATGCCCAGGGGAAGGCTCCGGACACCCCAATGCTCCGCGAAGGGAAGCGTCACCAGCACCATCAAGACCGGGATAAACGTGGCATAGGGCGCCAGTTCGAACACCCACCGGTCCGCATTAGCAGGCCGGAGGTCTTCCTTGCCGACAAGTTTCACCGCGTCCGCAAGCGGCTGGAGAAGCCCCGCCGGCCCGGTTCGGGTCGGGCCGAGACGTTGTTGCAGGCGCGCGACGACCTTGCGCTCGCCATACGTCAGATACATCACGACGACTGTCATGACGAGCACGATGATGAGGATGCGGATGACGGCGTCGAGCCAGTTCCAGATGCCGAAAATCTCGTGCATTACTTGTCCACCTCGCCAAGCACGATATCGAGCGACCCGAGAATGATGATGGCGTCCGCGACATACGAGCCAATGACCATCTCCCGCAACGCCGAGAGGTTGCAGAAGCTGGGCGAACGCAGCTTCATGCGGTAGGGCTTGTTGCCGCCCTTCGCGAGCGCGTAGACGCTGTATTCGCCCTTGGTTCCCTCCGTGCGCACGTAACATTCGCCCTTTTCGATACGCAGGTTCTTGGGAAGGTTGGGGTTGAGGACGAGGCCCTCCGTAATCTGGTCGAGGCATTGCTCGACGATCAAGGTGCTCTGGTACATCTCACTGATGCGCACATGGTAGCGATCGAAGACGTCGCCCTGGACGCCAACCGGGATCGCGAACTTGAAGCGGTCGTAGATGCTGTACGGCTCGGCCTTGCGCACGTCCCAATCGAGGCCCGTGGCGCGCAGCACGGGACCGCTCAGGCCGAGGTTGACCGCGCGCTCGACGGTCATCGGGGCAAGGTTGCGGCAACGCTCCACGAAGATCTCGTTGCCCGTGAGGAGGCCGTCGAAGTCATCGATACCCTGCCGGATCGAACTGATGAGCCAGCGGATGCGCGACTCGTAGTTCTCTGGGAGGTCGAAGGCCACGCCTCCTGGCCGGAAATACGTCGGGAACATGCGGTCGCCGGAGACTTCTTCGAAGAAGTCGTAGATGCGCTCCCGCTCGCGCCAGGCGTAGATGAAGCTCGTTCCGAAGGAACCCACGTCCGCGCCGAAGGCCCCGAGGAACATGAAGTGGGAGTTGATGCGCGAAAGCTCCATCATCATCACGCGGATGTATTCGGCGCGCTCCGGGACATCGATGCCGGCGAGCTTCTCCACGGCCATGCAGTAGGCGCCTTCGCAGCACATTCCCGCGAGGTAGTCCGTGCGGTCCCAGAAGCCCATCGCCTGGCGGTAGTCGTTCGCTTCGCTGAGCTTCTCCAGCCCGCGATGGAGGTAGCCGATATACGGCTCGCAGTCCATCACGACCTCGCCATCGACGGTCAGCGCCATGCGGAAGACGCCGTGCGTCGCCGGATGCTGGGGCCCGATGTTGATCGTCATGTCAACGGTGTCGAACCCTCCCGCGTGTCCGGGCACGACGCTCTCATCTGGCCAAACGGTCATTGCGCAATCCTGGTCATTAGAACTTGAACCCCGGATCGTTCTCTTCGATTCCCTGGAGGATCTCCACCTTTTGGAGGGGATGCGCCTTCAGCAGGGGGTGGATGCGCAGATCCTCTTCGAGGAGGAGATTTTTCGGGTTGGGGTGGCCGTCGAAAACGAGGCCTACCATCTCGGCGGCTTCGCGTTCGTGCCAGTCCGCCGCCGCGAAGGTCGAGGTAATCGAAGGGACGTGCGGAGCGCCCAGCGGTGTCGGCACCGTCACCTGGACCGCGTGCCCCTGTTTGAACGAATAGAAGTGGTAGACCGCAGCCAGGCCTTCCTTCACGTAATCAACGCCCGCGATGTTGCGAAGATAATCGAAACTCAGTTCCTTACGTTCGTTCAGTTCGCGAACGACGCGCCCAAAATTCGCGGGCGAGACCAACAGGTCAACATCCGTGGACGTCTCCCGGTACTCCACCTCAATGCCGGTGAGGGCGCGCTTGAGCTTTTCGGTCAGTGCGGAGTTCGGAACCTGCTTAAAGGAATGGCCCGTGGCAGTCTTTTCGCTCATCCGACCATCTTCTTCTCTTCCATGATCTTTTCCTGGAGACGCATGAAGCCGTCGAGGAGCGATTCTGGACGAGGCGGGCAGCCGGGCACGTACACGTCCACCGGGATGATCTTGTCCACGCCCTGGAGGACGCGGTCATACTCGGTGTACGGGCCGCCGTTCGTGGCGCAGGCGCCCATGGAGATGACGTACTTTGGATTCGGCATCTGCTCATAGAGGAGCTTGATGGCCGGGGCCATCTTCTTCGTGACCGTGCCCGAAACAACCATGACGTCGCTCTGCCGAGGGCTAGGCCAGGGAACGATGCCAAAGCGGTCGAGGTCGTGGTTCGACATGAAGGAGCCGATCATCTCGATCGCGCAACAGGCGAGGCCGAAGGTCATGGGCCAGAGCGAAGACTTCCGGCTCATCGCAATGACCGTGTCCGCCCCCGTTTGGATGACACCGGGCAGCACCATCCGGTAAGCAGCCCTGGCGTGGGGGTATTCCACTGGCCTGAGGCGTTCGAGTTCAGCCCCGAAATCGGGGACATATGGCTTTATTATGATCTCAGTCATCTCCACTCCAGCACGCCGCGGCGCCAGGCGTAGGCCAGCCCAGCGGCGAGGACGCCAACGAAGACCAGCATTTCGTAGAACACGTATTTGGGGAGGTCAACGAACGTCACGGCCCACGGGAAGATGAAGACGATCTCCACATCGAATATGAGGAAGAGGATCGCGATGAGGTAGTAACGAACGTGGATCTGGGCCCACTGGCGGCCGATGGGAAGCATGCCACACTCGTAGGAAACGGCCTTACCCCGTTCCTTCCCGAACGGCGCAAGCAAGCGAGTCGCGATGAGCGCGGTAAATACGAGGATGAAGCCCGCGATGACGGCCATCATCACGGCCGAATACGAATCGTAGAAGCTCATGGACCCTCCTTCCCGCAGCTTTCACACCAAAACGCAGAGCCCGAATCCGCGTAGTGAAGCGGCCTGGCTCTGCGAATCATAGTTGTGCCATCCCAATCTGGCCGTGCTCCCAAGGCCAAGAGCGATAACCGCAGAGCGCAGCGAACCGCACTGTGCGAGCTTGTGACGTTACGGACAAACTCTACGACGGGGGGTGCGGGCGGGCAAGGCCGGTTTACCTTTGTTCACGGTCCAGCACATTTGGCGGCCGATGGATATCTTGAATAGCCGCGATTCACCGGCGCCGGGAGAGCGGCAATACGCCACCCAACGACTGCTGAACAAGAACAGTCCGATATTCTCGGGAGGCCAATATGGCGCCGCGCCAGCGAGAGGGATGAAGACTCCGCTCGTCTGGGGCATATCGAAAGGGCGATCCCCTCTGAACCATGTTCGAGCGCGTGTTCATCCTTCGACAATCTCAAGACGAACGATTCCGCCGAAGCCAAGAGGCGATACTCTCAGCCCAAGACCCTAAAAGATCGGAGGCTTGTCACCGGGCTGGGCCTGCGCGGGGGACGCGGGGGGTGGCGCAAGCGGCGCTTGGGGGGGCGGCGGCGCCTGCGTGTTGGAAACGTTCTGGCCGGGCTTCTCAGCTTTGTCGCCGTCTTTGTCTTCGTCTTTCACGGCCTTGCGGAATTCCTTGATCGAGGAACCGAGATCCTTACCAAGACCGCTCAGGCGGCCCACACCAAAGAGGAGGAGCACGATCGCTCCAACAATAAGCAGTTCTGGTGCACCGAATGGTCCCATGAGAGTCCTTCTTCCGCCTCCCGTCGCCGGTGGCATCTCTATCATCATACAGGATATCTGGCACCTTTGAACGCGCCATTTACCCGTGAGTAACCTTCGACCCGCTAAGCGAGCCGCTCTACAAATACGTCCATGACGCCCCCGCAGATCTTGTCGTCGCCGTCCGTCGGCTCCGTGAGGTCAACCGTCACGATGCGGGCCTTGCCGTCATCGAGGACCGACATCGCCTCCTGCCAAACCTCGGCCTCGCCACAACCGCCACCGATCGTCCCGAAGAACGTGCCATCCTGGCGAACAACCATCTTTGCGCCCGTCTTGCGGGGCGTCGAACCGCGCGTACGCGCGACTGTGGCGAGCACAACCCGCTCGCCGCGCTCCATCGCGCCCGCGATCTCCTGGTAGATTTCTTTCTGCATATGTTGATCGTGGCACGTGCGGAGGGGCTTGGCAAGGCGAATGGGACCTTAAGTCGGCCTGGCCGGAAGCGCAGCGCCGAACATCCCGGCGCTTGCTTCCGCGCGCGCTACGGATTGGGAGTTTGAGGAGCGTGAGCCGTGGGACAGGCGAATGCTGGTCAGTGCCAGCGCGGGTAGCTGCCGAAGACTTTGAGTTCGGCGCACAACTTCCGCACTTCATTCAACGCGTCGGCGATCTCGGGTTCGGCCTGGTGACCATCCACGTCCACGAGGAAGACGTATTCGCCGAAAGTCGCGCGCGTCGGGCGGCTCTCGATCTTCGAACAGTTCAGGTTCCGCCGCGCGAAGACGTTGAGGACCCCGGCCAATGAGCCTGGTGCATCCACCGCGAAGGTGAAGGCGATTGACGTTCGGTCGCGCCCGGTCGGCGCCGGTTGGCCGCGCCCCAGCACGACGAAGCGCGTGACATTGTTGTCGGAATCCTGGATGGCGCGCGCGTACACCTCACCACCGTGTAACTGCGCGGCGCGCACCGTGGCAATGGCACCGGCATCGCCGTCCCGCGCCATGGCCAGGCGGACAGCCTCAGCGGTGGAGAGTGCCGCCTCCACCTGGGCGTTGGGGAAGCAGCGGTCGATGTACTTCCGACACTGACCGGGGGCCGCCGGATGCGAAAACAGTACCTTGACGTCTTCGGGGCGGGTGCCCGCCTTGAGAATGAGGTTATGTTCGATTGGGAGAACGAGTTCGGACTGAATTTGCAACGTGCTGTCGTGAATGAGGATGTCCAGCGTTTCCGCGACGGACCCGCTCAACGAGTTTTCAATCCCCACCACGCCCAAATCGGCGGCGCCAGACTCAACGGCGGCGGCAACGCCGGCATGCGAGGGGAAGGGTATGCGCTCGTCGTTGGGTGCGAAGCGCAGGGCGGCCTCTTCGCCGAAGGTCCCGGGTGGGCCCAGGTACGCGACCCTCACGCTTAGGTGTCCAGTCCGTGGCGGGAGCCGATGAACGCCTCGCGAAGCCACTCCATGCTCTCCTGGCGCGTGACAATAACGAGCGCATCGCCCGCATTGAGCCGCGTATCGCCGTTGGGGATTCGTGGCACTCCGCCCGGGTCCACGATCAGGGAAATCAGCGATTCGGACGGGAGAAGGATCTCCCGCACGGAGCGGCCGACCACAGGTGAATTGTCGGGAAGCTTCATTTCGACAAGTTCGAGTCCGCTGGCGAGCTGCAACAGCGGGATCATGATGTCGGAAGTGGGCAGCTCTTGTTCAATCTGCCCGAGGATGGCCTGGGTGGCGGAAACGGTGGTCTCAATGCCGCGACGTTTGAACAGGAGTTCGTTGCGCGGGTTGTTGATGCGCGCGACGGTCCGCGGAACGCCCCGCTTGCGGGCGATTTCGCAGATCACGAGGTTGTCTTCGTCGTCACCGGTCACGGCGGCGACAAGGTCCGCGCGGGCCACGCCGGCCGCATCAAGCGTGGATACCTCGCAGCTATCCCCTTGCACCACGGAATCGCCCAACTCTTCAGCGATCTGCGCCACGCGTGCTGCTTCACGTTCGACGATCAAAACTTCGTTGTTCGCGCGCAAGAGCTCTTGCGCAAGATGAAACCCAACCTTGCCACCACCGGCTATGACGATGTACATCGGCTACTTCACCTCCACCGGGGTGGGTTTTCCAAGCAGCATGTCCACCATCACTCGCGCCCCAAGGCTGGTGGGACTGAACGTTTCCAGTCCGATGTCGCGGAAGAGTTCTTCGCGTAGCGGGTCGTAGATGCGGCACAGCACACGCGAGACGTGGTACACCTCTTTGGCCATTTGGCTTGCGAAGTAGTTGCGGTTGTCGCCCTGTGTAGTGGCCATGAAGGCGTCCATCTGTTCGACCCCGGCCTTTTCCAAGGCGGGACCATCCATTCCGTTGCCGATGATGGTGGTTCCCCCGAACGAAGCCGGGAGCCTTCGAAACGCGGTGGGATTCGTATCCATGACGACGATCTCGTGGCCCTGTTCGTCCAAAGTCCAGGCGATGCGCGCGCCAAGGCGCCCGCAGCCCATGATCAACACTTTCATCGTGCGTGGTGTCCTTCCGTGCGTTCGCCGCCCACCTGTTGGCGCACGACCCACACCTGGCAAGAAGCGTTTTTCAAGACGTAATCGACCGTGCGGCCAATTTGAAACGAGCCGATCAGGCGTTTGTATCCCACGCCAAGGATAATCGCATCTACTTCGCGTTCGCGGGATTCATCGACGATCGCCTGCCCGGCTTCGCGCGCCTGGAGGAGTTCGCCCGTGATGTGGAAGTCGGTCTCCGCCGCGACCTCTTCTGCCTTGCGCAAGAGTTGCTCGCCGCGCCGCGCCTCTTCGTCCATTTCCGCGTTGAGAGGCAAGGAGCGTAGAACTTCGATCACGTGAACCGCGTAGACGCGGCCCTTCCGGGGCTTGGCGAGGTTGCAGGCGATGTTCAGCGCCTCGAGGCTGGCAGGCGAGGCGGTAATTGGGACGAGGAATGAATGGAGATTATGCATCAGGCGTACGGGTCACCAAGAGGAGTATACAACTCGTTCCCGCTCCCGCTCGTGCCGTCGCTCATCCTTCGTCATCCTGAGCGAACCAGAGGCGAATGCCGCCGTTCAGGATGAGGAGGCAACCGATTGCCGTCCCGATACTCCAGCGGCGAAAGTCGATCGTGGTGCGGGCGTCCCAGTCCGAAGTCTGCGTGAGGATGAAGAGGACGAGCGCTATCCCCATGGCGATTGAGACGAGCGAGAAAATGTAGTTGGCGGTTCGCATCAGAAACTGCTCGATACAGGGCCACGTGGGAGTGTGCCAAGTTTGATGCTACGACGAAGCAATGAAAAAGGAAAACGCGAAAGGCAGGACAGGGCAAAGCCAACCGATGGCTTGCTCCAGGCAGCCGCGCCTACAGCAGAATTCGTTTGGGCGCCGCGCCGGGGGCCCGACGGAAGTTGTGCAACAGATAACGGGGTGAGCCATCCAGCTCTATCGATTCGAGGCGACACCGCGTTGGCCGTTGGACGGCCTGTTGGGCAGCGCTCTCGAAGCCCCCCGTCTCAACGGATCCGAATGCGCCCGGAAACGCGGCCGCCGTCCGAAGATGCCAGGCTGAGAGTTCAACGAGCCACCCGAGGACCAACTCGGCGAAGCCGACGTGAAAGTCGCGGTCACCGAACGTCATCGCGACGTGGTCAGGTCCAGAGTCTCCCGCCGCAAGTAGGAGCGTGGCGCCAAAGTGCGGCAACGAGAGGTCCGTCGCTCCCCGGTAGATGAGGCCGAGGGCCTGATCGCCAGCGAGCGCCTCGGCTGCACGAAACAGGTGCAGCCGAAACTCCGTGGCATGTTGTCCCGGCGCGAGGGAAACGCCTCCGTCGTCCAGCCACTCTTCCCATTCGGCGGCCGCCTGCCCAAGCAGGTATGCGATGCCGCCGGCATAATCCGCGGCCGCGCGAACGAGCGGCATGGCCGCCGAATAGCCTCCCCACTCCAGCGCATGGAGCGCTTCCAGGCGGCATAGCCACGACCGTGACCACAAGCCAAGGGTTGACGCCGTCTGTTGAGTCCGGAACTTCGCGCCCGCCGAGGCCTCCGCGACCTGCCCTTCGATATTCAGTCCCTTGAGGACCAGGTCCAGCTCATCGCCGAGGGCGAACGAGGTCTGGCGATAGGCATCGAGTGATCCGACGGCCTCCAACGGCGGCCGCCCAGCGCGCGTTGCGACGGGAAAAACTTTCGGCGGCGAAACGCGCATGCCTGCCACTTCAGACGTTCATCGCCTTCTGGTAGCCGGCGATCACCGGGTCACTGACCCACTGCTTGACATCCGCGGTCTCACGCTCCGGGACTCCCCGGAGCATATCGACCACGTGCATTGGGTCGTGTTTACACCAACCGCGGAGGTAGTTGCCGATCGTGACGGTGGAGGCGGGACGCTTGCTATCGCCGCCGAATCGAAATTCGAACGCAAGGTCTTCAGCGGAGAACGATTCCATGACTCGCCGGATAGCGGCACGGGAGAGCCGCGCCTCGACGAGCGTCGACTCCAGGTCCTGGGTTCGACGAGGCGAAATCTGCTCCTGGTTCCAGGTATCGACGTTCCAGCCTCGCCCGTTACTCTCCATGAACCCGCGCCCGCTGCCCGTCTGGACGTTTCGAAACATGCGCAGGACGGGGCCATCAATGGTCGCGAGGTGGGCGATGAAATCACGGACGTGCCACGTGCTGTTGGGGACGGGGCGGTCCAATTCTTCGACGCTCAACGACTTACAGAAGTGCTCGAACTTCTCCCGGTGTCCATCCAGCTCTTCGAGGATCTTGACCACTTCCGGCTGCGTCATTTCTTGGTCCCTTTCTTCTCGGCGCCCTCGATCCCCGCAAGGTGCGCTCGCACGCGGGCGAGTAGCGTGTTCTGTCGAGCATACAGGTCAGCGTCGTAGGAAAGGTTGGCTTCGAATATCCACGTCAGTGGGATCGCATCATCCCAAAGCTCCGGGAGGGCTTCAAACATCGCAAGCCCTGTCTTTATGTACTGTCGAGACCATGCAACCAGCATCGGCTTGACGGGGCGGCCCTCGTACTCTGAATGCAGCGTCTCCGGCCGGACCAGTTGAAGTTCTTCCAGAAAACGCCGTCGCCCGTCCATAAATCGCGCGACCGTCTCGGTGAGTTCACCGGGGCCAGCCAGCTCGTCGGCGTGCACGTCTCCGTCCGTGGCCGACGGCACTGGGGCGAAGGGCTCAGCGCGGCGCATCCGGCCGATCGCCCCCGCGCATCCCGCGGCGAAGCTCCCGAGTCGGTCGAACGCCTGATCCATGGTCAGACCATCGCCAAGCGCACGGTCGAGTGAACCCTCCGGTCGCGCGGCGACGAGGTAGAGCAGGTTCGCGCTATCGAAGATCAGCTGGTCCATGATCGCCCGGATTGCTGGTTCCACTGTGCGTCAGTGCCGCTTCCGGGGTTCGCGGCGCCGTTCGGCGCGTGGACGTGGACGCGCCGCTTCATCGCGTGCGGGGCGCGGGCCGAGTTGGCGAATACAATCCCAGCCGGCGTAGGTCGAACCGACGATGTCCGACTCTATTTCCAGGAGACGGTTGTACTTCGCCGTGCGTTCACTGCGGGCGGGCGCTCCCGCCTTGATTTGCCCCGCCCCCGTGGCGACGGCGAGGTCAGCGATGAATGTATCTTCAGTCTCGCCAGAACGATGGCTGATGACAGCCGTCCAGCCGGCCGAACGAGCCAGTTCGATGGCCTCCAGTGTCTCGGTCAGTGTGCCTATCTGGTTCACCTTGACGAGCACGCTGTTGGCGGCCCGCGCCGAGATAGCCCGGCGAATGCGAACAGCGTTCGTCACGAGGAGATCGTCGCCCACAATTTGGCAGGCATCGCCGAGGCGCGCCACGAGCGCCGTCCAGCCCTCCCAGTCATCCTCCGCAAGGCCATCTTCGATCGAGCGAACGGGGTACTTCTCCACCCACGATGCCCAGTGGTTGACCATCTCTTCGCTCGTGAGCGACCGCTTCTCCTTCGGGAGTATGTACTGGCCGTTCGCGAAGAGCTCCGTCATCGCCGGGTCGAGCGCGATCACGGCGTCTTCCCCGGGGCGATAGCCAGCTCGTTCGATCGCTTCCACGACCAGCTGGACCGCCTCTTCGTTTCCCGGAAGCGACGGTGCGAAGCCCCCCTCGTCACCAACCGTCGTGGCGAGGCCCCGCTCATGCAGGAGTACCTTCAAAGCCTGGTAAATCTCAACCCCCATGCGCAGGCCGTTGCTGAAGGTCGCCGCGCCCACGGGCATGACCATGAACTCCTGAAAGTCCGTCGAGTCATCCGCGTGCTTGCCGCCATTGAGAATGTTGAACATCGGCACGGGCAAACGATGCACATTCGGCCCGCCCAGGTAACGGTAGAGTTCGGTATCGAAGGCGAGCGCGGCAGCCCGCGCAGCGGCGAGGGACACGCCCAGGATCGCGTTGGCGCCGATTCTCGATTTGTTCGGCGTGCCATCGACTTCGCAGAGGATCCTGTCGATCAGCCGTTGTTCCATCGCGGGGACGCCGTGCAACGCTTCGGCGATGTCATTCTCGATGTGCGCCACGGCCTTGAGGACGCCCTTGCCCCCGTAACGGCGCTTGTCGCCATCGCGAAGTTCAACAGCTTCGTGGGCGCCGGTAGATGCGCCCGAGGGCACGGCCGCAACCCCCTCCATGCCGTTATCGAGCACCACCTTCGCAAGCACTGTCGGGTTGCCGCGCGAATCCAGGATCTCGCTTGCAAAGATGTCTTCGATGAACACTGGCGCCTCCATGGTGCTGAGCTGCTTTTGAAGTGAAGAGAACCGGACATCCCCGCCGGAAACGATTAACGCCGCCCGCTTAGCTCCGGGGCGTCGTTCATGGGGATAAGCGCATCTGGCGAAGGCAGGTAGTCGATGTAGAGGATGCCGTTGATGTGGTCGATTTCGTGTTCCAGCGCTTCCGCCATGAGGTCGTCCTCGGCTTTCACTCGTATCTCTTTGCCCGTCCGGGGGTCGATGCCCTTCGCCAGCACCTTCACGGAGCGAATGACTTCGCCCCGGAAGCCAGGCACGGAAAGGCAGCCTTCGTCCAACGGTCGCTCACCCGAGCGCTTGATGATCTCCGGGTTCAGGAGCGCCACCGGGTCATGGTCCGGGACATCGATGACGATGACGCGCAGCGAAACCCCGATCTGCGGGGCGGCAAGACCCACGCCGGGGGCCTCGTACATCGTCTCCCACATGTCTTCGATGAGTTTGTGGATGCTGCTGTCGATCGTGCGCACGCGGCGAGCTTTTTCGCGAAGGACGGGGTTGCCAGCGCGGACAATCTGGAGGATGGCCAAGGACGGAACTCCGGGGATTGGGTATGCACGCGGACGTGTGCGGTGGCAAGTGTAAACCGCGACGGATTCGCGCGCTTGCGTCGCGGGCCGTCTGGAGGCGTCCCATAAGACCTATTGGACCCATGGATCTTATTAGACTGATACGAAAGTTCGGACCGCTCGAACCAGGGACTGTGGAGCGGATGTTCGGTTGCGCGCCCCGCGACAGCTTGGCCCGCCAAGTGTGTCATAATCCCCGTGCAATGCCGAACGAACTGCCCGAAGGCACCGTCACTATCGTCTTCACCGACGTCGTCGGCTCGACCGTGCTCACGAATCGGCTGGGCGACGAACGCGGGCGGGCGTTGATGCGCGAGGTCGATGAGCTTGTCCGCGCCCAGGTCACGCACCACCGCGGCGTCGAAGTGAAGGGCCTGGGCGACGGCCAGATGGTGGCCTTCACGAGTGCCCGGCGCGCCGTACTCTGCGCCGTGGATATCCAGAAGAGCATTGAACGTTGGCGGCGGTCGGACGCAGCCCGCGGTGACATCTCCCTGCGTATCGGCCTTCACACAGGCGAGGTCATCCGCGAGCGCGAAGACCTGTTCGGTGCCGCCGTAAACTTCGCCGCGCGTGT
>DAOTTM010000306.1:0-14789 GCA_034437915.1 Dehalococcoidia bacterium | reverse complement strand
CCGTGACACAGCGACGTATGAATGCCAGTGGTTCGGTCGGCAAGATCCGCTCGTTGGTCACATGCATAGTCCCCCATGGTCGGGGATATGAATTCAGTCAGGCCCAGACGCCATCGAGCGTATTACAAGGCCCGTTCCGCTTCATCGCAGCGTCACGTCCGCTGACAAGCCCGATGCGCGCGCAAATGGACGCACGGCGACGTTGAGCGGGAACGTGAGAACGCTCAGCCAGAGGATCTGGGAACGGGGCATCCGGTCCACCGGGCGCTTTCGCGGTCCACCGGGCGCTTTCGCGGTCCAACAGGCCCCGTCTCCGGTGGCAATCCGGCAGTCCGCTCAATTGCATTGCCCCGAACTCTTCGCGCAGGGCTCACCGTGTTCGCCCGAGCCACTTCCGCGCGCCTGGCAGACTCCCGCGGGAATGCACGCCTGGTCGGTGACCTGCGCATCTTGCTTCGCCACCGCTTCCTCGGATTCGCTCCCAAAGCTGATCAACAGCCTTGAGAGCCCGCTGATGTCAAGATCCGCGACACCGTCGACCTTCACTCCGTTCATGTAGAACTTAAGCGACTCGGTCACGCCCGTGCACAATCGTTCGTGCGTTGACATAACGAGACAGCTCTTTTCGGACGGGGTCCCCACGGTTGGATCGGTGAGTTCGAAACCCAGCGACCGCAGGAATTCGTCCCACGTCGTCTGCTCGCGGTGCACATGCACTACCGTGTGGCGCGGGTCGTGGATATGGACGTTCGGGCTCTTTTCCTTGCCTTCCACCGAGATGAATTCAGGCTTCCCGAAGTCGAACCGTTGCCCCCGGATGAACAGGGCAAAGTCCGCGTGTTCGTGAATCGGCTGTCGCAATTCACATCCGGGCGTCCCCGGCGGGCAGAAGGCATCCGCGGCCGGGTGGGCGTCACTCCCCGTATCGCGCAACGCGAACGCCAGGGCGAGGGCTATGAGCACCGAACCGACGAGCATGGCGCCAGGCAACCGCCATGCTGATGCGCTCCGGATAGAATTCTTCACCTTGGCTCGACTCCAGTGCCGGGGGGAGAGATTTCGTTCGAAGGTACCTGCCAACTCGTGCCATTGAAACGCCCAAACGGCCGTGTTCCACGCTCCGGAAGGTCCTGAAGGGCACCCAGCAAGAAGGAAGCGGATGCCCTACAGTCGAAGCTATGACTGAACATTTCGCCGAGATCAACGGGCACCGGCTCCGTTACCGGGTCGATGGACAGGGTCCGCTCGCGGTCTTCGGCCACGGTCTGCTTGGCCGCATTGAGCAGGTCCACGAAGAGAACGGCAGCGCGCGTGAAGCCCTCACCTCCTCCGTCCGGTTGCTCCTCTACGATGCGCGTGGGCACGGCCAATCGGCCGGACCGGCGGAGGCCGCGGGCTATACGTGGGAGACGATGGGACGGGATATGAGCGGGCTTGCGCGCCACGTTGGCGCTGAACAGGCGATCTTTGGCGGCGCCTCCATGGGCGCGGCGACGGCCTTGTGGGTCGCTCTTGAACAGCCCGAACGCGTACGTGCGCTCGTTCTCGTGATGCCGCCACCGCTGGGCCATGAGCCGATGCGCGCCGCCGCGGAGAAGCAGGCGATCCAGGTGCTGGACCTCCTTTCGCACGCCGTCGAAAACTTCGGCCTCGAAAAGACCATCGAACTCGCGAAGGCGTTCCCCGGGTTCGCCGCCACCCCCGAGGAGGCAGAAGAACGCGCCGCCTGGCTGCGTCTGCAGAATCCGATGGCGTTGCTCCACGCGATTCGCGGGTTGGTGCAATCCCCCTTCCACGATCCCGAAGAGTATCGCGGCATCGCCGTGCCCACCCTTGTGATCGCCCACGAAGGCGATGGGCTCCACCCCGTTCGCGCGGCCCAGCTCCTCGCGGACACCGTGCCCGATTGCGGCCTCATCGTCGGCAAGGACCCGGCGTATTGGCGAAACAACCCGGCCGAAATGGTCGCCGCGATCCACGCCTTCCTCGCGCGCGTGGGATAGCGGACGACCTGCCTAGCCCTCGCGTCTTTGTACGAGCTCTATGCGCGCCTTGCGCTGGTTCGGCTCGGCGCCTTTGAAGTTGGGCTGGTAGTCGCTCTTGCGTCCCTGGATCTGCGCGCCGTGCTGTCGGTCGTGACGATAGAACGAACGCAGCCACTGGAGGACGGTGAGCGTTCCAAAAACGGGACTTGTTGCGGTCCGGTCGAACCCGTCGAGCGAGATGCCGTCCATGAGGCCGAGGGTGTAGGTGCGCTCCAACTCAAGGTAGCCCAGCATCTCGTCGATGCTACTGCCGTTCGCGCGCTCCACGGGGATGGCGACCGGCGCCCCCGTGACGCCGCGCAGATCCGGGTTGTGTTCGGTGAGCGCGGCCCGCACCCACGCATCGTAGTTGCGTTCCATCTCCCAAAGGTGGGCCAGCTGTTCGAGCGCTGTCCACTGCTCTTCCCCCTCCGCATCCTTCGGCACGCGAAGCGCGTCATCACCGCTCAGCGACCGCGCCGCCGCGATCAGCCCGGTTCGTTCCTCCCGAGTCTTGGCCTTGAGTTCGTCAACCTGTTCGCGTGTCGCCATGTGCTCCCCCGGGGCGCATTGCCCACAGCCGTTTCAGCCCTTGCCAGATGCCGTAGGGGATTGCCGCCACGGACCCGATACCAAGGATCACCAGACCATACACCGAGCCGAACAGCAGATCGAGCAGCCAACCAAAAATCTCCACGAGCCTCAGTTCTCTCCGCGCGCCGCCTGATCCTGGGCGAGCACCTTGAGTGAATCCTGTTCAACGAGCAGCACATGCTTCGCCACAGCCCGGTAGGTCCATCCCCCTTCCACGGTCTCGGCGTTGAACTGTTCATCCGACAAGCCAATCAACGATCCGATGAAACGTGCGCGTTCTTCGAACCACTCCGCCAACAGCCGTTCCATGGGGGACGCCGTGGCGCGCGCTTCGTAGCGGCCCTCGATGATCTGCCCGGAGTGAATCTTCTCGTGGTCAATGTCGTTCGTGATCAGCGCCCACACATCCTTGCCCTGCGCGCACACATGGGATGAAGGCATCGGCAGCTCACCATCCGAAGCAGCAAGCAAGACATCGAGCGTTTCCATCGTCGAGTCAACGAGCAGGCGAATTGTCTCTCGAACTGTGTGGGGCATGGCGCCCTCCGGACGGGGATTTGTGTCAGTCTACCCCTTTTTTGTGGTCGCCCGTCCCCCGCCCGTTCAATACACTCGTTCAATGGCGTTCGGAAAGATTTTTGGAGGGGGACCGCGGTTTGTAGCGGATTGGCTGGTGGTTGGCCTTGGCAACCCGGGCGAACACTACGCGCGCAACCGCCACAACGTGGGTTTCTGGGTCGTGAACGAACTGGCGAAACGCGCAGCGGTTTCGCCGAAGGCCACGGGCAGCCTCATGGCCATCGCCGTCGGGACGCTTGCGGGCCAAAGAGTCGCCCTCATCAAGCCGAAGACGTTCGTCAACAACAGCGGCCAGGCCGTCGAGCTTGCCTTGCAATGGACCGGCTGCGACCTCGCCCACACGATCGTCGTCTACGACGAGCTTGATATGAATGTCGGCGCCCTCCGCATTCGCGCCGGTGGTGGCCACGGCGGCCACAACGGCCTGAAGAGCATCGCAGCCCATGCCGGACTCGACTTCGTCCGTATCCGTGTCGGCATCGGTCGGCCGACCCTCAACGGCGAGCCAAGCTGGGAGCCCGACGTCGTCGCCCCCTGGGTTCTCGGCAACCCCCATGGCGAGGACAAGACGCTTCTCGAACGCGCCGCGCTCGATGCCGCGGACGCCGTCGAGTGCATCCTCATCGAGGGCGCGGAAGCCGCTGGCAGCAAGTTCAACCGCAAGTAAGGCCGCTAAAGCCCCCGACACGAGGCGTGCCCACAAGGTACTCCGCTCGGCCTGAGTTTGTCGAAGGGTGAGCGCGCGCCGAACGTTGATCGAGCGCGTGTTCAAGCTTCGACAAGCTCAGCACGGCCGGTTCATTCGGTGTCGGACGGCGCTTCAGACCGGACGGGTCGGGAGTCTCGGCGCCAATGCCCTCACGAGAACGCGTCAAGTAGCGCCTGTACCGCCGGTTGTTGCCCCCCCGTCGCGTCCGTGAACCGCTCAACCGTCAAGAGCCGCGCAACAATTTCACTCGGGAAGATCGCGTGCGGGTCGCCTTCGGGCAGCTGGCTGCGATGCGCCCCGATCGCTGCCAGCTTAGTTTCTTGAACGCGAGACACGTCCACCGTGTAATGCCACCCGGTGGCCCCAATCGCCTCGGGCGCCGGCTCGGGCGGGTCGCCCATCATCCCGATGCACTTTTCGTACTGCGGCAGAAAGAGTCCCGATTCGAACGCGGCAAAGAGCAACGGCGGCGCTGAGGATCCACGCCACGCTTCGAGCACCCAGCGGTACACGGCGATGTGGTCCGGATGTCCGTACGCGCCGTCGCTCCCAAGCGCGAGCACAAGATGCGGCTGGAACTCCGAGACCAGTTCGCGAACTCGGGTGGCTTGCGAGGGGCAGAAGCTCAATCCCCCGTCCGGTAGGCCCCAGACGATTGGCGGCTCCGCGCCCAACACCCGGCAACTCGCTTCAAGTTCTCGCTTCCGCGCCCGACCTACAGCATCGCGTCCCGTCGCGCCGCCGTCCTGCCGCTTGCCCTTCTCTCCGGCGCTTGCACAGTGCACTACACAGCGCCAACCCGCTTTCGCCGCGAGCGCGATCGTCCCGCCAAAGCTGTAAGACTCGTCGTCCGGGTGCGGGATGATGGCGAGGAGCGTCGGCACCAGGAAATGGTATCCCGCGTTGCCCACCTGACACACCCACTGCGAAGTGCTATTGTTTGGGCGCTTTGCCCGGACATCCGGGCCGATCTTCTCACATACAAAGGTGGTCACCATGGCTGGCAGGCTCGAAGGTAAGGTAGCAATCGTCACGGGCGCGGGGCGCGGTATTGGACGCGGAGAGGCGTTGCTCCTCGCCGCCCAGGGGTGTCGCGTCATCGTCAACGACCTCGGCGGCTCCACCGCCGGTGAAGGCAAAGACACCTCCCCGGCCGACGAAGTAGTCTCGGAGATCAAGAAACTGGGCAGCGATGCGGCCGCAAACTATGATGACGTTTCGAGCATGGAGGGCGGCGAACGCATGGTGAAGCAGGCGCTCGATACCTTCGGTCGCCTCGATATCCTCGTCAACAACGCCGGCATCCTGCGCGACCGAATGATTTTCAACATGTCCGAGGAAGAGTGGGACCTCTGCATCGCGGTCCACCTGAAGGGCCATTTCACCGCAACCAAGCACGCTGCCCTTGTCTTCCGGCAGCAGCGCAGCGGGCGAATCATCTGCACCGGTTCCGAATCTGGCATGGGCAACATGGGCCAAGGGAACTACTCTGCCGCGAAGGAAGGCATCGTCGGCCTGACTCGCACGTTGGCCCTCGACCTCGGTCGCTACGGCGTGACCGCCAACGCCATCCGCCCACGTGCGGGGACGCGCCTGACGCTAACGCCAGAACTCCGCATCGCCATGGAACGCGCCCGCGCCGCGGCCCAGGCTTCCGGGGCGGAACAGACGTCCGCTGGCGGCGCCATCTCCCAGATGGACGAACTCAAGCCCGAATACGTGGCGCCGCTCGTGGTCTACCTGTGCACGGATGCCGCGGCGAATGTGAACGGTCGCGACTTCATCGTCGGCGGCAATGAAGTCAGCCTTGTCTCGCTGCCCGGCAAGGAACGCAGCATGTTCATGGCCGGCGGCTGGACTCTTGACGCCCTCGACGCCCAATTCCCATCGACTATCGGCGCGGGCCTGAAGAACCCCATGCCGCCCCAGGCGCCGAAGTAGAGCGCGTCGCGAACAATTCGCCCGTTCGTGCTGAGCTTGTCGAAGCATGGACGGGCAGCATGGCGATGTTCGCACAGGGTGCTCACCCTTCGACGGGCTCAGGGCGAGCGGTGTTGCGGTGATTTTCAGGGCAGCTAATCGAAGGATGAACACGCGACCAGCGGGTTTGAGCCGCAACAACGGCTCCGGTGGTCGGATCCGAGACTCAGAGCCCGTTCTGCTGGAACGCCTGGTACGTGATCGCGAGCCCCGCCAGGGTGATCCCGGCGGCGCTCAACACCGGCAGCGCTGAGACCAGTCTCGCGAAAACGGGCCGCTGCAATGCGCCACGCAAACGCGAGCGTTCGCCCAGGCGCTTGCCAAACACAAGCGCCAGCCCGATCGCCGTCAGCACGGCTGCGAGGCCTGCGCTGAAGGCCACGATCAGCAGCATCCCGAACAGCACTCGTCCGCTCGCTATCGCTGCCAACATCACGATGATCGCAGACGGGCATGGCAACATTCCCCCGATTACACCGAGCGACAGCAGGCTGCGCCAAGTCACACGCGAATCATCGGCTTCCTTCGGGCGCCCCTGATCGTGGGCGTGCTCTTCGTGCTCGTGCTCATGGGGATGGTCATGGGCAGCCTGCGCTACCGTCGGCATGTGGCTATGCGTCTTTCCGAACATCCCGTGCTTGTGCGCGCCATCGTCCGTCCCAGGTCCGCGCAGCCGGGAAATCCGACCGACGAACAGCGATAGCCCCATCAACACGATCGAAGCCCCTGCAGCCACCCCGAGATACAGGTACAGCCTATCGGGCGCCAGGTAGTTGCCCAGGTACAGGGTAACGAAACCCAGCAGGTATACCGTCGATGTGTGCGTCGCAGTCACCGTCAGGCCGAGGGCGATCGCATGGCGCGGCGTGCCCTTGCTGCCGACGAGATACGCACCGACCACCGACTTCCCGTGTCCTGGCCCCAGGGCATGCAACATGCCGAACCCAAACGCCGCCAACAGTAGCAACGGGAAGACGGTCGCAGAAATGTCGTGATCGAGAAGCTTCGCGAACCCCGAATTGTTGCGCGTCTTCGCCGCCACCTGGATAACCGCCGATGCGGGTGCGTTCGCCCCGGTCCCGCCCACCCATGTGAACGTCACCTGCGAGACATCTGGCGCGGAACGAAGCGTTTCCGCTGGGTAGCTGCGCAGCGCGTCGCTCGCATCCACAAGCAGCTTCGCATCGACCTGCGCCTGCGCACCCTCCGAGGGCCGGACCACGATCTCGCGCCAGCCCGCGCGGTCAGCGTAGTTGCGGTCTTCGAAGGCCACGCTCAACGTGCTCCTGGCGTCAGCTGGCACCATTGCGCGGTACACATACGCGATCCGCGTGGTGTTCAGCCCGCCCTGCCCGTCGAGCAGATCGATGTGACGTTCGAGCAGTTGTAATGTCGGGTGCCCGCCATTCACTGTCAGCGAAAACAACTGTGGAAGCGTCTTGCCCAATTTGTCGGCGTACGCGACCAGTTCGGCCTGGGAATATTTGCTGTCGCCGTTCGTGTCGATATCCGGCAGTGCCTGGAACGTCGGTATCTCCGCAAAGTCGAGCACATAGTGGAGGTCCAACGCATCGCGATAAAGCTCGATGCGCGCGTACCGGTTGACCGTGAAATTGCCAAGCGGATGCGCGAGCGCGGTGCCATGCGTTGCCGCGAACGGGATCGTGATCAGAATCAGGGCTACGAATCCGGTCAGCAATCGCACGAGGTTGTGGCGAAGACTCACGTTGCGCACAGCTATTTCCCGCCTTCGAGCGCTTTCAGTGTCTCCCGTGCTTCATTTTCGAACCGCAGGGAAAAGCTTGGGTTCGTGGCGATTGCCTTGCGCAGGAGCGTCTTTGCGCGTTCGGTATCGCCCTGCTTCTCCGCAATCATGCCAGCATGGAAGTACAGGATCGGCTCAAGCGTGCCCAGTCGGAGCGCTTCGTCGGATTTCGCGCGCGCCTCGTCGCAGCGTCCAGCGCGGAAGAGCGCCCATGCATAGATGTCTGCGCCGTTCACGGATGGCCGCTCTTCGTATGCCCGGCGTGCAACATCGACCTGTCCCGCGAGGTTCGCGCCGTGGTCCAGCTCAAACAAGATCAGCGAAAGGTCAGACCGCACCCCGGCCGCAGTGAGCAATTCCCCAATCGCGCCGACGAGCGCGTACTGGCGGGCAGCCTCCTGTGGGCGCCCCGCGCGTTCGAAAACTTCGCCCAGCGCAACCACGAATTCGAGCGTGGGGATTCGCGCCGTGGCCTGTTGATACAGCGTGATCGCCCCTGCGTAATCACCGGATGCCGCGGCCACTCTTGCCAACCCGGCCTGGGCGAGGTGGTAGCCGGGGTACGTCCGCAGCGAGTCTTCGAATTCCCGTTTCGCCTTCCCCTGCTCCCCGTTCGTGGCGTAGAGGTTGCCGAGCTGAACGCGCGCCCAGGCAGCGTTCTCCGGTCCGGAGACCTCTTCTGCCCGGATCGCCGCCTGCCAGAACTGCTCGGCCAACGCGACGTTTCCGCGAATCTCAGCAAGAGCGGCCTGCCGCACGGAAGCCCCGAAGCCTGGGGCGTTGTCCAGGTAGAACTTGTAGCTCTCCGTCGCCTCGGCGTACTTGCCGAGGGCGAACTGTGCGTCGCCGAGAATCGCATACGCGTCGGCCCGCGTCGGGATCTCGTCCTTGGCTTTCGTGGTGAGGTCGAGCGCTGCCGTGAAATCGTGCTGGACGATCTTCACGAGGGCGAGGTTGACGCGCCCGGCGTAGTCATCGCGTGCCGCTTCCAGCGACTTCGTCGCGCTCAGCTCGGCGCGGCGAATGTCCGCCGTATCGCCCGTTTCGCGAAACCGCTGGAGGTAGAAGCCGGTGAGCTTGTTATAGCTGAGGCTGTCTTTCGTCTCCACCACGCGCTCTTCGAAGAAGGCGATGTTCGCGTTTAGCTGCTGCGCGTGCTGGGGGTCGATGGTGGTGAGGGAGGCGGGTGTGCCGCCTCCCTCATTGACGTTACGGACGATGAGGAACGCCGCCACCACGAGCGCAAGCACCGGGAGGTAGATCCCGATTGCGCGCCACGCCAGCCGGTGGGGCTGGGGACTTGCCCCTGGCCGTGGTGTCGTTCGGTCCATCATCGCTGGTTTAGGCCTGCTCTTCGATCTTTCGGCGGCCGACGAAGCCAGCCGCGCCGAGGAGACCCGCCGCCGCAACCAATGCGATCGGAAGCGTCCAGTTGAGGTCGCTACGGTCCATCAGGAGGCCGTTACCGGTGTTCGGCGGGAGCGGTGCTGTTCCACCGGGGGCTGCGCCGCCACCGTTGGGGGCTGCGAGGTAGGGGAACGTGTCGGAGAAGGCGTTATCGTTCGCGTTCACGCCGTCGCCAATCGTCGTGCTGCCGGTGATCGTCTGGAGGGAGATGTCGATGACATCATCCTTGGGAGATCGTCCGTTGAGGTAGTTGGTCGGCTTCGAAAGGTCGACCGTCAAGATGTCCGGAAGCAAGATGCCTGCGAGGGCGTCCGTCGCCGGGCTGGCGAGTGAATTGAGGGCAGCCTTCACGTCAGCCGTGAAGATGGACTTGTCGCGGTCAGGCGTGTTGTTGTTGAACGCGTCCTTCTTGGCGGCGGGGATGAAGACGGTGTTGATTGCCGGGCGGCCCATGCGGTCGAGCTGTACCCAGTTGCCAAGCGCGTCCTGCTTTGAAGTCGTCGCCCAGAAACCAAGCGTCTGCGACGGCACGGCTGTCACTTCGAGAACGATTGCTGTGACGTTCGTTCCCTTGAAGGTATCGACGCCCGTGAACTTGAGGCCGTTCTGAAAACCAGCGAGGTCGAAGAAGAACGGATCGTCGCGCGGGCCAACGTAGATCTTCTGCCCGCCGCTGCCGACGATGGTGACCACCGCGGAGCCCACGCTCGTCTTGCCGGTCGCGAAAACCGCACCGCTGCGGTCATTGGTCACGGCGTCCGCGCCCGTTGCGCGTCGGACGGTGACGTCCTGCTCAGCGCCAGACCCCGTGAACTGGAACTTGTAGCTGACATCCGGGACGGCATCGCCGTTCGTATCAACCTTGAGTTCATAGTTCGTCGCCGGATCCAGCGCAAGCTTGGCGGTGTCGCCAGGCGTGGTCAGCGGGTTCACCGTGAACGCGGCGACATAGCCCGCTCCCGATGACGCGCTCTTGAAGACGTAGAGGTCGTTGAGGTCGCTCTTGGGCGCATCCTTTGTGAGGGGCGAGTCGCGGTGGTCCGCGCCGAGAGCTGGCATTGCTCCCAGTGCTGCCACCCCGAGTGCGGCCGCTGCCAACGCGACCGACAATTTACGAATTCGCATAGATATTCCTTCCTCCCTTGGAACAAGACCCAAGGCCGCGCACCAGTTTTGCGACCCTGTCATCGAACCTTACGTGGTAAAGGCCGTTGGTGATCATTCAGGGCGTTGAATTCTTGGCGACATTTCAGTTGCGCGCCTACGCAGGCTTGCCCCATATCGGATCCCGCGGGCGCTTTGAGATTTGCGCCAGCGTAAAGAGCACTTTACGCGAACGAGACCGAACGAACGAGGCTGGCGCCAAGTTTGCATGTCTTTCAACCGTTAGCCTGAACAGAACGCACGGGAGGAGTCGATGAATTACCTGGCCAACATCCTTCGTCGCCCCGTCCGCCAGGCCTACGCCTGGGCCGCTGTCGGCGTGCTTGGCCTGGCGTTCGCGGCGGGCGGTGTCACGCTCCTAACCTCCGGCACAGATGACGGGCCTGCTCGTTCGAGCGCAACCGTCGATGGAACCGGCACGCCCGGGTCCAATTCTTCGAGCCCGTCGGCGACCGCCTCAGCGTCCCCATCCTCCTCGCCCGGTGCCAGTACGACCGCCGCAACGGACACACCGACAACGACACCTACGGCCGTCGTTACGCCCACGCGCACAGGTGTCAGCCAACAAAACCCGAGCAGCGGGGGAACCCAACCGACGGCGCAACCAACGTCCGTCCTGCCGACTCCCGCACCTACCCAACCGCCGGCCGCCGCGCGTGCCTACTGCGGCGCCGTCTCGTCCACGGCTCCGCCCTCGTCCGTCTTCGGTCTGCTCACGATCGGCGGCCAGCCCGGCCCCGTCGGCACCATCGCCACCGCAACCTTCGACGGCGTCACCGGTCCCTCCCAGGCGAGCACCGCCGCCGGTGGCTATCGCGTCGATTTCCCCAGCGGCGGCGATGACTGCGCCAACCGCGGTGGCGCCGCCATCGCCATCGTCATCAACGGCCAGCCCTTCTCTGCGGGCACCGCCGGCGCCACCCCCGCCAATCGCCTCGATATCGCCATCCCGTGAGGCCGTTGGCTGATCTCTTACTCCCCTCTCCCGCACGGCCGGGAGAGGGGCTTGGGGGTGAGGGCCTGACGCCAGGCGATGAAAACTGATCAGGCCCGCGCACCATTGCCAAGGCGAACGCGCACAGCCCCGTCCCCGAGCGCACGTACAGCGGATGCCGAGGCGCACCGGACGTCGTCGTTCCGAGGCAGAGCAGCGCACACCCTTCGAACATGCGAAGCACCGCCTCCGCCCGCCCGAAGAGAGTCCCGCCGTTCCCCCACGCCACCACAACATGCTCGGCCCGCGCCGCCAATCCTCGTATATGCCCGTCGTTCTCCGGCCCCACTGGATCGGACGTTGCTCGCAGCAACTTCGGATCCGTCCCCCGCAACGCGAACAAGTTCGCGACCTCGATCCCGCCGAATCCCCAGCTTCGTGCGAACCCGATGCAGCGCCTGACCGTTG
This sequence comes from Dehalococcoidia bacterium, assembly GCA_034437915.1. Lineage (GTDB taxonomy): Bacteria > Chloroflexota > Dehalococcoidia > Tepidiformales > Tepidiformaceae > JACRBT01. Next base: position 3,165 of record DAOTTM010000306.1, on the reverse strand, counting down.
GGTCATCGATATCAGCATCCGCCGTGCTCGGGTTCAATAGGACGAACGCCACGGTCGGAAGCGCCGCATCCCACCGCCGCCACAGCAGATATCGATACGCCCCCGTCCCGTCGAACAGCGCGCCAGACGTTTCGCATTCATCCACTACTGCGTAGCATGCGCCGGACATCGTCGGAGGACTACCCGTGAAACACCGCATCGTCACAACAGGCCTGGAGTTTCCCGAAGGCCCCTTGGAGTTGCCCGGCGGCGACATCCTCGTCACCGAGATCCGCAAGGGCCAACTGACTCGCGTCGCCGCCGACGGAACGAAGACCACCGTGGCCGTCACCGGCGGCGGCCCGAACGGCGCGGCCCTGGGGCCGGATGGCGCCATCTATGTCGCCCAGAACGGCGGATTCCAGTGGATCGAACGTCCCGGCCCGGACGGTGAGATGCTGCTCTTCCCCGGCGAACAGCCCGCCGACTACATCGGCGGCCAGATCCAGCGCGCCACGCTGGGCGGTGAGGTCTCAACGCTCTATCGCGAATGCAACGGCGAACGTCTCAAGGGACCCAACGACCTCGTCTTCGACGCCGAAGGCAACTTCTATTTCACGGACCACGGCAAGAACCGTCCGCGTGACCGCGATCGCACCGGCATCTACTACGCCTCACCCGATGGGAAGATGATCAAGGAGATCATCTTCCCGATGGAAGGCCCGAACGGCATTGGCCTCAGCCCGGATGGCAAGGTGCTCTACATCGCCGAGACGCCGACGGCCCGCGTCTACGCCTGCCCACTCACCGCCCCAGGCGAGGTCGGGGCACGTTACGTCCTGGCGACGGTTCCTGGCGTGCCGCCCGCGAACCTTGCGCTTCTCGATTCGCTTTGTGTCGATGCCGAGGGCAATGTCATCGTCGCGACCCTGGTCCACGGCGGCGTCACTTCGATCTCGCCCGACGGCGCCACGATCCTCCACACCCCCATGCCCGACATCCTCACGACGAACGCCTGCTTCGCCGGCCCGGACCTGCGCACGCTCTACGTCACCCTCAGCACCACCGGCAAACTCGCGGCAATCGACACCTGGCCGACGAAGGGCCTCAAACTGAACTTCCAGACGTGACCAACCCGGTCCGGCTCCCCTTTCCCGCGAGGCACGAGTCGGGAGGCCAACACGGCGCGACGCCAACGAAAGGGCTGAAGACCAGCCCCTCCCCTCTCACGCTCGGTCGGGGGAGGGGAGGGGGGTGAGGGCGCGATGCCGGCGACGAACGTGCTCGAGGGAGTTTTCAGACCAGAAGGGTTTGGCGTGAGCGCCCAACCCCAGGCCGCGAACATTGTGTTCGCCAGTTCCCCGACCGAACCCTAGCTCGGCGTGGCGAACAACTGAATTTGCAACGTCAACTCGTCCTCAACCGTGACGAAGCCCGCAACTGCCGGCTTCGTCATGCCGAAGTCCGTGTACTTCACCTTGACCGTCGCGAGCCCACTGAGGATCTCGCCATCCCTCTTCACTTTGAGTTCCCAGGTCACTTCCTTCGCGACGCCGTGGACGTTCAGTATGCCAGTCATGTGCATCACGGTATCGGTCGCCGTAAAGTCCTTGGGCATTCCCGTCAGCTTCGTCGCCGTGAAAGTTGCCGTCGGGAACTTGGTGGTCTCAAGCGCGTCCCGCATGCGATCGTCGCGTCGGGCCTCTTCGCTCTTCAGACGGGCCACGCCTACTGTGAGCTTCGTCGGCTTGGCGGGGTTCAGTCCATCGGCGGTCAGGTGGAACTCGCCCTTCACGTCGGAGGTCTGGCCTTTCGCCACGGAGGACGTGGGAAGGCGCGAAAGTTTCTCCGGGGCGAGGTACCAGGCCAGCGACTGACCATCGACGAGCTTGTAGTTCTTGCCCGTCAGTGTCGAGGCCGCCCCTGCGGCGGGCGCTGCAACCGTGGGCGACGCGCTGACGCCAGTGGTTGCTGCCGCGGCGGCGGTCGTGGGGGAAGCAGCCGCGGCCTGCTTCACGGCGTCCGAAACTGGCGCCGCTTCCTTCTGCACTTCGTTGTCTTCGCGAATCAAGAAGTACCAGCCGACGCCGGCAACGACGAGGAGGACGATGGCCAGGGAGATGACTTTCCCAATAAGTGAACGGATCAGAAACAAGGGGCGAACTCCAAACAACCGTTGAGTGAAGGGACACCTTCCTTGGTAACTACGAGAACGAGCAAGCTTCAGACGGCAAGGATTGGTAAATTGTGCGCCGTTGCTCGGTGCGTCCCGTATGCTCCGCGATGATGCGAAGAAAGCTCTTCGGAACCGGTGCGGTCTGGATGGTCGGTGCCGTGGTCCTTCGCGCGACGGTGGCGCCGACCGCTATCTGCCCAGCCATCGATGCGCAGAGTGCCCGTCTCGCTTCCGTTGCCGCCGCCGTATGGATCGCTGAGGGGCAACAACCGGATGGATCCTATCTGTACGAATTCAACCGGGACACGGGTCTCGCTGCCGATGACTACAACGTCGTTCGCCACGCAGGCGTCACGATGTCGCTCTACCAACTTGCGGCAGCCGGCGATCTTTCGGTGATCCCTTCCGCCGACCGGGGTCTCGCCTACATGCAGGCGAACCTCCTCCGTCGCGACGACTGGGCGGCGTTCCGTGATCCGCGTTCCGGCCGCGTACAGCTCGGGGCAGGTGCGCTGATGCTCGCGGCGCTCGAACAACGTCGCCTTGCCACGGGTGACGGGCGACACGATGCGCTCATGAGAGAGATAGCCCGCTTCTTGCTCGTCATGCAGCGCGCGGACGGCGCCTTCCTCGCCGATTGGCTCCCCAGTACTGGCGCCCCGGACCCCTCACAGACATCGAAATACGCGACGGGCGAGGCATTCTGGACCCTCACGTTGATGCACGACGCCTTCCCGGGCGAAGGCTGGGACGTCTCTTCGCGAAAAGTGGCGGACTACCTTTCGACCCGGCGCGACAAGGAAGAGGGCTTCAGCTTCCCTCCCTGGGCCGACCAGTGGGCCGCGTACGGTCTCGCCGAGATGGCCGACTGGCCCCTCACCGACGCCAACGTCGCCTACGCCCGCACCCTTGCCGATCGCTTCGGCTTCCTCGTGCGTGTCGAATCCGGCCGCCGTGACACACGCGTCAGCACCCTCCTGCGCGGGCGCCAGGCGAGGGCGGCGGGGATG
>DAOTTM010000305.1:0-4380 GCA_034437915.1 Dehalococcoidia bacterium | reverse complement strand
CCGTGACCAACGCGAACACAATGGCACCAACCACTCCGATGGACAGCGCGATTCGTCTTGAATTCATACTTTCGTTCCCTACCGCTTCACTACTGTGATTTTGATACCGTAGACGGTGTTGAAACTCTGTAATGTTGAATTGAGGGCTAGCGCCTTCTTGTCCATGATGCTTAAACGAAAGCGTAAATCTCCGCGATTCCACGCCTTAGCGTCCAATTCCAAACCTCCGCCTCGCGCAGCTTCGAACACGGTGCCTGGGATCCAGCCCCGGGTCATGAGGCCCTCGTCGTAGAAGTGAGACACCTCGGATGCTCCCGCCGACGTGCCCAACAGCGCTCCGAAAGACGCGCCCTCATCCCGCGCAATTCCTCTGCCTGCGGGCTGTGTCCCTTCGGCATCCAGGTACGACCCAGGGAAGTGCAACGCTGCCTCAGGGAGTCTCTTGAGTTCATCTGGATCCCCCGGACCGCGGCCAAAGCACGCCCCGGCGAAGGATGCAAGGAGCAACAGACCAGCACCCGATAGAAGTCGCGTCCCGAATCGGGGCACACCGCTAGCACTACTGTGGTACACACGCATAACCAGTCTGGCCAAGCCTTCCGGCAAGGACGAGCAGCAATTGCGCCGTCAGAGTGATCTTCGTCCCGTCTGTGCGGTTGCAGTCCTTCACCATGATCGAGTTCAACGAACTTGTCTCATGGAAGAAGAAGTGATTCTCGGGCACTTTCGCGGCTTGGAGAATTGAAGAGCTCGCCGTGGCGACATCTAATTACTAGATTCCCGGTCGGAAGCCAATGGAATTCCCGGCTCAGCGCCCATTGCCAATCCCCCCCGCCGCTTACCGGTCTTTTGAACCTCGCCCCGCCCTGGGTAGGCGAATCGAACGGGGGATCGCTTCCGGGTAAGAGCAGACCGTCGCCTATGCTGCCACCGAGCTTTGGGAAATCAAAACATCGGCTGCGGACGCATGCGCCCGCCTTCAAGGAGATATCCCCGTATACGTTGAATGTGGTCGGCAAATTCGCTGGCGCCGAGTTCGCCCACGTGTACCACGGGCTTCCGGGCTGTAGCTGATGTACGGCGGGATGGCAAGGAAGACATCGGCCGGCGCGAATGGGGCACCGCTCGTCGAGCCATCGGCATATACGCGGGCAACGCCCCGCCCCGCGAAGAGCGTCGCCGCGAGGAAGACGGCGAGGATGAGGGTCCGTCCGCTGATGAAGATCCGCCACGTGTTGAACATCGACTGCTTCTCACGATCCGCTCAGGTTGTTGCGGCGGACAGTAGCCCTCCCTCCCCGGTGTGTCCACCTGTTTAATAAATTATTCCGGAACAAATGCGGGTTTCCCCTTACAACCTTCGCCTTGAGCCAACCGCCCCGTGGCCTTCGGGCCCGACCACCCCTACGCCTGTTCGGCGGCCATGCGTTGGAACTTTTCGAAGCCGACGGAGATGAAGATGCCTTCGGCTTCGGCGCAGAGGCGGTCGCCCGCGTGGAGGGTGGCGGTGGTGAAGATCTTGCGGCCTTCGACGCGGTCGACGGTGGCGGCGAAGGTCAGCTCCTGGTGGAGGGGCGTGGGCTGGCGATAGCGGACGGTGAGGGTGCCGGTCATGCCGGGGTTGCCGGTCATGGATTGGGCCATGCCGAGGACTTCATCGAAGGCGGCGGCGACGAAACCGCCGTGGACGTGGCCGGGCGGACCCTCGTAGGCGCTGCCGAAGTTCCCGGTGCCGCGCACCTGGCCGTCGACGACACGGAGTTGGAGCGGCGGCGCGACGGCGTTGGCGAGTCCGAGGAGGGGGCTCTGGTCGAAGACCGCGCGCGTGTTACCGGCGTTCGAACTCTCGGCGAAGCCCCACGGCGGGCGCTCGGCGGGGAAGGTGGCGAGGCGTTCGGCGAACTGTTCCGCGGCCTCGGCGGCGCGCAGGAGGTCGGCTTCGGGAGCTTCAGTTTCGATGAGCAGGTGGTTCATGCGGCGGATGGCGGCGGCGAGGCGATGGAGGGCGGCGCGCTGTCCCTCGGGTGGGGCGTCGTCCGGCACCCAGCGGGAGCGGCGAGTGAGGGGATGGTCTCGTGGGGTGGAGGCGTCGTTCGAGGGGGCGCTGTCGGGCATGGGGGAAGGATACGCGTCGGCTGGCGGTAAGGCATGGGCGAGGGAGGCACGTGAAACATCCGGGGCGGCGTTTCACCCTTCGACCGTTCGACAAGCTCGCGGTCAGGGCGAACGTACGGGTTCTGGGCGGAATACTCCGCTCCTTCCGTCGGGGACTCTTGAGCGGGAAGGGGAACGCGGGCACTCTGACGTGGGAGGGGCGGCGCCGGAATCTGGCAGCCGTGGCCCCCGGCCACTGCGGGACCGGGGCTACGGGAGGGTGACGTGGCCGTGGAGTTCGGTGAATCGCTGTCATGGACATAATTGCTTTGCCGTGGCGTAAGGAAAGACCCTATACTAAGCGGGCCCGTTGGGACTCCGAACCGGAGGCCATCCCCTCATTGGTGATGCCCGAAAGCGACAACCCGCGCGAAGCCTGTGGCGTCTTCGGGGTCTACGGACCCGGTGAAGATGTCGCGAGGCTGACGTTCTACGGCCTCTACTCTCTCCAGCATCGAGGCCAGGAGAGCGCGGGGATCGCCACAAGCAACGGAGTCGATGAGTTCAGCCTGAGGACAGGCATGGGCCTGGTATCGCAGGTCTTCGATGAAGAGGACCTTGCCTTCCTCAAGGGCCACATTGCGATTGGGCATACGCGGTATAGCACGGCGGGCGGCTCCCTCGAATGCAACGCCCAGCCGCTGATCGTGCAGGATCGGGAGACGGGCGCGGAGATTGCGCTCGCGCACAACGGGAACCTCACGAACGCCGATGTCCTCCGCGACGATCTTCGGGCCCAGGGCATCCACATCGAATCGACGGCCGATTCGGAAATGATCGCCCACCTCCTCGCGATCGCACCGGCGGGCACGTGGGAGGAGCGCTTCCACTACGTCATGCGGCGAATCGAGGGCGCGTACAGTGTGGCCGTAATGACGAAGGACACGCTCTTTGCGATGCGCGACCCCATGGGCGTGCGACCGCTGTGTATCGGTCGGTTGGGTGACGGCTGGGTCGTCGCCTCCGAATCCTGCGCACTGGAGCACCTCGGAACGACGATGGAGCGCGAAGTGGAACCGGGCGAAGTGATCCAGATTGACGCCTCCGGGATTCGCAGCTTCTTCCCGGTGGCGCCCGCAAAAAAGCGGGCATCGTGCACGTTCGAGTTCACCTATTTCGCCCGCCCGGACAGCCGCTTCATGGGCCAGCTCATCTACCCGGTGCGCGAGAAGCTGGGCGCGTTCCTTGCGAAGGAGCACCCGGTGGACGCGGACGTGGTCATCGGTGTGCCCCAGACCGCCACACCGGCGGCGATCGGTTATGCGCGCGAAGCGGGGATCCCGTACCGCGAAGGCCTCGTCAAGAATCGTTATGTCGGACGCACGTTCATCCAGCCAGACCAACGCATCCGCGATGCGGGCGTGTCCTTGAAACTGAACGCGCTTAGCGATGTCTTGAGTGGAAAGCGGGTGGTCGTCGTCGATGACAGCATCGTCCGCGGGACGACGACGCCACCGGTGGTGGCTCTCATCCGCAAGGCGGGCGCGGCGGAGATCCACGTGCGCATCACGACGCCACCGATCGTTTCGCCGTGCTTTTTTGGCGTCGATATGGCCACGACCTCGGAGCTTATCGCGGCGAATATGAGCGTGGAGGAGATTCGCAAGTATATCGGCGCGGACTCGCTCGGTTTCCTGAGCGTCGAAGGACTTATCGCGGCGACGCGACAGAGCGAGCAAACGCTTTGCAACGCGTGCTTCACGGGGAAGTACCCGATCGACGTGCAGATGCACCTCGACCAGGCGCGCACGCGACGGCGGGATGCGCCGACCTCGCCAGCGCGGCTCCAGTTGGCGGACGGGTAGAAATTGGGGCCAGCGGCGTGCTCATCCAAGTTCTCCCTGCTCGGCGCCCGCGAGTTCGACGAGCCGTCTCCTGATAGGGATCAGCCCCAAGAGTAGCGCTGCATCGACTTTCCTTCAGTCTTCGAGACGGATCCGCTCCAGCAACGTTTCGCCGACAACCGAATCCCGCCGCTGCTTTGGCGAAGCCAAGAGGGACCCAGGACCCGGCGGTAACGCGACAAGGGCGGCGAGAGCGAAGAGTAGAGAACCCCGTGCGAGAAGGCGGAGCGACTTTGAGGACTGATTGTTCGGACCTCCTCCCGTGGGTGGGCGTCAAAGTTTTGCGTGCGCCTTGTCCTGGTTCGATTTTCACGTCGTTCCGCCTGTCACCCCCGTTCGTCCTGAGCCTGTCGAAGGATGAACACGCCGCTGTCCATGGTTC
>DAOTTM010000304.1:0-7375 GCA_034437915.1 Dehalococcoidia bacterium | reverse complement strand
TGTTGGCGGTGTCCGGGCCGATCGGTGGGGGGACGACGGAAGTGCAGCGCAACATCATCGCGCAGCGCGGGTTAGGGCTGCCGCGCTAACCCGCGGCCGCGACTGGATTTGGACAGGCGCCGGACATCGGAATCGCACGCGGAGACGCGGAGACCATGGAGTGCCCTATCGTGGATCGGCTGGGGCGGAGCCGCGCTGCCAGACGGTGGCCCAGCCCTCGCCGCCGTTGATGGCGATCGCCATGCCCGCCATCTCTTTGCGGAGGGCTTCGCCGAGCGCGGCATCGAGCTTGCGGCCACTGCCGGTTTCGATGCGTTCGAGGCGGTCACGAAGCGTCCCAAGGACGTTGTCCTTGACGAGCGTGCGAACGGTGTGGGGCCAGACGAAGAATGCGAAGCCCTCGGGGGCGCCGAACGAGCTGCGATGCTTGCCAAGCCACATGTACCGCTCTTGGACGTTACCGACAGGTTCGACGATCTGGCAGTAGACGCCGTCGGTCGCGTTGGTGCGCGTATCGACGAGCATGCGTTCGGCGAAGAGGGTGAAGCCGATGGTGATGATGTCGCCCTTTTCGAGGACGCCGTTGAGCGCCTCGAGGTCAACCTGGATCCCGTTTTCGGTCAGCAATGGTGTCCTCCTCTCGGCGAACTGTCCGATCAAGCGTAGCGCATTCCCAATGGGATGCGCGGAAAACGGCGGGAGGGGCGCGGTTTCCCACGCCCCTCCCGAGGATTCGTCCAAACGGACCTCGTTGAAGAGGCCGTCCTAGTACATCGGAGGCGCGGAAACGCCTGCCGCGTTTTCGGGGCGGTCGGTGACGAGGCAGTTGGTCGTGAGGACCATGGCGGCGATGGAAACGGCGTTTTCAATCGCGGAGCGGGTCACCTTGGCGGGGTCGATGATGCCCTTGGTGACCATGTTGCCCATTTCGTCCTTCTGTGCGTCGTAGCCAGTCTGCTCGTTGCCCTTGATGAGCTTGAGCTTCTTAACTTCCTCGACGATGACGGAGCCATCCTTGCCCGCGTTGATAGCGATGCGGCGAAGGGGTTCTTCGAGAGCACGGCGAAGGATGCGGGCGCCAGTGGCTTCGTCGCCTTCCAGCTTGAGCTTGTCGAGGGCGGGGAGGGCGTTGATGAGGGCGACGCCACCACCGGGGACGATGCCCTCTTCGACTGCCGCGCGGGTGGCGCTAAGGGCGTCCTCCACGCGGTGCTTCTTTTCCTTGAGTTCGACTTCGGTGGCTGCGCCGACTTTGATGACGGCAACGGCGCCGGCGAGCTTGCCGAGGCGCTCTTGGGCCTTTTCCTTGTCCCAATCGCTCTTGGAATCTTCGAGGATGGCGCGGATCTGGTTGATGCGCGCGTCCATGTCCTTCTTCTTGCCCTTGCCCTCGATGATCGTCGTCTCTTCCTTCGTGGCGGAGATACGGCGAGCGCGGCCAAGGTCGGCGATTTCGACGCTATCGAGCGTGCGACCGATTTCGTCGGAGATAACCTGGGCGCCGGTGAGGGTGGCGAGGTCGCCGAGGTTGTCCTTCTGGCGGTCGCCGAAGCCCGGGGCCTTGACGGCGAGGATGTTGATCGTGCCGCGCAGCTTGTTCACGGCGAGGGTGGCGAGCGCTTCGCCTTCAAGGTCGCCGCAGATGATCACGAGGTTCTTCGTTTGGGCGAGGATACGCTCGAGCATTGGCAGGATTTCCTGCACGGAGGTGAGCTTCTTGTCGGTGATGAGGATGTAGGGGTCCTCGACGACGGCTTCCATGCGCTCCGGGTTGGTGACGAAGTAGGGGCTGATATAGCCGCGGTCGAAGGCCATCCCGTCGACGTATTCGACTTCGGTCTGGATGCCCTTGGACTCTTCGACGGTGATGACGCCGTCTTTGCCGACCTTCTCCATGCACTCACCGATGAGGTTGCCGATGGAGGGGTCGTTGTTCGCCGAGATGCTGGCGATCTGGGCCATCTGGGCACGTTCAGTGACCTTGATGCTCTGCTTCTTGATCGCTTCGACGAGCGCTGCCGCGCCCGCTTCGAGGCCACGTTTGAGGCCCATTGGATTGGCGCCGGCGGCGACGTTCTTGAGGCCTTCCTGGACGATCGCCTGGCCGAGGACGGTGGCGGTGGTGGTGCCGTCACCGGCGATGTCGTTGGTCTTGGAGGCGATCTCCTTGGCGAGCTGGGCGCCGATGTTCTCGAAGGGGTCTTCGAGCTCGATGTCCTTGGCGATCGTCACACCGTCGTTGGTGATCGTCGGTGCGCCGAACTTCTTGTCGAGGACGACGTTACGGCCCTTGGGGCCGAGGGTGATCTTGACCGCGTCGGCGAGAGCGTCGATACCGCGCTTGAGCGCATGACGGGCGGCTTCATCGAAGAGCAACTGCTTTGCCATGGAAAGGCTTACCTCGTGGATGGTTTTAGGATTGGCAAGGAGAATATTAGCACTCCCTGTCAATGAGTGCTAATCGAAGTGGAGCAGGGCGTTCGGGCGCACCAAATCGAGCAAGGCGCCCAGCGTCTCCTCGGCTTCTGGAATGGTTACGGTCTTCATGTAACCACGATAGACCCTCCATCCACACGGGAGCAACGCCAAACAAACGGGGTGGCTTGCGCCACCCCGTCACTGGTTCACCATTCACGGGTTCGCCTAGCTGATGAACAGCGGGGCGAGTACCAGCGTGATTGTGCTGAGGAGCTTCACGAGAACGTGGAGCGCAGGACCAGCGGTGTCCTTGAACGGGTCACCGACAGTATCGCCAACAACAGCGGCGCCATGGGTTTCCGTGCCTTTGCCGATGACGTCTCCGGTCTTGTCGTCCTTGAGTCCACCGGATTCGATGAACTTCTTGGCGTTATCCCACGCCCCACCGGCGTTGTTCAGGTAGGTCGCCAGCATCACGCCGCCGATGGTCCCGACCATGAGCATGCCGGCGACAGAGAGCCAACCTTCGTTGCCATCGCCGCCGAAGGTATAGCGGAAGATGACGCCGACGGCGATGGGCAGCCCGACGGCGAGGATGCCCGGGACGATCATCTCACGAAGGGCTGCCCTGGTGGTGATATCGACCGCCTGGCGGTAGTCGGGCCGAACTTCGCCGGTCATGATGCCCGGGTTTTCGCGGAACTGGCGCCGCACCTCTTCGATGATGCCGCCGGCCGCCTTGCCCACGGCGCGCAAGGCGAACGAACTAAAGAGGAAGACAAGCATTACGCCGAGAAGCCCTCCCACAAAGACTTCCACCTTGCCGAGGTTTATCGGCATGACACGCGGAAGTGGCAGCGGGCTGCCAGCGTCAAATCCCTGTCGGTCGGCTTCGGAAATCTTGCCGTCCTTCACCGCCTTGTTGAGAATAGCGGTGGTTTCGTCGGCGCCAGCCGTGACGAGCGAACCCCTCACTTGCTTGGAAAGGTCCGGAATAGCATCGATTTGCTTGACGTATTCCTCGACCTGCTTCGTGACCGAGGCCTTGATGCCGTTACCGGGTGGTAGGAGGTCGAGGTCCTGGCTGAGCGTTACGTAGCGCTCGGCATCGTCCCGGCCAATCTTGCCAAATTCGTGGCGCACCTCATCCAGGTACGCGGTGAAGAGCAGGAAGGCGGCGAGGGCGGCGGACCCGACCGCGTAGCCCTTGGTGAGCGCCTTGGTCGTGTTACCGACCGTATCGAGCGCGTCGGTAATTTCGCGTGCCTCGGGCTTGGTGCCTTCGGCCATTTGGGTGATGCCACCAGCGTTGTCCGTAATCGGGCCGAAGGTGTCCATCGCGAGGACGTAGGCGGCGGACATGAGCATACCCATGGTCGCGCAGGCGGTGCCGAAGACACCGGTCGAAATCGAACTCACCAACGGCAAGTCCGCCTGTTTGCCCAAGGTGAACGACGCCACGAGGGCGATGCCGACGGTGATGGCGGTGACGGCCGTCGTTTCAAAGCCGACAGCCGTACCGATGATGATGTTCGTCGCCGAACCAGTCTTGCTGGCGGCGGCGATCTCCTGCACCGGGCGCCATGCCCCGGCGGTGTAGTACTGCGTGATGTACACGAACGCAATACCGGTTGCTATGCCGACGAGTCCGCAAAAGAAGAACCAGTACCAGGCGTCTCCGAGCATTGCCTTGGTGGCTATGCCCAGTCCGATGATGCTCAGGACGGTGATGACCCAGTATCCGCCGTTGAGGGCGCCCATCGGGTCCTTGATGCGCTTCGCCCAGAAGGGCACGGTTAACATGCCAACGATCGTGGCGAAGACGCCGAATGAGCGCAGGACGAGCGGGAAAAGGATCCACTCGACCTGGCCCGTCGCCGTAAAGATGGCCACGCCGAGGATCATGGCGCCGATGTTCTCGGCGCTCATGGATTCGAAAAGGTCCGCCCCGCGGCCAGCGCAGTCACCAACATTGTCGCCGACAAGGTCGGCGACAACAGCGGCGTTGCGCGGATCGTCCTCGGGAATTCCGGCTTCAATCTTTCCCACGAGGTCGGCGCCCACGTCGGCGGCTTTGGTGTAGATACCGCCGCCGAGCTGGGCGAAGAGCGCCACGAAGCTCGCGCCAAAGCCAAAGCCGACGATCAGGAACGGCGCCTCGTCGATCGGGTGTCCGAGGACGCGGCTGTAGATGGCGAAGATGCTCGAGACGCCGATGAGGCTCAGCGCGACGACAAGGAAGCCAGAAACGGCGCCGCCGCGAAGCGCCGTGTTGATGGCGTCCGCGAGGCTGTTCTGGGCCGCCGAGGCTGTGCGCCCGTTCGCACGGACGGCGATGGACATACCGATATAGCCGGAGACACCCGATGCGATTGCGCCCACGAGGAACGCCACCGACGTGAGCAGCCCGATCTCTCCGGATTCCTTGAAGATGCCCACGACCAGGCCGACAACGACCGCCGTGACAAGAGCGAGCATCCCGATGGTGCGATATTGGCGTTTGAGGAACGCGTTCGCGCCCTCGAGGATGATGCCCGCGATTGCCTGCATCTCCGGCGTGCCCTTGTCCCTTTTCAGGACATCCCAGGCGAGCCAGATAGCAAACAGGACCGCCGCGGCGCTTGCCAGCGGAATCATGACTTGGGCCAGGAGCATTGTCCTCCCCCTCCGTAGACAGGTTGCGCGCGTGATGCACGCTGCAATTCGGGGGCACAAGTCCCCCGCGGCCGCCCCTCTGACGCGCCGAAGCCAAGGCATCCTAGCAGGGGCGTCCTTTACATGGAATTCACCCGATTGTCACTGTCACCCATGCTTGTCATCAGTCGGGCTAAACCGAAAAGTCGAAGCGACGCGGGCATAACGTTGCTAAAGCGGGCGAGTCTGGACTAGCCTGAAGGTGTGCAGAAAACGGTGAACATCGATCAGGCGAAAGAGCACCTCTTGGCGCTCATCGCCGAGGCCATGGCAGGAAACGACATTGTCATCGCGCGCAATGGCGAACCATGGGTGCGACTCGTACCTGTTCGCCAACCGAAACGCATCGAGCTCGGCTTCCTTTCCGGGGTCGGTCTTGGGACCCTCGAGTTCGATGACGTGGCGGACATGGACGAATGGGAAGCCGAATGGGACGGGTTTTACCCTGCTGATGCCTCTGCTTCTCGATAGGCTTCCGCCGTCGCCGGGCGGGCCTAACGGATGAACGACCGGCGGCAGCGTGGTATAGTCCCGCCCGGAGAGAACGCCCATGCCCGAAGAAGAGATCCAAAGCAAAATCACCGATGAACACCGCGCCGTCATTGGCGTGAAGAGCGAACCGGTCACGATCACGGTCAACGAAGAGGACGCGCGCCGCATGCGCGATGTTATCGGCGATACCGACCCGCGTTACGCGGATGGGACCGGCATCGCCGCCCCATACGTGATCGCCGGATTTGGCGGCGGGCGCCCGAGAAGCATGCCCTTCATTTTGCCGGGGGGATTGCTCACGCAGCAGGAGTGGAAATTTTCGCGCCCGATTCGCATCGGCGAGACACTCAGCGCCGTGAGCCAGGTCACCGACATCCGCGAACGACTCGGCGGCCGTTACGGCTACACGATCCTGATGACCAGCAGCACGGACTACTTCGGCGCCGATGGTGAACACGTCGCGGCGAATATGACCACGATCAGCCAGTTCGACCCCGCGATGGCAAAGGCAAGAGAATGAACCAGCTGTATTACGACGATGTCAACGTCAACGACGAAATCCCCACTTCGGAAAAGATGCCGACCGAAGACCTCGCGGTCGATTTTTTCGGACGAGACAATCCCACGAACCCGGCCTTCGCCGATGCCGAGGCGGGCAAACGCATGGGCGTCGGTGGCGCCCTCGTCCCAGGGCTGCTCAAGCTCTCCTGGATTACGCAGTACGTGAGCGACTGGGCCGGGACCGAAAGTCATGTCAATAACATCCGCGCGGCCTATCGTCGGCCGGACATCGCCCACCGTGCGCTGACGCTCTCCGGCCGCGTGGTCGATAAGCGCCAGGAGAACGGCAAAAACATCGTCGAGCTCGAAGTGATGACGCTCGCGGAGGGCGAACCGAGCGTTCGTGGCAACGTGACCGTGGAATTGCCCACCCGGCCGTAAGGCAGGCCAAAGGTCGTCTCCCGCCCAAGGGATTCGCCTTTCATTCGCGTGGCGCCGTTTGCTTCCGTACAATCCCGCCCATGGCGTATGCCCTTGATGGCCTTCGCGTGCTCGAAATCGGGACGTTTGTATCGGCGCCCTATTGCGGCAAGCTGTTCGCGGGATACGGCGCCGACGTTATCAAGGTTGAACCGCCGGGCGGCGACATCGCCCGCGCGCATGGACCCTTCAAAGATGAGCGGCCAAACGCGGAGACCAGTGCGCTCTTCCTCTACTTGAACACCGGCAAACGCTCGGTCGAGTTCGACATCTCCTCGCCGGCGGGGCATGACGCCCTCCTGAAGCTGGTCGCACAGGCGGACGTGGTCGTCGAGAACTTCCGCCCGGCGGACATGCGGGCGCTTGGGATCACCTACGAAGCGTTGCGTGCCGTGAACCCGCGAATCGTCCTGGTTTCGATAACGCCGTTCGGCCAGGACGGGCCGTACGCGGACTACCGTGCCAACAACCTGATCGCCTTCGCGATGGGGGGGCAGATGTACATCACCGGCACCGACGAGGGTGGCCCGCTCAAGAACGGCGGCTACCAGGCAGACTACCAGGGCGGCCTCAATGCGTTTTCGGCGGCAATGCTCGCCATCCTCGCCCAAGAACGCGACGACGAAGGGCAACACGTCGATGTCAGCGTCCAGCAGTGCATGGCGCCCATCCTCGAGGCGGGCGTGCCGAATTACACCTTCCTCGGGCGCTGGTCCGGGCAGCGCCGCGGAAACCACATGGCGAGCTTCATCGGCATCTACCCCTGTGTAGATGGGTATGTGGGCATCCA
>DAOTTM010000303.1:0-9405 GCA_034437915.1 Dehalococcoidia bacterium | reverse complement strand
GCGCATCCCCAGTGGCGCCCTCGTGGAAGTGAATGGAGACGCAGGGACGGTCACAATCCTGAGGTTGCCGTAAGGTCCGCCCGCGGCCTGGCGCCCTCGGGCATGGTCCCGGGGCGCATGAAGGAGATTCTCAATGAGCGCAATGGACATTTTTGCGTTCGACGATCAACTGCCGACCGGCGCCGATGCCAATGCGCTGCTCGGCGGCAAGGGCGCGAACCTCGCGGAGATGCTTGGCGTCCTGCACCTGCCCGTTCCTCCAGGGTTCGTGATAACGACGAACGTCTGTCGGCGCTTCCTTGAGAGCGGCTGGCCGAGCGACCTCGAAGAACGCATCACCGAACATCTCGAGCGGCTGGGCGCGCGGCTTGGGAGGCGGCTTGGCGACCCCACTGCGCCGTTGCTCGTTTCCGTGCGCTCTGGCGCGCCCGTCTCGATGCCGGGAATGATGGACACCGTGCTCAATGTCGGGATGACGCCGGAGGTGCGCGAAAGCCTGGCCAGAGCGAGCGGCAACGACGTTTTCGCGAACGACACGTGGCTCCGCTTCAACAGGATGTATGCGGAGATCGTCCTCGGTGTCCCGCGGGATACGCTGGATGGGTCCGCCGAGAACGACGGATCGGCGACGGGCATACTGGCGGCGGCGGAACGGGTCCGCGCCCTCGCGCGCGAGGTCGATCCCGAGGGGATCCCGCTCGACCCCATGGTCCAGGTGCGCGGGGCCGTCGCCGCCGTGTTCCGCTCCTGGCAATCAGAACGGGCGCGCGTCTTCCGCCAGAAGGAGGGCATCTCCGAACAGCTCGGGACCGCGGTGACGATCCAGGCGATGGTTTTTGGCAACCTCGACGAGCTCTCCGGCACGGGCGTCGTCTTCACACGCGATCCTGCGACGGGCGAAGCGAAGCCGTTTGGCGACTATCTTGCGCGCGCCCAGGGAGAAGACGTCGTCGCGGGCAGCCATGCCGTGTTTGGCCTCGAGGCCCTTCGAGAACATCTCCCGGAAGCCCACCACGCACTTGAGGGGGCATTGCGGCAGCTGGAGCACCATTACCGGGAGATGTGCGACGTGGAGTTCACCGTTAGCGCGGGCGAGCTGTTCATTCTCCAAACGCGAATCGGACGACGGAGTCCGCTGGCGACTGCCCGGATCGCCGTGGAGATGGCTGAGGAACCGGGGTTTCCGCTCTCGCGGGCCGAAGCCGTGGCGCGCGTGGATCAGACCGTGCTTCAGCGGATAGCGTCAATGGTTCGCGTGGACCCGTCCGCCACGCCTGCCGGGAGCGGCTTGGCGGCATCGCCCGGTGTCGGCGTGGGCGAGCTCTGCCTGGATCCGGACCGCGCCTCGGAGATCGCCGCGGCGGGGAGGCCTGTGGTCCTTGTCCGGAGCGAGACTTCCCCGGCGGATGTCCATGGGATGGTGGCGGCGGCGGGCCTTGTGACGCTGCGAGGCGGCGTCGCGAGCCATGCCGCCGTGGTGGCGCGGAGCTGGTCCATCCCGGCGATCACGAGCCTTGAAAGCGCGACGATCGGCCCGGACGGGCTTCGCGTGGGGGGTGGCCTCATTGCCCAAGGCGCGACGATCACGGTCGATGGTGGCAGCGGCCTGCTTTACATCGGGGATCAGCGCGGGGCGGACAGCGCCGATGTGCCCGAGGCACGCACGATCCGGGAATGGGCAGCCGCACTCGGCGTTGAGCCGGGGACCGCTGCCGGACCCGCAACTGCCGCGCTCAGGACGACCGTGGAGCTCTTCGAACTCGTCCGCGCGGTTGAGCTGAAAGGGCTCTGCAACGCCGAGCGGGCGGCGGCGGCGCTCTCAACCGATGAGAGCTACGTGTTGGACCTTCTCGCCGGAAGTCCGTCGTTCTTCCGGACAACGCCGCGCGGGGTGATGATCACGCCCGAAGCGCGGGCATGGGCCAGGGAGCGCCTCGCTGGAGAGCGGACCGGCGCCAACGCCGCGGGAGTTGACGCCTGCTATCGTCGCTTTCTCCCGTTGAACGACCGTTTTAAGCAAATCGTTTCGGGCTGGCAGCTGTCGAGTACGGACAGTCGCACGCCCGAGCAACTTGCCATGCTCGCAGCGGACGTCGCGGCGCTCCACGACGACTTTCGCCCGATCGCGTCGGAGATGTCCGGGTACTTCCGGCGGCTCTCAACATACCCCGTGCGATTTGACCGGGCGCTGGCGGAGTTGCGCGCCGGAGACGCATCCATGCTGGCGTCGCCGATGAAGGACAGCTACCACACGGTCTGGTTCGAATACCACGAAGAACTGATCGCGCTGAGCGGGCGAGACCGGGCGGTCGAAGAAGGGGCGGAAGCCGAGACGCGGTAGCGAGGCAGCGCCAGAGGCCAACCTACTTCTTGGGGTCGTTGATGGCGATCGCCGCCTGGCTGGGGCGCTCCAGGATTTCGTCGATCAGGCCGTAGGCCTTGGCGGCCAGCGGGTCCATCCAGAAGTCGCGGTCGGTGTCATGCTCGATGCGTTCCATGGGCTGGCCGGTGGTCAGTTGGATGATGTTGCGCAGCACCTTCTGGAGGCGGAGGGTTTCGCGCGCCTGGATTTCGATGTCGCGCGCCTGGCCAGAGGCGCCGCCGAGCACCTGGTGGAGGTGGATTGTGGAGTTCGGCAGGGCGAAGCGCTTGCCCTTCGCGCCCGAGGTCAGGAGCACGGTGCCCATGCTGGCGGCGAGGCCGATGCAGACGGTCGAGACTTTCGGGTGGATAAGGTTCATCGTGTCGTAGATGGCGAGGCCAGCGGTCACGCTGCCGCCGGGACAGTTGATGTACATCATGATGTCCTTCTCATCGTCCTCGCGGGCGAGGTAGAGAAACTGGGCGATGATGATGTTGGCGATCATGGCGTCGATGGGCGTGCCCATGAAGATGATGCGTTCCTTGAGGAGCAGCGAATAGATGTCGTAGGCACGTTCGCGGCGGCCATCGGATTCGATGACGAAGGGCATGATGTCGCTCGGGCGCATCAACTCGGCGTCCGGCCGCTTGCCCGCGACGATGTCCTGGATCAGATCGAAACTGCTGCTCATGTGTGTCCCCCGATAGTCTTTCCAGTGTGCTGGACGCTTCGCCAAGACGCCAAGGACGGGGCGCGGCTATAAAATGTAGACGGCGGCCAGCGGCGGCAGGATACATGCTCCCCCATTGAAGCGCGCTTCAATCGACGGGTCGGTCGAAAGCGCGACGCGAGTGAAGCCAGCCCCGACTTTCACGGATCGTGGTTCGAGCGCCGTGTTCAAGGCGACCAGGACGGGCGCTTCGCCATCGAGTTCGCGCACGAACGCGACCACGTCGGCGCCTGCGTCCAGCATGCGCAGGGCGCCGCGCATGAGCGCCGGGGACGACTTGCGGAAGCGGAGGACGCGGCGGTAAAGCGAAAGCATCGAGGCCGGATCCGCCGTTTGAGCGGCTACGGTAATGGCCTCGTCGCCGAAAGGTAGCCAGGGCGAACCCGTCGTGAAACCGCGACCGGCGGTGGCATCCCATTGCATGGGCGTGCGTTCAGGGTCGCGTCCTTCGGTACGGATGCGCGCCGGGTCCTGGAGCATGTGCTCCGGGATGTCGACATCGCCCATACCGATCTCTTCGCCGTAGTACAGGAATGGCGTGCCCCGGAGGCCAAGGAGCAAAAGCGCTGCTGCCCGCGCACGTTCTTGCCCGTGGCCATCGTGGTCCAATCGGCTGGCGATGCGGGGGCGGTCGTGGTTGTTGAAGGCGTAACACGGTTGCGCGCCCGCGGGCACGGTTGCCTCGGCGTCGCTGATGATCTGGTTGAGACGTACGGCATCCCACGCCGTGATTACCGGCTCGCGTTGATTGATGAAGTGGAAATTGAAGGCAAGGTGGAGACCGTCGAGTTCGTCACCGCCGTAGAACCGCCCGATTTCGGCGAATGTCCCGGATGTCTCACCGACGACGGCCGCCCCGTGAAACTCATCGATCACCGCGCGGATGCCCTTCACGGCGTCGTACACGTCGGGATAGTTCTGCATGTTCGTGCGAAGGAGCTGGAGGCGCGTGCGGTCACCGGGAACCCACTTCGGGTTCGGGGGGTTATCCGCGAGTTCGGGGTGTTTGAGCACCATGCCCATGACATCGATGCGGAAGCCATCGACGCCCCGCCGCAGCCAGAAGCGAAGGACACCGTGCATGGCCGCGACCACTTCCGGGTTCCGCCAATTCAGGTCGGGTTGTTCGGCCAAGAATGAATGCAAGTAGTATTGGCCCGTCGTTTCGTCGTAGGTCCATGTCGGGCCACCGAAGACGGCAATCCAGTTGTTGGGTGGGGTCCCGTCGGGCTTTGGTTCGCGCCAGTAATACCAGTCCCTTTTCGGGTTTGTCAGCGACGAGCGGGATTCGATGAACCAGGGGTGCTGGTCCGATGAGTGGTTCGGGACGAAATCGAGCATGAGGCGGAGGCCGCGTTTGTGGCACTCGGCGATGAGGCGGTCCATCGTCGCAAGGTCGCCGAAATCCGGGTGGACATCGAGGTAGTCGCTGACGTCGTAACCGAAGTCCTTCATCGGCGAAGGGAAGGTGGGCGAAAGCCAGATGCCATCGACGCCGAGGGAGTCGTCCGTGCCGTCGTTCAGGTAGTCGAGGCGGTCGATGATGCCCTGGAGGTCGCCGATGCCATCGCCGTTCGTGTCCTGGAAGCTGCGCGGGTAGATCTGGTAGATGACGCCCTCACGCCACCAGTTCTCACCGGTCAGGTGGTCGGTCATCGCGGGCTATTGTCCAACGGCTGCTTTGACCGCCGGGAGGAATCCTTCGTCCTCGTCGAATGTCGCGCGCGACACGATAAGCACGGGTTCGAGCCTGCCCACGCGGGGCACATGGCGCCCGATCCAGATGCGCCCGGCGACGCGCGCGGCGCCATCACGAAACTCCGGGTCATTCGACCCGCCGAGCTGTTCGACGAGGTAGGCCATAGCGTTGTCGTTGATCATGACCGCGAGTTCCTTGGCGGCGTGCCCGGGATCGAGCACGAGGAAGTTCGCCTGGGTCATACCGAGCAGCTCGGTCCCGATTCCCGGGCCTTCGTAGCGGATCTGGACGTCATCAGCGGCGGCGGTGGCCATCAGTCGTGCCCTCCTGGCATAGCAATCTTGAGTGTCTCCTGGAGTCCGCCCAGCAGTTGGACCCGTGCCTGGACCCGCGTCTGCAGGCCCCAAATATTGATGAAGCCGACGGCTGCGGATTGGTCATAGGTGTCGCCAACATCGTACGTCGCGAGGCCGCGGTCGTAGAGCGACTTCTCCGCCTTGCGCCCGACAACGACGGCCATGCCCCGCTGTAGGCGCAGGCGAATGGTGCCCGTGACCTCGCGCTGCGTGCTGGAGATGTAGGCGACCAGGTCCTGGTGGTGGCTGCTGAACCAGAGGCCGTTGTAGATGAGCTCCGCGTACTCTGTGGCGATGACCTTTTTCATCTTGAGCTGCTGCTTGGAAAGCGTCATCGCTTCGAGGGCGCGGTGGGCGGCGTGCATGATCACAGCGGCTGGGGCTTCGTAGATCTCCCGGCTCTTGATGCCCACGAGGCGGTCTTCGATCGCGTCAATGCGCCCGATGCCATGCAAGCCCCCGAGGTCGTTGAGGCGCGTGACCATTTCGACCGGCGCCATCGCCTCGCCGTTGAGCGAAATGGGCATGCCGTGCTCATAGGAGATCTCGATATAGTCCGGCTTCGCAGGCGCTTCTTCCGCGGAGCGCGTCCATTCGTAGGCGTCTGGGGGTGGCTCCTGCCAGGGGTCTTCGAGCACGCCTGCCTCGGCGCTGCGGCCCCAGAGGTTCTCGTCGATGCTGAACGGTCCCTTGGCGCCCCAGGGAATGTCGATGCCGTGCTTACGCAAGTAGTCGATCTGGAATTCGCGCGCCATGGCGTTTTCGCGGGTCGGCGCGACGATCTTAAGCTTGTTGTCGAGCGTCATGATTCCGGTGTCGAAACGGACCTGGTCGTTGCCCTTGCCCGTGCAGCCGTGGGCGACGGCGGTCGCGCCCTCTTCGTGGGCGACATCGACGAGGAGCTTGGCCATCAGCGGCCGCGCAAGCGCCGTGGCGAGCGGATAGGCGTCCTGGTAGACGGCGCCGGCGGCAAGCGCGGGGAAGGCGAAGTAGCGGAGGAAGTCCTCCTTCGCATCAATGACACGCACCTTGAGGGCGCCGGCGGCGAGTCCGCGCTCTTCCACAACGGGTTGCTCGCGGCTCTTGCCCACATCGATGTTCAGGGCGATGACGTCGTAGCCCTGCTCGACGTTGAGCCATTTGATGGCGGTGGTGGTATCGAGGCCGCCGGAATACGCGAGGACCAGCTTTGGCACGGGCGCGTCCAATCAGAGAGTGTAAGTACGCAGAGTATCGCGCCGGGGGCGACTCCGGGGAACGGCGCCGTACGCCGGAGCCAACACTACATGGTCAGGACCGCACTCGTTGGTTAGACCGTGCCTTCGCGCGTGCAGTCCCCAGCAGCCATGCCAGGACAACACCAGCGACGACGAGGGCTACCTGAGAGAGCACGACGACCGTGACCACCCCCGCTGGCAGCTTTCCCGCGAACGCGAAGGGCAGAACTGAAAGCCCCGCCGCGACGGCTGGAACGGCGAGCAACACCATGTAAGGCCCGCCGCACTGGTGGACCGCGTACCAGTTCTCGCTGCTCCGGCGCGTGTACGGCGTGCGAATCCCCGCGAAGTTATTCGGCGGCAGCTTCCCCGCGAGGCCGATGAAGCCAACGTACGCCACAAGCAGAGACGCCAGCGTCGTGAATGCCAGCACGACGCCCACTACTTGGGCGCGCCGGTGACCGCGAGAATCGCCGCTTCGAGGATGTCGCAAGCCTTGTCGATCTCGTCGTCGGTGACGATCAGCGGCGGCATGAGGCGCACGGCGTTCGGTCGGACGTTATTGGCGAGGAGGCCGCGTTCCCGTGCGGCGGCGACAACATCCGCGGAGCAGTCGCGGTCGAGACCAACGGCGAGCAGCAGGCCCCGCCCCCGCACTTCGGTGACGGCCGGCAGGCGGTCCTCCATCGAGCGCAGCCGCGCGACGATCCGTTCTGAGGCGCGGGCCGCCTGGGCTGGGAGTTCGTTGTCGATGATGAAGTTCATAGTCGCCACGCCCGCTGCGGTGGCCAACGGGTTGGCGCCAAACGTCGTGCCGTGGTCGCCAGGGACCAGGTGCTTCGCAAGCTCGTCCTTCGCCAGCATCGCGCCGATGGGAACGCCGCCCGCCAGGCCCTTCGCGAGGCAGAGGATGTCCGGCTCCACCCCTTCCTGTTCGTAAGCAAAGAGCGTGCCCGTGCGGCCATTGCCCGTCTGGATCTCGTCGAAGATGAGCAAGAGGTTGTTCGCGTCGCACCATTCGCGGATGCCCTGGAGATAGCCGGGCGCGGGCATGTTCACGCCGCCCTCGCCCTGGATCGGCTCAAGCAGCACCGCCACGGTCAGGGGAGTGGTAGCTGCCTTAATCGCGTCGAGGTCGTTCCAGGGAACGTGGCTGAAGCCGGGCGCAAGGGGCGCGAAGGGCTCGCGGTACCGCAACGTGCCTGTCGCCGCGAGGGCCCCCGTCGTGCGGCCATGGAAGCCATCCAGGGTCGCGATGATCTCGTAGGCGCCGTTTCGTGTGTCGTGGCCCCAGCGTCGCGCAAGCTTGATTGCGGCCTCGATCGCCTCGGCGCCGGAGTTGCAGAAGAAAGCGCGGTCCATGCAGGAGTTCTCGACGAGGATCTTCGCGAGTTCGATCATGGGCTTCGTGTAGTACAGGTTCGATGTGTGGATGAGCGTCGCTGCCTGGTCCGCAACCGCTTTCGCGACCACCGGGTGGGCGTGGCCGAGGACGTTGACGGCGAGTCCTCCGACGAAGTCCAGGTACTCCTTGCCATCGACGTCCCAGACACGCGTGCCCTCGCCACGCTCCAGCACGATGGGCTGGCGCCCATAGTTCTGGAACACATACTGATGCTCGTCTTCGATCCAATTCGTCATTTCGGGTCCTCGTGGGAAAGCATCCAGGTATCGTAGGCGAGGCTGCGCTTCGGCGCAGGGTTAACTCGGGACGCGAACCAGGGCTTCGACCTGAGCGCGCGATGGGAGGGAGGGAGCGGCGCCCGGGCGCGTAACCGCGATCGCTCCCGCCGCTTGCCCGAAACGCACCGTCTCGCCCAGTGACAGGCCTTCGGCCAATGCGACGCCGAGCGCGCCACAGGGGGGGCCTCCCGGATTCTTTTCGAAGCACGGCGTAGAATCGAATCCATGCGTCAGTTCTCTCGACGGCTGTTTCTCGCCGCCCTTGGCAGCCTGGCGGCTGCGGCCTGTACTTCGGGCAAGGCGACGAGTCCCGGCGAACGCGTGACGACGCCCATGCTCGCGGGGGATGGCCCGGCCGATACGCCCACGCGGGTGCCCGTCCGCCAGGCGACGACGGCCCCCACGCCAACGCCCATCCCCGTGCGGGCGAAGGGCATCGAAGCGCGCACCCTGATGGCGGGGACACCCTGGCAGACGCCGGTGAGCGTGCGATCGAGCGGCGTGCGGGGGCCTGTAGTGATGGTGCTCGGCGGCGTCCATGGTAACGAACCAGGGGGTTGGACGGCCGCCGAGATCGTGGCCGCTTGGGAACCTTCGGCGGGCGACCTGATCGTCGTTCCGCGCGCGAACATCACCGCCATCGCCTCTTTCGTGCGCACCTGGGAGGAGATCGGCGATCTCAACCGCCTCTATCCCGGCGACCCGAACAGCGCCTTCGCGATGGAGCGAATGGCCGCCGAGATCATCGACACGGCGCGCGAATTCAAGGTCGATGTCTTGCTGGACATGCACGAGTCATGGGCGTTCTACGCCGAATACCCGGTAGGCGGCGGCACGGGCGCGCTCGGCCAGACCATCACGTCGGGAGTCGGGCCCCGCCAGGGCGAACTCGCGAAGGCGTTGGCGGAACGCGTAAACCCGCAGGTTTCGGCGCGCGAACAGATGATCGTCCGCGATGGAAACGCGTTTCGGCGCCCGGATTCAACCCCCGCGCCGGGCCAGGCGAACCGCGGGCGAAGTTCGCTCAGCATCGGCGGGCACGTTCCCGGACTCACCCCCGTGCTCGTGGAGATGGGCCAGGAGAACCAGGCGTTGGATCGCCGCGTGGGTAACCATCTCGTTGTCGCGCGCGGTCTCATGGAGATCATGGGCATTCTGTAAGCACTGGACGGGCGTCAGGGTTTGCACGGCACGTGCTGGGTTCCGTTCGCCCTGAGCCTGTCGAAGGGCCGGTCACTGTCGAACCATGGACAGCGGCGTGTTCATCCTTCGACAGGCGCAGGACGAACGGGGGTGACAGGCGGAACGACGTGAAAATCGAACCAGGACAAGGCGCACGCAAAACTTTGACGCCCACC
>DAOTTM010000302.1:0-3211 GCA_034437915.1 Dehalococcoidia bacterium | reverse complement strand
CTGGTATGCTGCGGTCCAGACTATGAGCTGTGAAATGCGTGTGACCTGTCGTGGGCTCGACGAGCGAGAAGAGGTAGCTTGCCTCCATTTTCCTTGGAAGACCTGAAGCTAGCATGCGTCGTGCTGTTCTAAGAAGGGCGGAGCGCCTATTTTGGGGCCGCAACCCGCGGAGGCCGCCGTTCGAACAAGAAGCGGGGCGCGCGCCACAGACTGCACCCTTGCGGGAGCTTCTCTGTATGCAGCCGGCGAACACCGGCCGGGCCACTCGCGACATCATCTCTGGGCCTCGCTCGGAGGCTCGCCTCGCTCGCCGCCTCGCTCCGGCCCGTGCTACATGGAGACGCTCTCTCATGTCGGTGGTCGCGGCTGAATTTAGAGCCGTTGGGCGGATGCGCAAATGACGCCTTTCCAAGGCTCTGTCGCGAACGTGAGATGCTCCAACCCTCGCCCAACAAGGGGCTGGAGGCCGACCGCGCCCCTCTCTCGCCTTCGGCTCGGTCGGGCCCCGGCGGCTCAGCCCCAAGCCGTTAGACGCGCAAACACATGAGGCATGATGAGTTTCACATCGGGCTGCAGTTCTGGTGTGGCGGCCGCCAATGGCGCTGCACCGACGTCGGCTCTCGCGTCGTGGGCGCCATCTGCCTTGAGCCCCACGAGGTCGTCACCACCTCCCGACCGGGAGGGACGACGACAACGCGAACAGTCGCAGATGACGAGTCGTGGCTTGCGGAACCGCCGTATGCTGTCGCCGAGGACGTCTTCGACGAGTACTCGATCAAAGACTGCCGCCACACCGAAGGAGACGAGGACGCAGACAAGGACCCTCCCATAGGTCCGACGTCCAGACGCCCAGGAGCGCCCATATGAAGAGCGCAGCGCTTCGCGAGCTCAACTTCCGGGAACTCATCGACTACGGCGGCCAGCCGCCGGTGCAGAACCGCTACGCGGACCCACTGCCGTGTCGTGGCTACTGCGTCGACTGCGAGGAGTCCGGCACCCTCAAGGCAGCCGGCGGCTCCTTGGACCTGATGAGCCACGGCTGTGACTCCTCCGACTTCGTGGCGATCCTAGGCCCGCTGAGTAGAACGGGCCCGGGTGTGACGGCACCCGTGCTGTTCCTTTTGGAAAACCCAGGCTCCGACGAGCGGTACCAGAATGGTGGCATCATTCGGTTTCGGACCTTCAGGAAGAAGCCGCCGGTCAACCACTACTACTGGACGCCCAGCGGGGACGCCTGGCCGAATCGCATCCGTGATATCGTTGATGACAGCGACCATTACGGCCGATACTTCGCCTATCTGATGCAGCGCCACGAGCTCCTCAACGTCTACATCACGAACGTCGTCAAATGCCGATGGAGGGAGGGAACCGACGGGGACGGCACCACAGGCGCGTCAGCAGTCGCGGAGCACTGTGCCGAGCGGCACCTGAAGCGGGAACTCAAGATATTCGCGCCTCGCCTCGCGTTCTGCTTTGGCGGCGCAGCTGAGCGTGAGCTTCGAGCATACGCGCCGCACGACTGCCGCGTCGCAAAGTTGCTTCACCCGTCATACATCAAGAATCGATCCCAGACGGACCCGAAGCGCCGCTCGAAGGAGGAACTCTTTACCGAGAATGACGAACGAATCGAGAACGCTCTTGCCCTGGGCGTCTAACGAGGCCATGCACCCGACCGGCGCGGTCGCTCGCCTTCGGCTCGCTCGCGCGCCGACGGGTGATGGCCAAACCGTTATGCGGAGGACGATCGCGGCGCGGCAAAGAGGACGACCTCTGCGGACCCCGCCTTGGCAGCCCCCCGGCAGCATCGGACGTCGTGTCGTCGCGAAGATCATTCCTGCGCGCCATGTTCGAACCGTGGAGATTACCTTCTACTTTGGGCACCGCAGGTTTCGCGGAGCTCCGCCCCCGATCTAACGTTCATGGAGGTCTATGATGTCGATGTCTCGATTTTGGAAGTGCGCAGTGATTGTGTGTGCGGCGGGCGTGAGCGGATGCGCCGCCAGCATCGTGGAAGACCCGATGGAGAAGCCGACTCGCGTCGTAACGCTGGTTTCGGACGATGTGCAACTCACTGCAGAGATTCAGCAGGGGGAGACAAGCATTACAGTGCACTTGTTGCGCGGCCCACCTCGTGTCGACGGGTGGTTCGGAGATCTGGTCATCGACCCTCCCTTCGAGGTGAACCTTCTCGTCACAGACCAGAACGGCAGCCCGGTCCTCGCCGAAGTCGGCGGCGACCTCCTCCCTGGCGACTGGGCCGATGCCTTCCGCATCGCACCAAGTGGCGTCTTGCTTGATGGGCGGCGGGTCGACCTCGACATCGCTCTCGAAGCCGCCAGTCTGCTGGAGGCGGACCAGCGCGTCGCGCCGCTCTTCCACTGGCACCTGTCCGCCCTTCGTAACCTTGCCCATGACGCACTGGACGACGAAACGTTTCATGGAAAACTCATCACTGGCGAGCCGACTCCAAGCTTCTCGGATGCCGTGAGGCGAACACTCGTTGACATACAGACTCTCGAGAGCGAGGGAACCACGATTCCTCGAGCCGACACATCAGACGATAGTTGGCCTGTTGGCCCGGCGGCCTCGGAGAGCATTCCGCTAAGCGTTGTCACCTACCAGCATCGGGCCGACATCCGCAAAGCAACATGTTGCTGGTCATTCGGCCAACACTCCGCGGTGCAAGTGCGGACCTACAATTCCGCGGGCAATTCACTTCTCATCACCGTCAACACCAACAACCACGGCCGGAGTGCAAGCGATCCGTCGATGACATCGTCGTCGGGTTGCCCCAAGACATGGAGCGGGCGCACGAACCTTTCTCCACCGACGCAGCCATTCCTCGGCATGGATAACTTTTCAAGTGGCAATGCCGGCGGATGTGGCACTTCGTACGGGACCACGTCAGGCACCCACGTCTGCAACGACGATTCCGCGGCCGAGTATTGGCACGTCAAATACAATGCAAGCGCTTCGTGGGTGACCTGTGGCGACCAGAGCCTGAGGAGTTCGGCCCCGAGCTGCGACTGAGCGATGTGCCGGTTGGAGGAATCGATCGGGCCTTCAAGGGGTCGAGACGGGCTTTGACCGCGGCTTCCGATGCCTCGAGTCCTGCGGTACTCATCAAAGCAAACCATTCTTCGATGGCGAGGAAGACCCCGCATAACGACGCAATGCACCCGACGACGCCTCCCTCGCCTGCGGCTCAGTC
>DAOTTM010000301.1:0-12125 GCA_034437915.1 Dehalococcoidia bacterium | reverse complement strand
GCGCGGGGGCTGGACTCGGCCCAGATCTCCGCCGGCCGCCGCGCGATCATCGATACCGGCGACCACAACCACCCGGGGGATTTCGTCCTCACCGCCATCTACGATTCCGCGAATGGAGCATATGCCGACGTGGTAGCCCAGGTCCCCCTCCGCCTCGCCGTCCCCGACATCTCCCGCTGGCCGCTCGCCCTGCGCTACGACGGCACGACCGACCCCGCGGGCGCCGTCTGGCCCGCCGCCAACCGCGCCATCTTCACGCCCTTCGAAGTCGACCAGGCGGTCAGCGTGACCTCGCTCTACTTCGAAATCGTGGCGGCGGGCGTGGGTAACGCCGAGGTCGGGCTGTACAGCGCTGCGGGTGCGAAACTCGGCGCGAGTTCTGGCGCGATCTCCACGAACGCCGTGGGTATCAAGACGTACACGCCGGGCACGCCCATCGCGCTCGCCCGGGGGCGCTACTTCCTCGGCGTCGCGACGGACGGCGTGCTCGCCCAGTTCCGGCGTTATGCCGGTGCAGGCGCGGCCGCGAACGTGCTCGCGGTCACCGGTCTCAAACAGCAGGCAACCGCCTACCCTCTTCCCGCGAACGCCACCTTCGCCGATGCCGCCGCGAACTACGTCCCCTTCGGCGCGCTCGCCTTCGCCTGAACCGGCTTTCGCCCCGTGCATTCGGCGCAGCCATCGCCAACAATCGCCGCCACGGCCACCAACACCAGCGGCGCCACGATCCCAAGAGCAGTCATCAAAGCCATCGCATACCTCCGAGCGTCCACGCATCCATCGTGGCGCACGCAGGTTAAGCATCGACACGAGCATGCGAACCCGTAGTCACGGACCGCCGTGTCCGGCGGCCACGGCGACCATTTTGGCTTTGTCCGGCAGTCGTCAGCGTGCAGCGGACTTGTAGCCACGGCCGCCCCTGGCCGGGGGCCACGGCTACCATGCGTTCGCTGTTCGACCATCGCCGGGGTGCGCGCCGAAGGCCGGGAACGCCAACCTCCGTGTTGGCCCAGCGCCGGCCAGGAGTGATGGACCGCCTTCTCCCCTCACCCCCGGCGTGTGTTCGGACGCCCGGCGAGCGGGCACCCGGGCGGTGTCCGCAAGCGCCAGGGATTCGCGGCGTGGCCCCCCGGGCACAGAGGTCCTGGCGTCGACGCCAACGGCACTGCCAACGGTCAGCCTCCGACGCGGGCCCTGCGTTAAGACCTTCCGCTCCGCGTTCTCCGCGTCTCCGCGTGAAACTCCTCGGTCCTACCTTGGCACGGCGGAAGGGGCGATCGTGCGGCAAGACTGGTACATCAAGCGCGCCTGGGCTTCCGTGAAGGTCTGCCCTTTCGTGTCTTCGCAGGCGAAACCGCGCAGGGCCGAGACGGCGACGTAGAAGTGATACTGCAGCTTGCCCTCCACGAGGTTCTCCCAGAGCAGCCCCGCCGGGTCCTCCGCGACGAAGCGCTTGAACACACTTGCGTTGGCCTGGACATCCTTCCGCGTGACATCGACGCTCGGCGGACCAGCAGTGAGGTCGAGTTGGAAACCGTCGCCGGCCTTCACGCGGTGTCCGTTTTCGAACGGCGTCGAGGTCGCCCCTTCCGGCGCCTGCATCGTGACCCGTGACTGGGAGTCGATGTCGATCGTGAGGGCTTGAAGGGCAGGTTGCGCTGTTCCTGCCCCGCTCGGGACAGTGGCAGGAGGTTTCGGCTCGTCCCCACCGCAGGCTGACAAGGTTGGGAGGGCGAAAAGGACAGCGAGGAAAAGGAAGGTACGAAGCGTCATCGCCTCAGGGTACCCACGGAAGCGGGTTGTGGTCACGGCTGGGGAATGACTGCTCCGAACCGAGTCTTTCCAGACCGCGAGCCTCGAGAAGTACCGTTCGTGCTGAGCCAGTCGAAACATGAACACGCGCCCGTTCATCGTTCACGAGAGGTGTAGGGAATGTGTCGGGCTTCCCTGCCGGATTCCCCTCGCGAGTGTAGGGATTCACCGGTGGAACCCCACCGGCGGCGCAGCCCCCACGGAGAACCCCTCCCGCTTCCCGCTGGATACCGGCATGGATCCCCTACGGGAATCCCAACAGTGTTTCGCCGCTCATACGCACCCTCCTGAATCCAAGGCTGCTCGGTTCCTGGAGAATCCGGCAATCCCAGCGCCCCTCATCGTCATCATCTTCCGAAGGAAGATCCGCCATCCGGGTTCAGCCTTCACGAATGAAGGAAGCGCTGACGGGTGTCGGGATTCCTCCTGAAAGGCTTCCCTGGCGGAACGCACGTTACTTTGCAGTGCGGACGCCGCGAAGATCGACGTGGAGGAGGCGGGGGCAGTCCATCGTGGCGCAGACTCCGCTGAGGTGGATGTCCTGCGAGGCGAGGCTTGTGGCATTGGCGTCCGCCGGGATCACTTCGACCTCGAATGGCGGTGTTTCCGCGTTCGAACCGTACACAAGGCTGCCAGCCTGCAAGAGTTCGCGCAACGCCCGGGCCTCTTCCTCGGAGGATACAAGCAGTACGACGACCGGCGGCTGCACGGAAACAATGACCGCCGGGACCTGGCGCTGGACCGCCGACGCCTCGCCCGTCCCAGCATTGGCCGTGGGCGAACCGCGGTGTGGCCAGGAGAAGACCAGGCCGATTCCCAGGGCGGCCAACAGCGTGACCATAAGGGCGCCCTGTAGCGCGGAACCGATACGCCCTCGCGTCTCAGCGAGAGGTCCAACGGCGACCGGGTGGTACATAGCTGGCTCCTTCGGTGGCCGGTCCACTCGGGACCAACCGGTATACCCGGAGCGTACGGTTGGCGGGCGTTCCTCCGCATCCCAAGAATTCGCCATTCTTCGGGGGGCATGATGACAAGAAATGTGTATTTCTTCGTGATTGTCGCCCGGAGAACTACGCACCCGTTCGTACTGACCGTGAGCCTGTCGAACGGTCGAAGCATGGATGGGCAGCGCGACGCTGTTCGAACAGCGTGCTCACCCTTCGACAGGCTGCTCTGAAACAACGCCGGCAGTGAGCTGGGCGCCAGGCAACTGGGCGAACGAGTGTGCGATGCCTGGCATCCCCGCGCTCGCTGACGGTCGCGCTACGGACGGTGACTCTGCTCTGAAGCAGCGTTGCATCCTGGTTGTGGCCAAAGACCATCGACGACTCAGGGCGAGCGGAATCACTCATGTTTCAAGCGAGCCTTTGCCGGTCACCCGACGGGGGCTACGAAATGTCGCGTGCTATGGGCTGGCTACTACACTATCCCGGTGCACGAACTGACCGCGCCGCACCTCGAACGCATCCGCCCGCTTGTCCCGGCCCACGAGGAGGCGGGGCACATGGCGTTCGTCCACGCGATTATCGACGGTTCCCAGCCGGGGAGTGTATTCGTCGATGATCTTTCGACGCCAAAGTCCGCGCTCGCTTTCAATCACTCCGGCTTCGCGTTTGCCCTGGGCGAAGCGCGGCCAGACCTCGTGGCCCCGTTCCTGCCGGAGCTGATGGCGAAGCCCTGGATGACCGCGGAACCGACGGGATTGTGGTGCACCGCGCCGGCGTGGGTGTCCGCCCTTCGCCCCTTCTTTAAGGAGGAGGGATCGCGCGATGAATTCCACTTGGAACCTCGCCCAACGCCACAACCAGTTCTTCCCGCCGGGTATCGCATCGTCCCGCTTGATGAAGGATTGGCGGCGAGCTGGGGGCCGGGGCTGGACCCGTGGGTCGTGCGCATCTGGGGCGGGGCGAGGGCGTTCGCCGAGAAGGCCTTCGGGATCGGGATACTCCACGGAGAGGTGCTTGTCACGATCTGCACGGTCTGCGCCATCGCCGGGTTCCCGGGCGCGATCGAGGCGGAGATGGAGATCGGCACGGACGCGGCTCACCGTCAGAAGGGCCTTGCCGCCGCCGCCGCGTTCGCCTTTTTCGACCAGTGCGAAGAGCGCGGCGTTCTCCCCGCGTGGACCTGTGATTCGAAGAACGAGGCCTCCCAGCGCTCGGCCGCACGCGTCGGCTTTCGCGAGTTCCGCAAGGTCGCCGGCTTCCGCATGACCCCGGACAACCTCGCGGGGTAGGTTACGGTGGGGCAGTTGGATCGCGCACTACTTTTGAGAAACGGGCAGGTTTCTCAAATCTGGCGGTCGAGGATTTTAATTTCTCAAAAGTCCCACCACTGCTGGGGTGGAAAAATGGTCTACCTACGTGGCCTCAGTCTTTATAGATGAGGTCCTGGAGTTCAAAGGCGGCCCAGCGTTGCGGATACCCGGTCGAGAGCGGCTGAACGATCCCGAGAGCGCTGAGCGTTTCGAGGGCGGAGCGTGCCGTCTTGTGGTCACGCTTGATGTAGTCCGCGACATCCTTGGCCGTGACATAGACGCGCTCCATGACGATGTCCACCGCCGAAAGCGCCGACTGGGACCGAGCCCCGGCGCGAACGCGCTCGCGATACCGGTCATGAAGTTCCAGTAAGCGATCCACCCGCTTGCGCGCTTCGATCGCCTGCGCTTCGACGCCAATCAGCACGTATTCGACCCATGTCTGCCAATCGCCGTGTGTGCTCACTCGCTTGAGGAACCGGATGTAGTCGTCCCGCGTCGCTTCGAAGTACGGGCTGAGGTAGAGCAAGGGACGATCAATAACGCCCCGCGCGAGCAGGTAGACGGGGATCAGCAAGCGACCCAGCCCGTCCGTTGCCATCCTCGAAGGGATGGATCGTTTCGAACTGGTAATGCGCGATCGCCATGGCGATCAAGTGCCCGTATTCCGGCTCTCCCTCGAGAAAGGTCACGAGGTTGTCGATTGCCGCTGGGACACGTTCAGGCGGGGGCGGCACAAATGCGGCCGTCTTTGCGTCTTGACCCTCCCGCCCGATGCCGACGAGCCGTGTGCGAAAACGCCCGGGACTCTTCTGCTCTCCGCGCGTGCCCCGCAGGAGGTTTTCGTGCATCGTCCGCAGGAGGAAAGCGCTGACAGGTTGGCTGTCGCGGATCATCGCCGTAGCTGCGTCGAGCGTTTCCATGTAGCGAAGGACTTCCGTGTTCGAGGCGGCACGCTCTTCGTCACGCGCTGGGCCAGTGGCGCGCTGAAGGAGCACATCCTCGACGAGCGTGTAAGTGCCCTCGATGCGGTTGCTATCAACTGCTTCGCGTGTGAGCAGCGGGCCGACAACAAGCGTCTCGTTGGCGACGAGTCTCGCCTGGCCGACCAGTTCCCCGAGTGCGCGATTCGCGCGTTCGTTCAGATTCAGCAATCGCCAGGAGGATGCCAGTGAGGGCGGAAGGTCGTCCGGGACGAAGCTATATTCGTCCTCGCCGATGGAGACGAGGTGGCCAGGAGCGTTGGCCTGAAACTCTTCCTTACGCACGTCACTTGGGAGTATACGGGTGTGGTCTCCCAAGTGGCGCGTGGAGTTGGGAATTTCTCCCAAGCGTATAACTGCATAGGCGTCTTATCCGTTGGGAGAAATCGGCCCTTCGCTCCCAACTTCTTGGCGCAGTTGGGAATTTCTCCCAACTGCCCTCGGGCGGCCGGGGCAGCGACCGCACGCCGGACATGGTGTCAGGGCACGGCGCAACCCTTGCTTACGCGCGGGCTACGGATCCACGGGGCTACGGATACGCGGGCTCGGGTTGCGACTCCTCAGCATGAGAACTCAGAACTCGCCACTCAACTCGCCAATGCGGTGGAGCTTCAGGAAGTTCGTTGTGCCCACGGCCTGCACGGGGAGACTCGCGACCACGACCACCTCTTCGCCCTCGGCCATGTGTTGCCCCTGCACGAGCACTTCGTCCACCATCCGCAACATCTTCTCCGACGTATCGACGAGGGGGCCGAGGACGGGGATGACGGAGCGGGCCAGGGCCAGGCGGCGACACACGGATTCGTCCGGCGTGACGGCGATGATGGGTGTCGATGGGTGCACCTTGCTCAGGAGAAAGGCCGTGTACCCGCTGCGCGTAAAGCAGACGATTGCGCGCATGTTGGGGTCGGATTCGACGATGCGGCGGGCTGCCAGCGCGACGACGTAGGAATGGTCATCTCCGGAGTCGTTGGTCACGGGTGCGATATCCGGCCCGGCGAACTCCTCAGCGCGGCGGATGATGCGGTCCATCATGGCGACGGCCTCGATCGGATACTGGCCCACCGCCGTCTCCTCGCTCAACATCAGGGCGTCGGAGAGGTCCCAGGTGGCGTTCGCAACATCGCTGCTTTCGGCGCGCGTGGGCCGGGGACTGTTGACCATCGATTCGAGCATCTGCGTCGCCGTAATCACGGGGATCATGTTGCGCGATGCGGCGGCGATGATGCGGCGTTGCTGTACGGGCACGTCTTCTGGGGGCAGTTCCACGCCGAGGTCCCCGCGCGCCACCATTGCGCCATCCGCCTCGGCGAGGATAGCGTCGAGGTTTTCGATGGCGCGGCGACGTTCGATCTTGGCGATGATCGGGATGTTGGCCCCAAGCGAGGCAATGAGGTCGCGCGTCTCGATGATGTCGCTCGCATCGCCCACAAAGCTGAGGGCGAAGAGGTCAACCCCCGCACGCACGCCGGCCGCGATCGCCTGGCGATCGCGCGCTGTGAGCGCCTTCAGGGTCAGGTTCGAATGGGGGAAGGTGACGCCGCGGCCGGGCTTGAGCGTGCCTCCATGGATGACGCGGCACTCCAGGCGGTCTTCGCGCACGGATTCCACGGCGAGCTCGACATTGCCGTCGTCTATAAGGACATGTTCGCCGGGCGCGACATCGCTCGTGAGGTGGGGGTAGTCGATCGTCAGGGTGCCCGCGGCCGGGGCAGCGGAGAGACCGGTCACGCGCACGGCATCGCCCTTCACGAGGAGGAGTGGCATGCCATCGGCGGTGGCGCCGGTGCGCAACTTCGGCCCGCCGAGGTCCATCAGCACGCCGATCGGTCTGCCCACGCGGGCGGCCATTTCGCGCACCAGCGCGGCGGAATGGGCGTGCTCGTCGAGGGTGCCGTGGCTCGTGTTGAGGCGGGCGACATCCATACCCGCGCGGATCATGGCCTCGATCGTCTCCGGGTGGAGCGATGCGGGCCCGAGTGTGCAGACGATCTTCGTGCGGCGCATGACCATTCGCTCATGGTAGGGGGGCCACACGCTGAGCGCTTTTCCTCCCCTTATGGCCGCCCGTATTCGTCGTGACGGCGAAGCCACGCCATCGGCCATTCAAGAGCCTGCTGATCGCGGCCCATCGGCGCGAGGTCGAGGAGTTGGTAGGCGGCATTGAAGCCATCAAGGCCCCGCGCGTAACAGGAGTACGTGTGGTAGACGACGCCATCGCGAAGGATAAACGCGCTCAGGCCAGGCGATTCATCGATGGGCTCGGGCGTGGCAAGCGTTCGCGGCGTCCGCTCCGGGCCAGGGAGGGCCGTGCCTAGGGGTGCACGCCGAGTCCCAAGTCCTTTAGAACGCCGCCGTGCCGGGGTTGCGGCGGCCGAGGATCGCTTCCATGCGCTCACGGATGCGCCCGTCATATTCATCGTGCGTGAGGATATAGAACTGCTCATCGCGGATGGCGGCGAGGACGCGGGTGGCGACCTCCGCGGGTTCCATGCCCCGTTCGCCGGTCTGGTTCGCCCAGCGTTCTTCGCGCGATTCGAGTTCGGCGCGCGCGGGCCGCTCGCCCTCCTGGAGGTCGTCGGGACGATTCCGGCTGGCGAGGGCGATGCGCGTGCGCACACCACCCGGGCAGAGCACGGAGACCTTGATCTTTGAATCGCGCTCGGCGAGCTGCAGGTGCAACGCCTCCGAGATGCGGACGACGGCGTGTTTTGATGCGCCGTAGATGGGCAGCCCCGCGCCGGACGTCAGCCCGGCAATCGATGAAGTGCTGACGATGTGGCCCGGTTCGTCCTGGGCGAGCATGCGCGGAACGAAGGCGCGGATGCCATGCACCACGCCCCAGAAGTTGACGCCGAAGGTCCACTGCCAGTCGCTTAGCGGCTGCTCCCAGAGGTCGGCTTTGCCCTCGAAGCCAAGGCGTCCGAGCTCAGCATCGGTCACTACGCCGGCGTTGTTGCAGAGGATGTGGACCTTGCCATAGGTCGCGAAGGCTTCGTCCGCCAGCTTTTCCACCGCCGCCGCCGAGGAGACATCGGCGAGGACGCCGACGACATCGAACTCGCGCTGCTTGAATTCGAGGACGGCCTTGTCGAGGGCGTCCTTTTCGAAATCGGCGAGGACGACCTTCATGCCCTCAAGGGCGAAGCGTTCGGCGAACGCCTTGCCCATGCCGCTGGCCGCCCCCGTGACCACCGCCACCCGTCCATCGAATTCGCGCATTGCTGCCTCCACGAAAGTTCTGGGTTCTCAGCTCTGGAGTTCTGAGTAGCCTGTTGGCTGGGGAGTATACAGAAAAGTTCCGAGATCCGAGATCCGAGAGAATCACGCCGCGGCGCGAACCGAGCCGACCAAGGCCTCAGTCCCGAGTCCTTAGTCCTTCCCTCTGCCAAGCGCCCCTTGGAGGTCGCCTCATCGCGGCCTAACAGTGGGGACAACCGAAACAGGGAGGTCCCCGCAAGCACATGGCAATCACCCTCGTCGAAGCGAGCAAACTCAGCAACGATGTCCTGCGCACGGGCGTCATCGAAACCATGGCGCTGGAAAGTCCCATCCTCCAGCGCCTGCCGTTCATCGAAATCACGGGCAACGGACTCACCTACAACCGCGAAAACGCCTCCCCCACGGCCGCCTTCTACGATGTCGGCGACACGTGGACGGAGGACACGCCGACCTTCACGCAGGTCACGGCGACGCTCAAGGTGATGGGCGGCGACGCGGACGTGGACAACTTCCTCAAGACCACGCGTTCGAACATCCAGGACCTGGAGGCGGCCGTCGTCCAGCTCAAGGCGAACGCCGTCCAGCGCCTGTTCGACGACACCTTCGTGAACGGCGACTCGTCCGTCAACGTGAAGAGCTTCGATGGCATCGACAAGCTCACGGTCGCCGGGCAGACGGTGAGCATGGGCACGAACGGCGCGACGCTTTCGCTCGACAAGCTCGACGAGCTGATCGACAAGATGCGTGGGGGCAAGCCCGACCTCTTGCTCATGAGCCGCCGCACGCGTCGCAGCCTGAACGTCCTGGCGCGGACCGTCGGTTCCTTCCTGGAGGCGGACCGCGACGAGTTCGGCCAGATGTTGCAGTTCTACGATGGCGTGCCGATCGGCATCAACGACTTCATCAGCGACGCCAAGACCGTGGGCACGAACACGGATTGCAGCACGATCTACGGGATGCAGTTCGGCGATGGCCGCGTCGCGGGACTCACCTCGGCGGGCGGTCTCGAAGTCGAACGCGTAGGCAGCCTGGAGACGAAGAACGCGAGCCGCGTGCGCGTGAAGTGGTATGCCAGCCTGGCGATGTTCAACACGCTCAAGCTGTCGAAGCTCACGGGCGTCCGGCCGTAGGAGGAGGAAGAACCGAGTTCCGAGTTCCGAGTTCCGAGTTCCGAGTTCCGAGTTTCAGCCAGCGGGCGCCGCGCCGGTGCTGTCCCTCTCCTCCGCAGCGCCGGCGCCGCCCGCCTCTCGCCAACGCCCCGCCCCCATGGCGGTGAGGGCGGGGCGTTTGTGTTGTGCTGCCATGTCATTGAGCTTCGGCGCTGTACATTGAGGATAGGCTAAACTGGTGAAAGCACGGGGCGGACCAAGTCTGTACGAGGAGGGCTGGATGACCGACGACACGCTGACTTTGAATCTCGGCGGCGATGCTGTTCCGTTCGGCCTGTTCGTGCAGGCATTGGCCGCCTTTAACCAACTGGTTGACGCGCTTTCCAACGAGGTCAGTCCAAACGATGCGATTGAGTGGACGATCGCCGACCTGAATTACAGCAGCGCCGTCGCAACCGTTCGGGGCCATTCCCGTGCTTCCCGGTCAGAGAACGTCTATAAGGTCATTGAAGCCTACGCATTGGTCGGCAAGCACCTCGAGCAGCGGTTGCCCGTGCCGTTCCCTGAGAGCGTAGCCAAACCGGCCCTTCGCCTGGCGAATCTGCCCGGAGAGAAAGTCCCTGTAGTGCGTTTTATTACCGCGAACGACGACGCGGAGCTACGCCAGACGCCAGTCGGCGCGGTGCCCGTCGCACTTCACCGATCCGCCTACGGATTGGTTGAGGGTCGTGTGCAAACACTGACAGAGACACGCGGTTTGCGGTTCGTCCTATATGAGACGCTCAGTGGGCGACCGGTGTCTTGCTACCTACGAGAACAAGACCGTGAGTCCATGCGCGGCATTTGGGGTCGCAGAGCGGCTGTCGAGGGATACGTCACGCGTGATCGCGTGAACGGCGCTCCTGTCACGGTGCGCAAGGTACAGCGCATTCAGACGATTCCCGAGACTGATCAAACTGACTACCAGACCGCTCGCGGCGTGCTTCCACGGATGGTTGGCGAGCCTTCGCCTGAGGACCGGATCAGAGCGGTACGCGATGCCGAGTGAGGAGCGGCGGATCTACTGGGATTCTTGCGTCATCCTCCATTACATCGAGGGCACTCCGGAGTGGCTCCCTACGCTTGAGCGGTTGCTGGCGAATAGCGCCGACCCGGATAGTTCGGTGGAGCTGATAACGTCCACACTGGCCATAGCTGAGGTAGCGTACACGGAGGCAGAGAAGCAACAGCTGAACTGGTCGGCGGAAGCTGCAATGGCGATTGAGCGATTCTGGTCATCTCGAGCCATCTTACTCGCGGAGCCATATGAGGCTATTGCCGTTGAGGCGAGACGGATCGTGCGGGCATCCAAGATCGAGGGATGGAGCATCCAGCCGTCAGACGCTATCCACCTTGCCACGGCGAAGCACCTCGGAGCCGTAGTCGTTCACACCATGGATAAGAAAATGCTGCGCGCCGACGGGCGAATGCCTTTTCCGATCACAACCCCGGATCTGTTGTGGTCCACCGCCGGTTCGGCCGCGTCTGTCCAGATGCCACTGCCGAGCGACGGCACAATTGCTGCGGAAGCTGAAGGTTGACTTCGCGGGCGTCCCCAACGGTCGTCTCATAAGGCGGAACAGTGCCCTGGCCAGCGCCTCGCCCGAAAGGTCACGTGGCAAACGCGTCATACAGCAATGACGTCGTCACGCACGAATGCAAACGAATGATTCGCGGCCCTTTGCCTTCGTCAAAATGACAGCGAACGGCATCCCGCACTTGTTCCCTGAGGGACACGGCATCATCCGCCTCGGTGAAGATCGATTCACCCAGCGCGCTGGCCGTGTAACCGCCCTCCGGGGCTTCGGTCACCACGAATATGATCTCGTCCATTGAGTGCTCCTCCCCGGGAATTGCACTCATGCTACCGCGTGCCCGGCCCGCATCTCCACGCTTGGCCGCGAACCCGTAGAATCCGGGCATGGATACGAATGACTACGGTGTGACACTTCAGTTCGAATCGATGGTGGAGCCGCCCATGGAGATGGAGGGGCGGCAGGGGTGGTGGTTCGTCGTTGGCCAGAACACCATCCTCACTCACGTCGATGGCGAGGGGCGACGCCTGCCGCTCGTGCGACACCCCCAGGAACTTGGCCTACGCGTGGACCACGAGCACTTCCTCGGCGTGCTCGATGATGTCCCCGTCTGGGCTGCGGGCATCGATAGCCAGGGCGATGGCCCCGATGGCACGTCGTTCGAACAGTTGCGCTCCCTCTACACGAAGATGCCCGAGACCGTGTGGACGCTGGCGGGCCGCGCCGTGCAGATCGCGGAGTGGCACCGCACGCACCGTTTCTGCGGCCGTTGTGGCGAACAGACCGAGCTCGCCCGTCGCGAGCGCGCGAGAAAGTGCGCCGCCTGCGGGTTGCTGAACTTCCCCCGTCTCTCCCCGGCCACGATCACGGTCGTGACGAAGGGCGACGAGGCGTTGCTCGCGCGTGGGCGGACGTTCGGCGCGCCCATCTACAGCGCGCTTGCGGGCTTCGTCGAGCCAGGCGAATCGCTCGAACAGTGCGTCGCGCGCGAAGTGAAGGAGGAGGTGGGCGTCGATATCACGAACATCCGCTACTTCGGCAGCCAGCCCTGGCCCTTCCCGAACTCGCTCATGCTCGGCTTCCACGCGGACTACGTTGGCGGCGAGATCAGTTGCCAGGAGTCGGAAATCGTGGACGCCCAGTGGTTCACGCGCGACAACCTGCCGAA
>DAOTTM010000300.1:0-8092 GCA_034437915.1 Dehalococcoidia bacterium | reverse complement strand
CGGATGGCCGAGCTTCGACGCGTGGCTGCGGAGCGAGGCGAGGGCGTGGCCGTCCTCGTTTCCGGCGAAGCCGGCGTTGGCAAGACGCGTTTCGCCGCCGAAATAGCGGCTAGTGCCGGCGCGGAAGGCTGGTCCGTATTCCGCGGTAGCTGCGACGAGTTTGGCGCCGAAGCCCGCCCGTTCGCCGCCCTTCATGAGATGGCGCCCGCCATTCGCCGGTTCCTCGCCGATCTCGCTCCGTCTGAATTGGAGCGCCCTGCCTGGAAGGCGATCCAGCGAATCACCGCTCCCACAATCGCCGACGGCCGCGACGGTGGTTCCGTTGTTCATCTCGCTCGCGATCTCTTCCAACGGATGGCCGTTATCCGCCCCCTCCTGGTGATCTATGATGACCTGCATTGGGCCGATGAGTCGTCGCGCACGCTCTTCGCAACCCTTGCCCAGGGTCTCCAAAGCGTGCCCGCCGTCGTCCTCGGCTGTTACCGTGCGGACGAGGTCAATCGTGGGCATCCCCTCTTGCCCCGTGCTCGCCGCCGTTCATCGACAAGTCAGCCCCGAACAGTTCCGACTGTGCACGTTCGACCGTGACGAAGCGCGTTGCGTCGCCACGGCCATTGTCGGCGAGCTTCATGCATCACACTTCGAAGACGTGTTCGACCGCTCCGGTGGCAACGCCTTCCTGCTCGAAGAGCTACTCGCGAGTCCCTCCGGCGTCTTGCCGCAGGGTGTGCAAGACGTCGTCCTCGCCCGCCTCGATACCCTCAGCGCCGCTGCCGTGCTGGTCGCGGAGGCAGCTTCGCTGGAGACCACCGTGGCGAGGGACACCCTCGCTGGAATCACCGCGCAGTCGCCGCTGAAACTCGCCGCCGCCCTCGATGAACTCTGCGAACGAGGCTTCCTTGAGGCGCGGGGGATGACGTACACATTCCGCCATCCCCTCATTCGCGAGGCCGTCGAAAGCCGTATCCAGCCTGGGCGTCTCGCCCTCCTCCACGGACGCCTGGCCGAAGAGCTGGAACGGCACGAGCCCGCCCGCCTTGGCGAGATCGCGCGCCACTGGTTCGAAGCTGGCGACCGTCCCAAGGCACTCGCCGCCAGTATCGAAGCTG
Organism: Dehalococcoidia bacterium; assembly: GCA_034437915.1. Classification (GTDB taxonomy): domain Bacteria; phylum Chloroflexota; class Dehalococcoidia; order Tepidiformales; family Tepidiformaceae; genus JACRBT01. Next base: position 6,983 of record DAOTTM010000300.1, on the reverse strand, counting down.
GTCAGCGGGCACGTCGCGGTGGTGCGTGGCCCGAGGCCGCCGACCAGTTTGAACGCGCCCTTTCACTGTGGGACCAACTCCCGCAATCCGATCGCCCCGACGTCACCAGCTTGGCCTTGACCGATTGGCACGGGCGCCTCGCGCTGGTGAGCTACGCCGAGGTGGCTATGCAGCACGCCGCCGGTTCGTTGCCGCCGCCCGGCTGATCGAGGCGACGCTCGCGGGCGATCAATCCCTTACCAGCAGCCAGAGAGCTATCCTGCTCTGGCGCTTGAGTTGGGCCTATTTCTACGCCACCGACCCGGCCACCTTCTCCAACGTCCTCCCGTTGTTGCGGGAGTGCGTCGAAGCACTCGACGAGAGCGTGAACGTGAATGCGGAAGTAACGTTGTTGTCTGCCTTCTCTATCATGGTCCTGTCCAACTTCGGCTGCGAAGGCGAAGCGCGGGTCGCCCTCGAGCGGGCCTCGGCCCTCGTCCGCAGAGCCGGCGCACCCGAATTGCCCGTCCTCCGAACCGGCTGGGCGTGGCTCCGCGCAACCGGCGGACAAATCCCGGACATCGAGAATTTCCTTGAGGGGGCTCCGTTCGACGGGCCTCGTATCCGGCAGCTTGTGGGCCTCCACGAAGAGAATGTCACGGAAGGCGTGCTCCACTGCGACCGGATGTTCGAGCGGGGACTTGGCCCTGTCGAGGGCATCAACTGCGAGTCGTTCGTTGCCCGGTCGTTCGTGCGGCTCTCGCGCTTTGTGGAAGCCCTCGACCGCTTTCGGCTGCTTCGTGAACGCCTGGGCGACGACGCGTTCGAGCGCTGGGCCGACCTCACCGTCGATGCATGGGGTCCCGCGATGGTCCGCACGGGCGACCTGGACACCGCTCGTCATTGGCTTGCTCGCGCCGCCCCGATGTTCGGCCCCAGTGGCGTGGTAAACCTTATTGGTGGTTACACGCTCACGCGCGTTGAACTCGCACGCGCCGCCAACGACCGCGACTCCGCTCGCGCCGCCGTGTCCGAAGCGCTCGCCGCAGCGCGGGGCCACATTGTTGCCTTCTGCGGGGAAGCCACCGCCTTTGCTATCGGCCTCGAAGCCGACTGTACATGTGGCGGACCCGCCAACGACCGCGAGGCCCTCGCACTCACGGATGGCTGGATAGCTACCCTACAGTCCTGCCTCGATGAAGCCCCCGGCCGCTGGCGCATCGAGGACCTCGGCATGTTCATCGAACAGGCCCACGCCGAGCGGCAACGCCTCCTCGGCGACGATGCCCCCGCCGTCTGGGAAGATCTCGCTCTGCGTTGGGAAGCGCTCCCCAGGCCCTACCATGCCGCCTACGCCCGCTACCGAACCGCGTTCGCGATCCTCACGGCCCGCGCTGCATCCCCCAGAACGGCCCGCGAGTGCGCCACTCGCCACCTCCACGCCGCCCTCGCTATCTGCCGCGAGATCGGCGCCGTCCTCCTCCAAGATGACATCATTGGCCTCATGCGAAACGCCGGGATCCACGATCTGGGAAACGCGAACCACAAGCTGCCCAGCCCTCCCCATCCGGATGTTCCCGTGCTCACAATCCGTGAACTGGATGTCCTCCGCCTCGTCGTTCGCGGCAGCTCCAACGGGCAAATCGCCATCCAACTCGGCATCAGCCCCAAGACCGCCAGCGTCCACGTCTCCAACATCCTCCGCAAACTCGATGCCACCAACCGCGTCCAGGCCGCCGTCCGCGCGTCCCGCCTCGGTCTCGTCCCGCCGCCGGACGCGGTGCCGCGCCCGATCCCGCGCTAGCTCACCCTCGCCCAGCTCTCCCGCGCCATCGTGAACGCCGGTGGCACCCTCGTTGACCTTCCGCCCCGAAGATCCCGCCCTCCTTCCCGACCTTGGCGCCGCCTTCAACGGGGAAACCGCCTGGCGCCACGAGCTCGCCCGCCTCGAAGGACCGACCCGCAGTCCGTAGCGCGCGCGTAACCAAGCGCTGGGATGGTTAGCATTTTGCGAAACCCTCGGCGTGGTTGAACGGTGCCTTCGTGGTTGAAGCGCCGAAGCTTCTTCGACGACACCGTCACCTCATTTCCTTGCCTCGTTGGACACTGCCGACCCAGCGGCCCGGTTGTCCCTCTCGCCCTCCCCCGCTACCGTCTCCGGTGGAGGCGTGCCCAATGGATTTCGAACCCACCGAGCAACAGCAACAGATCCGCACCCAGGCCCGCGCCCTCGCGGCTCGCTTCGATGACGCCTACTGGCGCCGCTGCGACAAGGACCACGAATTCCCCTGGGATTTCTACAACGCCTTCGCCGAGGCCGGTTGGCTCGGCGTCGCCATCCCGCCCGAATACGGCGGCGCCGGACTCGGCATAACCGAAGCCTCGATCCTCCTCGAAGAAGTGGCAGCGTCCGGCGCGGCCATGAACGGCGCCACCGCCCTCCACCTCACGATCTTTGGGCTCAATCCCGTTGTCCGCCACGGCAGCGCCGAACTCAAACAGCGCATCCTCCCCGAGGCCGCCGCTGGCCGTCTCCACGTCGCGTTCGGCATCACCGAACCCAACGCCGGCTCCGACACGCCCTCGATAACCACCTTCGCCCGCCGCGATGGCGACAACTACCTCGTTCGCGGCCAGAAGGTCTGGACCTCCAAGGCGAAGGAGTCCTCCAAAGTCCTCCTCCTCGCGCGCACGACGCCCCTCGCTGATTCCGCCCGCCGCACCGACGGCATGACCCTCTTCCTCGCCGATCTCGACCCGAAGTACGTCACCATCCGCGAAATCGAAAAGCTCGGACGCCACGCCGTCGATTCCAACGAGGTCTTCTATGACGACCTCCCCGTCGATGCCCGCGACGTCGTCGGCGAAGTCGGGCGCGGCTTCCAACACCTGCTCGATGGCCTCAACCCCGAGCGCATCCTCATCGCCGCCGAGGCCCTCGGCACCGGGCGCGTCGCCCTCCGTCGGGCCACAGCCTATGCCAAGGAGCGCATCGTCTTCGGTCGGCCCATCGGCCAGAACCAGGGCATCCAGTTCCCGCTTTCCGATTCGCACGCCAAGCTCACGGCGGTCGAACTCATCATCCGCAAGGCCGCCTGGCTCTACGACCAGGGCCAGCCCTGCGGCGCCGAGGCGAACATGGCCAAATACCTGGCCGCCGAATGGGGCTTCGAAGCCGCCGACCGCGCCCTCCAGGTTCACGGTGGCTTCGGCTACGCCCGCGAATTCGATGTCGAACGCTATTGGCGCGAAGTTCGCGTCATGAAGATCGCCCCCATCACCCAGGAGATGGTGCTCAACTTCATCGCCCAACACGAACTCGGCCTCCCCCGCTCCTACTGAGCAACTCTGACCCGAAACGAACACCATTCAGTACCGCGACCTCCCGGGAAGCGGCGGGACAGCGGGCGGCGCGCACCATGGGCTGCCGATTCTGGGATGCGGCGTGCGGCTTATGTTTTTGCATGGATCGCGATCGCGCCTTTCCAGACCGAACAGTTCTTTTCGGGCGTGTGAAAAGCGTCGATCCGTAGCGCGCGCGGGAGCAAGCGCTGGGATGTTCAGGCTTTGCACTTCATTCAGGAGTGGCGTTCGGTGGCCAGGACGTACATCGGGCGTGCGCGTGCAAAAACATAAGTCACAGCCTAGGATGTGCTCTTGTGTGGCAAGCCCACGCTCCGCGTATAGTCCGCCTAAAGTCCAACGGATGCAGGAGCACGAACAATGACACTCGAAGGCAAGGTCGCGCTCATCACCGGCGCCGGGTCCGGCATCGGGCGGGGAACCGCGGAACGACTGGCGCGTGAAGGCGCGGATATTTGCATCGCCGATATCGACACCGAAGGCGCGGAGCACACCGCCTCGATCGTGCGTGAATTCGGACGGGACGCGTTAATCGTCAAGACGAACGTCGCCTCGAAGGAGCAGGTCCAGGACGCCGCGAACCGCTGCGTGAAAGAGATGGGCCGGCTCGATATCGCCGTCGCCAACGCTGGCATCGCGCGCGGCGGAAGCGTCCTTGACCTCTCGCTGAAGGACTGGCAGGACCAGGTCGATATCAACCTCACCGGTGTCTTCCTCACCGTCCAGGCGGCGGCCCAACGCATGGTGGAGGCAGGGAGCGGCGGCCGTATCATCTGCATCTCGTCGTTGGCCGCCGAAAGCACTGGCGCCGGCTCCTGGTCGTATTCGGCCACGAAGGTCGGTGTGCGCATGATGGTGCGCGGCTGGGCACAGGAACTGGGCGTGCACGGCATCACTGTCAACGCCATCGGCCCCGGCGTCATCGATACGCCCCTCGCCCACGGCCTCGCGGGCGACGAAGGCGGACCGATTCGCACGGCGCTTGAAAGCCGAACCCCCGCCGGCCGTTCCGGTCGGCCCTCGGATATCGCGGGGTTGATCGCGTTCCTTTCCGGGCCAGATGCCGAGTTCATGACCGGGTCCTATCTGCTCATGGATGGTGGCTTGCGTGACGCGGGCCGCGGTTGGGCCGCGGCCGACGCCGACCCGAACGACCCTGTGGCCGCCGAGCGGATGCGCCATGCCCAGGCTTCTATGGAACGCCGCCAAAAGCTCCAGCCGCTCATCGACGAACGGTAAGCCCACGTAAAGCTCACGCATCCTCGATCGCCGCAACGAACGTAGTTCACATGTTGGCCGTTTCCCTCCCGGCTCGCCACTGCATCGAACGAAAGTAGGTCAATGTCAGTATGCCCAGGCCGCTCAACGCCCACCAGATGTACCTCATCGAAGAGTTCGCGGAAGAATACAAAGAGCGCAAGATGAGCCGCCGCGACCTCCTCCGCCGCGCTTTGCTGATCACGGGAAGTATCCCCGTCACTGCCTCCGTTCTCGCCGCCCTCGGATGCGGCGGCGACGATACTGGCGACAAGGCCACGCCAACTGGCGCGGCGGCTGCGAACACACTCGTGCCCGCGACGGTCGTCCCATCGCCCGTGCCGCCGACAGTCGCAGTCGGCGCTGTCGGCGACATCTCGTTCAAAGGCCCGGCCTCCGATATCAAGGGCTATCTCGCCCTGCCCGAAGGCGCGGCCACGAAGAAATCCCCCGCTGTCCTGATCATCCACGAAAACCGCGGGCTCACGGATCACTTCCGCGATGTCGCCCGGCGCTATGCGAAGGAGGGTTTCGTCGCCTTCGCCATCGACCTCATCTCGCGCAAGGGCGGGACGAGCGCGACGGACGCAGCCGCGAACTCCGGCGGGCTTGGCAGCACGAACCCCGACGACCTGACCGCGGACATGCAGGCGGCTGTGACCTATCTGAAAGCGCACGCCACGGTGCAATCGACCGCGATCGGCGTGACCGGTTTCTGCTTCGGCGGGGGCTACGCCTTCGAACTCGGCATCTCCAGCAAGGACATCAAGGCCGCCGTGCCCTATTACGGCACCGTGCGACGTTTCGAAGAGCTCGGCGCGACACAGGCGGCATTCCTCGTGATGTATGGCGGCACGGACGCCCGCGTGACCGGTCAGGCGGAGCAAGTGCGTGCCCGGCTCACGGCTGCGGGCAAACCCTTCGAGATCAAAATCTGGGACGGCGCGGGCCACGCCTTCTTCAACGATACGGGCGCGAATTACAACGCCACCGTCGCCCAGGGGGCATGGACGCAGACGTTGGCGTGGTTCAAGAAGTACCTCGTCGCGTAGGCGAGGCTCACAGCAGAAACCCTTCGCCCTGAATCGGCGATGGTCTTCGACCGATGACGCGACCCGTCCGTAGCCCGACCGTCAGGGACGCTTCACGCCAGGCGACGAGTCTCTTGAGCGCCCCCGATGACGCGGCCTTCCGTAGCCCGACCGTCAGGAAGGGTTCGCGCCAGGCGACGAGGCTCTTGAGCGCCCCCGATGACCCGGCCTTCCGTAGCCCGACCGTCAGGGAGGGTTCGCGCCAGGCGACGAGGCTCTTGAGCGCTATCAACGACCCGGCCTTCCGTAGCCCGACCGTCAGGGAGGGTTCGCCGGTGCCCGCGCTAGATGGTCGGCGCTGTTCGTCGACCGTTCAGTCGCCTGGGACGAACCCTCCCTGACGGTCGGGCTACAGATATTGGTCATGAAGTGCCGACTACCGATCGCCGTCGCGGCTGTACGTAGCCCCCAGATCTTCTCCTTGGGCCGCCAACACGTATGCCCGAGCCGCGGCTACCGCATCGTCGTCCCACAGATACTTCGTGCTCCCGTGCCGCGACCACGACGGCGTATCAGCCGAGACCAGTCCCGCTCGGCGCAAAGCCCTCGTGGAATATGCCTCGAAGTCGTTCATCACTCGTTCGACTGAAGGGCCCTCGGGGGGCGCGCCAATCAGGACGTGGACGTGATTCGTACGGACGTTGACCGCGTCGAGGAACCAGTCACGGTGCGTGCAAACCTTGCGAATTGAATCCAACACCGTTTGCCGCGTTGCGACGCCACCCAGGCTCATCGGTCGCGCCCGCAGAAACGCTCGCTCGACATCTTCCCGCGTACCGGGCGTCAGACCGGGCTCTCCCTCGAGTGTTTGCCCATGCCGCGAAACCGATCCGCGTTCGTCCCCGTGCAACCACGTTCCGTAACAGCGAAAGGTGATCAGGTATGCGATGGGAATGCCGGTGCGAGGTTGCATAGCACCAGCCTACTGAACGGACGACGCGCTGGCGACCACTTCCGTAGCCCGACCGTCAGGGAGGGTTCACGCCCGGCGACGTTGCGCTTGAGCGTCATCAACGACTCGGGCTACGGATTCTCTCGGGTCTCGCTGCCTCGGCTCTCGGATCTCGGATCTCGGATCTCGGATCTCGTGTTACCGTGTGCGCGCCCGGACGTGGGCACAAGAGGTGTGGAGATGTGGTTGCGATTGCGACAGGTGGCGTTGGTGGCGGCGAAGCTCGAACCAGCGGTCGAACAGTTCCGCGAGGTGCTCGGCCTGGAGGTGTGTTTCCGCGATCCCGGCGTGGGGAGCTTCGGGCTGGAGAACGCGCTCATGCCCATCGGCAACACGCTCCT
>DAOTTM010000299.1:0-25410 GCA_034437915.1 Dehalococcoidia bacterium | reverse complement strand
CGAACGCTATTCGGCGAAGCACGGCCTCATCGGCGTCGATCCGATCCCCCTCGACGGCATCGAGTAGAGCCGATGCCAGGCGCGGCGAATAGCCTGGCATCCCAGCGCTTGCTCACGCGCGCGCTACTGACAGGTCCGGACTTTCCCCCTCGCCCGCTCGGTCGGGAGAGGGGCTGGGGGTGAGGGCGTTGTGACGAAACCCTAGGAAATACCCTTACGGTGGACGTTCATACCAATTTCTAACACGCCCGAAATCCATTGTCCGGCGGGCGAGCGAAGATTCACAAAAGCGGCTTTGCGTTAACTATTATGTACCGTCCACGTTCAACGCATCCCGGCCGGTACACCGCTTGACCACGCGCTAACCGTTATGGCGCCAAGTTACACGGCGTTTACACGCGCATTCCGGCGTCATCGCTCTTCACCAAGTATTGACTCGTTAGCCACCGTTCTGTCATTCTGCGGGATACCCGCCCAAGAGGCGGTCGCAAATCCAGACAAAAGGAGAGCCAGGTCCCGGTTGCCGCCGAGGCCTGGCCCAGTCGCAAGGAGAAGGTATCGGTTGCCCTTGCACATTCCAGCGTAGCATCGCTACCTCGAATGAGCATAGGGATCGCCCCTCTGGATTCCATTGGGGAATGCCCTACTTTCCTTTTCCTTACGACCCGGGAAGGAGCGCGGATCCGGGCAAACGAGCGAACAAACCCTTCCACAGGACCACGGATATCCGTTTGGGCGGATGCGGCTTCCGCGCGCCCCAACCGAAATTGCCGGGTGTACAGCGGTGTGCCCCGCGCCCACATCTCAAGGAGAGAATTTCAACATGCGTAAGGCATTTCGCCATACTGGCGTCCTTATGATGGTTGCCGTCGTGGCCCTCGGCCTCCTCGGCGCCGCCTACACCCTCTGGTACGAAGACCTCACCCTCAAGGCAGACATCAAGACCGGCGTCTTCGACGTCGATTGGTCGTGCGAAGAGCCGTTCAAGGAAAATGGCGCACCCGGGCCTCTGCAGCAAACACCTGATCCAGGGACAACGGACTGCCCCACGAGCGCCCGCCCAGTCGTTTCCCTGGATCAGGGCAAGAACTGGTATTGGGACGGTAAGGCCAAGCCGCTGAGTGATTATGAACGCGTCGCGGACAAAATGCCGATTTGTCGACAGTCGATCCGCCCGGCTGATGTCCACGGCAATCCGAAGAACGGCGACCAACCCGGTGGCCAAGACTACAGCACTCTCAACCTGTACCTCGGCGACCTTTACCCGTACGCCGGTTGTGAGTTCTACTTCGACATCCACAACGACGGCACCGTGCCCGCACACCTTTCGCTCGACCTCACTAGCATCTCTTGGCAAGAGATCCGGGAGTCCTTCAACTTCGAATGGTCAGGCGACTGCCGCATCGATGAGGCAGAAACACGCTCCCGAACGTTGACCGGCTGGCTTCAGCTGGAAGACGGAAAGGGCAACGCCATCCAATTGCACTCAGGCGACGAACTGCTCTGCAAACTCCGCATCACCCTCAAGCAGAAGAACGTCGAGGGACAAATGTTCAATTTCGCCATTACGATTCGCGGCCACCAGTGGAACGAATCGGCCTCCGGCGGACCGTCCTCACCGTAAGCCCCTTCAATCGAAGGTAGCGCAATCGACAACCAGCCGGGTCCATGTTCCCGTGGACCCGGCGCCACCTTACCAGGACGCGGATCACGTGAAGAGTATCGGACAGAAGGCAACATTCCTGGCGATCTGCGCTGTCCTCGCGACCGCGTTGATGACCGTTGCCACGACCCTCTGGTCCGAGGATCTTACCCTCTCGGCATCGCTCACGACGGGCGAAGTGGACGCCTCCATCTCGTGCAGTCAACTTTCCGATAACGACGGCCCCTCCAGCGGCTGGGCTGAAGCGGACTACCCGGCGGGGTCGGCAGGGAACAACGCCAACGTCACGGGAAGCGCAAGCAGCGACGGATACGCCTTCAATCTCAATGTCGCGAAGGGCTATCCCGGCTTCGCAATCCTCTGTAAGTACAAGCTTTTGAATAACGGCACCGTGCCGTGGCACCTCGAAGTGGAGGCGCTGCGGGCATCTCTGCCCGGCGGCAGCTCCATCGACGGGACCTGCGACGGCACTCTATGCAGCCTCGGGAGCGCAACGCCAACCGACACCAAGGGTCCGCCCATCTACGCCCGCATGAACGACCTTCGCGGCTGCCAGCTCCATGGCGGAGAGAAAAAAGAAGGGTCCGTGCTCATCGGCATCAACCAGTCGGCGGAACAACACGTTGACTACAACGTCACGATCAAGCTGCGCGTCAACCAATGGAACGAGAGCGGCTGGCTCGGCTGCGGAGTCGATGACCCTGCCCACGATGGCCCGGTGTTGGCCAGCCGATAGTTCGCCCAAGGCGCGGGCCGAATGATGGCCCACGCCCCAATCGCCGCGCGGATGGATGGCCATCCGCCCATCAGAAGAGGAAGGAGACTGGCATGGCAGTGATGGAACGGCGCTCCCTCCTCGCGCTCACTTCGCGCCCCGCGCTTACCGCCTGTGTCGCCATCCTTGCTTCTCTGCTTGTGGCGAATTGGTGGCAGTTCGAATTCACGCCGGGCAAGATCCGGTCGCTCTGGAACCCCTACTTCATCGCGTTGTTCGGGTGGATTGGCGCTGCCGCGATCGGCTTCCGCTTCTACCGGCGTTCGCAACCGAGTTCGATGGAGGGCACGGTCGAACGCCGCACGGTGCTCATCATCGCTGGCCTGATCGGCTGTTTTCTCGTCTCGCTCCAGGTGATGGTTGGGATGGTCACGCAGTTTGGCTCGTCTCCGATCTCCCACGAGCCGCGTTGGCTGGTCACGAACGCGTTGTTCGCCGCGGCGCCGATCGTGGCCGTGGAATTCGGTCGTGCCGTGGTCCTTCGCAACCTGGGCCGCTACCGTCTTACGCTTGCGCTTATAGTCACGAGCCTTGGGCTTGCGGCCATCCAGATGCCCCTAGCGCGCTTTGAAAGCGGCGGACTGCGCGAACAATTCGAGTTCTGGGGTTCGGTGTTCATACCGCTTGCCGCGACGGGCCTGTTGGCGGGATTCTTCGCGCTCTACGGTGGGGTTCGCGCCGGCCTCTTGATCACAATCCCCGGGGTCCTTTTCACCTACTATTCGCCCTTTCTCCCGGTGGCTCCATGGACGGCAATCGCGCTCGCCGGGGTCGCGGGCCCCGCGATGGGCCTCTGGGTCACGGAAGGACTGTTCGCCACCGAGGATGAAAGCGAAGAGTCCCAGGCGCACGGGCCGTGGTACAAGCCGAAGCTCCCTTCTATCGCATGGGTCATGACCGCCGTCGTCGCGCTCGCCATCTTCTGGTTCAGCTTCGGTTTCTTCGGGTTTCGCCCCGCCTTCGTGCCGAGCCACTCGATGGAGCCGTTGATCTATCCCGGTGACCTCGTGCTTGCGGGGCCGGTCAACGCCGATGGCGTGCGGGTTGGGGAGATCGTGCTTTACAAACTCTCGAACTCGCAACGCGTGATGCACCGCGTGGTTGCCATTCAGCAGGGCAAGGATGGAGAACGGGAGTTCATCCTTAAAGGCGATAACAACAACACAACCGACATGTTCCCCGTGACGGACGACCAACTGATGGGGCGGTATATCGGTCGCGTGCCGCGGGTTGGCTGGATCCCGCTGCGCTTCCAGCAAGCGTTGAGGAAGCTCCTATGAGAACCCTGCTCAGGCGCCTCGGAAAGTCCATCGCTGGCCGCCCAGAAGTCACAACCGCGAAGGAAGAGCCTGCGTACGACTGCGCGCGCGTCACGATGCTTTTGCGGCAGAAGCCGCAACGGACGAAATCGCCGACCTTTGAACTCCAGCCAACGACTAAGTGCAGCCAGGGGCCGTCCGTTCGGCTGAACGCAAGGAAATTCGCCAAGAAGCAGATTCGGCGCGGCCACCTGGCGTTACCGGCGTTCCTGCTGGGCCTGCTCGGACTCTCGATGGTGACGCTGGCGATGCTTTCGCTACAGCCAGCAAACACGTTATGGTCGCAAGAGTTGACGTTGCATGCCAACATCCAGACAGATTTCACGCCGACGCCAACGAACACGCCAACCAGCACCCCGACTACGCCGGGCAGAGTGGTGAGTTGCATCCCCACGGCCGTGTACTCCGGCGTTGTTATGACGGCCTCTCCGGCAAAGTCCACCTATAGCTATACGGTCACAGGCGGCGCCAATTCGGCTGCATGCAAAGATGTCTCGTACTTCGCGTTGCCAGTGTGCTTCGGTCCCACGGCTAACGTCCTTGCGCACACGGAGCCGAGCCCATCCGTCTGGGATCCCCAGGATCAAACGAACAACATGCGCGTGAAGTGGGGCGGCGACGGAGCGGGCAAAGGCCCATTCAACGCCATCGTCTTCAGCTTCACTGTGCCCGGAACCGGTCTGCCTATCGAGATGGTCGAAGCGCAGTGGCATGCGGGCGGAGGCAGCACACCGGACAGCGCCGGGTACGTGTATGTGCCGCGCCTCCCCGGTTGCGGCACTGGCCCAACCTACAACAAGGCGATCGACGAAAACGGCGACCGCGACGGAGACGGTGTCCTGAACTTCCGCGATAACTGCTTCATCGTCGTGAACGCAAACCAAAGCGATAGCAACAGTAACGGCGTCGGCGATGTCTGCGAAGTCGCGCCGAGCGACGTTCCCGCCGTTCCGCCGGCGCCGAAGCCGTCGCCGGTTGCGCCGAGCAGTACTCCGGTCCCAGGTTCGACGCCGACCGTGTCGCCGACCCGGCCAACAACTTCCGGCATCGGCGCCCTCTTGGGACTTCAAAACTACAAGCCGTTCAGCGCCTACGAAGAGGGCTTCTACAAAGGCACACCTGAGGGTGGGCGCTGATGTCGCGGATTCGCACAGGCACGGTCGCGATCATCGTGTTGATGTCGGTCGCGTTCGGCTTCGCTTCCTATCGCGGCAGCGAGGCGGCGACGCTCTCGGGGACCTGGTCGCTCTACCAGCGCGCGAACACGACCTCGTTCGTATCCGGCGCGGCTGGGTCGCCGACCTCTCCCGGCATCGGCTATGAGATCGTCTCGCTGGACGCCACGGGCCTCGCCGTCGGGCTCGCGGCCTACGTCTACGGTGGGCCGGACCTCTCCCCCGCCAAGGGCGGCCCGATGGTGAAGATCGTCGATTGCACCGCAAGCTTCACGCCGACGGACATGCGCGTCAAACTCGATGGCGGCTACCCGTACGCCGGCTGCGTCTTCTTCCTGGGCGTCACGAATACGGGCACAACGCCGCTTGCCGTGAACCTCGGCGGCCTCACTGCGGAGGCGACGGTGACCTGTCCCGCTGGCCGGACGCGCTGCCAGGACACGGACTTCGACGTGCTCGCGGGCGGGACGAACGACGCCACGATCCGCGCGAACTGCCGCGCTTTCGACGCCACCGGCGCCGCCGCTGATTCGCGCATCCTGGTGGGCGAGCCGACCATATTTCGACAGGCGTTGACGTACACCATCCCGCCCGGCGTTACGTGGTCGTGTCCGCTCTTCCTCGTCATCCTCCAGCCAGCGCTGGAGAACGCGACGTATACGATCGTAATCACGCCGCCGACGATCGAGCGCCCCGGTGAAGTCCTGGAAACGCCGCCCCAGCCGCCAGCCGTTGCACCGACGACGGTCCCTACCGCGATCCCGACAACCGTTGCCACCATCGTTGCGGGAGCAAGGGTCGCACCGTCGCCCACGGCAACGGCGACACCACTGGACGCCGCTGCTGGGGCGCGTACGCCGGGGCCTGCCGCCACCCCAGCAGCGCCCGGCACGGGGACGGGCCTGCGCGTGGAACGCACCCCTGCGAACGGGTTGCCGATGCTTCCGGCGCTACTCATGCTCGTTGGCCTGGGCCTTGCCCTGTTCGTGGCGTGGCCGAAGCGCCGCTAAGGGACTGTCTGGCAATAACCGCTTCTGTGTCCGAACCTGTGTTAGATTCAGGGAGTGCATCGGTAATTTACGGACAAGCCCTAACCGGAATCATCGCCGACACGCAAGCATCGGTCTTCCTGCTCTCCCCGCTCGCCCTGAGACTGTCCAAGGGTGAGCACGCCGTTTGACTAGCCTGAGCGTGCTCCCCCGCTCCCGCCAAGTCGAGATGCCAACATGGCGCGGCGCCAACGAGAGGATGAAAATCGACCAGGACCGACTCCCCTCGCCCGCGCAGCCGGGAAGCCAACATGGCGCGACGTCAACGACAGGATGAAAACCGACGAAGTGACCCCCTCTCCCGCACGGTCGGGAGAGGGGCTGGGGGTGAGGGCGCGATCGTCGGCGTCGTGTTCATCCTTCGACAGGCTCAGGACGAACGGGTTCCTCTCAGGCCTTGCTCCCCCTCGCCCGCACGGTCGGGAGAGGGGGCTGGGGGGTGAGGGCCTAACGTGGTTCGTTAACCATCGAGCACGAATCGCGCCGGCGAAACCATACGTAACCACTCCGGCACTCCCCACTCCGGCACCTCCCCACTCCGACACTCCCCACTCCGGCACTCCCCACTCCGGCGCTCCCCACTCCGACACTCGCCCGCGCGCCCAGTCTTGCTCCCCTCTCCCGCACGGTCGGGAGAGGGACTGGGGGTGAGGGCGCGATCGTCGGCGTCGTGTTCACCCTTCGACAGGCTCAGGGCGAACGGGTTCCTCTCAGGCCTTGCTCCCCCTCGCCCGCGAAGTCGGGAGAGGGGGCTGGGGGGTGAGGGCGGGATCGTCGGCGCGTGTTCATCCTTCGACAGGCTCAGCACGAACGGTTCCTCTCAAGTCTTGCTCCCCTCTCCCGCTCGGTCGGGAGAGGGGTTGGGGGTGAGGGCGGTCGGGAGAGGACCCGAGGGTGAGGGCCGCAACGTTATGTAATGGAATAACAAAACGAATGCCCCCATCCAGCTTCAGCCAGGGGCATTCGTTTCAAACGTCATGCAAACGAATGGGGACAGACGCAGCCGGAGCAGGAAACAGGAGGTAGGAGTTAGAAAATAGAAAGGTTGTCTGGCCGGGGCGCGGAAGCTTCTATTTCCTACTTCCTATTTCCTAACTTCTACTCGGGTTGATCAGGTACTTTTCGCCCGTCGCCTGTTTGCCATAGACCGCGATCGACGAAAGCTGGAGCGCTTCGGCGAGCGAGACCTCTTTGGTGTACGTGCTTGCGAAAGTCGTCTTCACTTCCGCCGCCACCCGTTCCCGCAGCTTCTGTGCGCCGGCCGCGCCGATCTTCTGCAGGAAGGGCGTGAGCAACCAGCCGCCGAGCCCCCATGACATGCCAAAGGCGCGGATCAACTCCGTTGGGTTACGGTCAAGCCCGCCGTAAATGTACACCTGCTTGTGCACGGTCGAGCCATAGCGGCTGAACTCCTTCATCTGGCGCACGGCGGCTGCCTCCATGGCGGTGAGGATCTGGCTGGCGAGCCGCCCGCCGCCGGTGGCATCGAAGGCAAGCGTCGCTCCCGTGGCCACGAGCGCCGCGATGAGGTCCTCCATGAACGTCGCCGAACTCGAATCGCAGACGTACGTCGCCCCGATGTTGCGAAGGATCTCGGCCTGTTCTGGCTTGCGCACGATGTTCACGAGCGCGACGCCATCCTCCAGGCAGAGCTTGACCAGCATCTGGCCAAGGTTCGAAGCGGCCGCCGTGTGCACCAGGGCGGTGTAACCCTCCGCCCGCATCGTCCCAATCATGCCCAGCGTGGTGAGCGGATTGACGAAGCACGAAGCGCCGTCCGCCGGGGTCGTGCCGGGTGGCAAGACGAGGCACTGCGAGACGTTAATGGTGCGGAACTGCGAATACATCGCGCCGCCGAGGATGCCCACGGTCGTGCCGAGCAACGCCTGCGCCGCCGCGGACGTACCCGCCGCCACGACCACGCCTGCGCCCTCGTTGCCCACCGGCATCGATTCGCCCACGCGCCCGGCCATCGCCCGCATCACCGCCTCGGACATCTTCACCGTGACAACGGGGCTATCCGCTGTACCGGACGCCTGTGCCAGGCTCATGTCCGCGCCCCCGAACAGCAGCCCGAGGTCGGACGGGTTCAGCGGCGCCGCCTCTACGCGGACGACGACCTCGTCGGCCTTCGGTTCGGGCGTGGGCACGCTGGCGAGGGAGAGTTCCAGTGAGCCCTCCTTGGTGATAAGCGAACGAATCTGGAGTCCCGTGGACGAACTGGCTGTGGTCATGTGCTGTCTCCGATGCTGGACGTAGTGGTATGCCTTTCAACATACCGTCAGGCGGGGTTGCGCACACCCAGGAGGGTCCGGCGTAAACCGTCCTGGCGGACGCCAACGGTCGAAGCGCTTGGAGTTGGGGTCTCGATTGGACGCAACGCACAATCCCCGCCATTCGTTGGCCGCGTCCGCCGGGTTTGCTTGACCCTGATGATAGAATTCGTCCACTCACGAACGAAGGGGCTTCCCTTGGTCGCCACCGGAGCACTGACAGTATCCGTCCCAGCGACCTTCGTTGGGCGAGCCGAGACGATTCGCGAGCTGATGGCGACAATCGACGACGTCAAGAAGGGCACGCCGGCGCTCGTTCTGCTTTCGGGCGAGCCAGGCATCGGCAAGTCACGCCTCGCTCGCGAAGTGGCCGATATCGCCGAACAGCGCGGCTCTGGCGTCTGCTCCGGGCGCTTCATCGAAGGGTCGTCCATCCCCTACCTGCCGTTCGCGAACGCCATCGTCCCTTACCTCGAACGAAACGGGATTCTTGATGACGAAAGGCTCGGCTCGCGCTCGGCCGTGCTCCGGAAGGTGGCCTTCGGTACGTCCCCGGGTACGGACGTGCACCCCGATTCACGGGGCGAACTCGTGCAGGCGCTGATCGAGGCGACCGTGTTGCTGGCCGCTCGAAAGCCCCTCGTCCTGGTGATCGACGACCTGCATTGGGCCGAACAGGAAGAGTTGGAAGTCGTCCGGGACTTTTTGCTGGGCCTCCTCGACCGTGGCGGCGTTGAACCCGTCCGGGTGGCGATGGTCTTGATGCATCGACCCCCAGGGGACAGCCAGGCGCTCGCTCGATGCATCGCCAGGCTTCGCCGTGAGCCGCGTTGCCATCCATTCGCGCTTGAAGGACTTTCCGAAACCGAACTCCACGAACTCATTCGGCTGGCGACGCATCGGTCGTGTTCGGCGAGCCCGCTCGGAGCGCTCTACGCTGCAACGCAGGGTAATCCGCTCCACGCCATTGAGGCGGTCGATGCGCTCGTCCGTGATGGCTCCCTGCGCGAAGAGCGGGGCATGCTCGTCAGTGCGCGGGAATTCGTCACGGTGCCTGTCCCAGCGGAACTCGAAGCCACGGTCAAAGCTCGGGTGGAGGAACTGGCAGCGGAGACCCGGGATGTCCTTGCGATCGCCTCACTCCTGGGAGACGACGTTTCCGTGGAGGAACTAACCCTCGCCACCGGAAAGCCAGAACCCACCATCCTGGACATCCTGGATTCCGCGGAGGCTCATCGCGTCATCGTACCCGTCGGCGCGGATCTCGTGCGCTTCGTCCATCCGCTCCTGCGCGCCGCCCTCCGCGACACGCTCAGTGAGCGGCGGCGCACGCGGACACACGCCGAGATAGCTCAACGTCTTTCGCGCAACGACGACAGCGACGCCGCCTACGTCCTTCGCATGGCACACCATCTCGTCGCCGCCGGGAACCAGGCTGACCCGGCGATGCGGCTGCGCTTCACGTTGCGTGCCGCTCGCGTCGCTGGCGAACGACAGGCGTGGCGCGAATCCGCACGCTACGGCGAGGCCGCCATCGCCGACGCCGGGGAGTTCGCCCAGCTTGCGCCAGAAGACCAGGCTGCCCACATCCTCGCCACCGCCGTCGCCCACTACCATTCGAGCGACCCGCGCCGGTGCATGGAACGATACGGTGAGGCCGCCGCGCGATTCCGAGAACTGGGAGATGTTGAACAGTGGGGCGAGGCCCTTGAGGGGTGGATGTCGCTGGTAATCGTGGCGGAAGGACGGGGTGCGCTTTCGCGGTGTCGCAGCGCGCGCCGGGCGTTCCTTCGCGATGCGCGGGGGATCAGCGTCGAAGCGCGCGCCCGTGTTGATTACCAGTACGCGGGCGCGCTCTACAACGCCAGCAGCCCGCGCTCGGTGGTGTTCGCGGACCACGCATTCAAACTTGCGCAGGAATCCGGCGACGCCGAACTGATTGCGAAGACGGGATTCGGGGTGGGTACGACAAGCCTGGGTACCCTGCAACCGCGCCGCGCCGCTGCCGCGCTTGAAGAGTCGCTACTCAACGCGAGCAACCTCGCCGACCCCTGGGAAAGTACCAAGTCGCTCATCAATCTCCCAACGGCGTATTTCCTGCTTGGGGAGTTCCAACGAGCGAACGATGCTTTCACGACAGCATCTGAAACGTTCGCTTCGCTCGGCAAATGGGGCCAGGGATCTTTCGTCCTCGGAGTGCCATGCGGGATGGCACTCTTGCGCGGAGATTTCGACTCTGTCGAGCGCCACGTTCAACGTAGCCGCATGCAAATGCAACGGACGGACTGGCGACCGACCGCGCCAGAAATCTTCCTTCCCCTCGCATTGTCGCGGGCGTTCGTCGGGAGGCATGAGCATGCGCTCGATGCCGTGGGAATGCTAGCGGAATGGGCGCCGGAGGTAGCAGGGGCGCTCCGGCCCGTGATTGACGCCATTCACCGCGGCGACCATGCGTCCGTGGGCCAGCAGCCGACCCGCGAAGCCCCGTCGCGCCCGCTCCCCAAGACAATGGAGGCCCTGCGAAGCGTGGCATTGGCGCTCGAAGCCTGGAGCTTTGCGACCGACTCGCCGCCTCCCGAAGGGGCGCGGCAGCTTCTCGCGACTGCCGAGGAACGCGGGGTGGTGTTCGTGCCTGGGGTTGGAACGAGCGTCGCTCGTCTGCGAGCAATCGATGCCTTGGCGAGTGGTGAGAGGTCCGCTGCGGCAGCCCACGCGGAGCGGGCTGCCGCCATCGCGCGTTCCGTGTCCGCGACGCTCGAGTCCGGTCGCTGCGACCTCCTCCGTGCACAGGTGCTAGTCCAGGACGACCCCGCCGGTGCCCGGAAGCTCGCAACCGAGGCACTGGCAACGTTCGAAGAACTCGGCGCGAACGTGCTTGCGAAGCTCGCCCGAAGGATTGTCGAAGCTGGCGCTGACCGTCCGATCGTCCAGCCCCTCTATCCGGGCGGACTCTCCAGCGCGGAGTTCGACCTGCTCGTGGAGATAAGCCGTGGCGCAAACACGCCGGACATCGGCGATCAGCTCACGTTGTCCCCAGCAGCCGTGGAGCGGACCCGGCGTGGCCTCGCCCTTGCCGGGCTAGACAGCCCCGAAGCAGCCCACGCTTACCTCGCCAAGCACGGACTGTTGCCACTCGAAGCAGGGGTGGCCGGGCTTCCATCCCTCGCCCCGGGAAGATTCCGCGTCATCATGTTCACCGACGGAGTGGCCTCCACATCGACGAATCTCGCCCTGGGAGATGCCGCATACGCCCGGCTCATCAAAACCCACCACGCAATCATCGCGGCCGAAGTTGCGAGGGATGGCGGATCGACGCTGAAAACGATGGGGGACGGCGTCATGGCGAGCTTCCCCACATGCGCGGGAGCGCTTGCTTGCGCGGCTCGCATCCGGACGCGTTTCATGGAACTCGAACGGAACCCAAATTCCGAAAGCGTCCCGGTCCGCATCGGCTTGCACGCGGGCGAACCCGTCGATTTTGGCGATGACCTGATCGGCCTTTCCGTGACGATTGCGGCGAGAATCTGCGCCCGCGCGGGGGCGGGTGAAGTGCTCGTCAGCGACCCGGTGCGGATGCTCGCAAGCGGGCTGCCGTTTCGTTTCGCGTTTCACGGCCAGTTCCCGCTAAAAGGCCTGGATGAACGCGTTCGACTCTACCGGATGTCCTCGGCAGGCTGAGAAGCTGGCTGCCCACGTCGTAGTGTGAAGTTGGTCACAGAGGCCCCATTGACAAGCGTCTCGCGTCGGTGCAGTTTACGCTCATCCGCAACGCGCAACTCGAAGGGGAGCTGGCATGAGCTGGGACTGGATGCCAACAATGGTTGAAAAGGGTCCGGTCTTCCGGGATCTCGACACCTTCTTGCAGAAGACCCACTATCGCCAGCGTTTGCTTGACAGGTTGGCGCCGCTCCATCGAGTAACGGACGACGTCGAACTCGACCGATTCGTCAACACGCTTGTAGACACGCCCGGCATTGCCTGGCAAGGGAACATCTCGATACCAGCGGCGACCGCCGTCGGTATCGCGGATGGGCGTGAGACGGTTCGATGGCACCTTCGCCAACAATGGTTCGGCGGCCCCCCCAACCCGAAGTTCTTCAGTTATCTTCCCCTGGGGCCAACCACAGACGCACAGCGCTGGAGCGCAGCTGAAGTTGTCCGATCCGGGTTCGTCGATGCGCTGTTGCTTTCACTCGGGAAGCTCCATCCAGGCGACCAACGACTGCGTGATTTTCCAATCGACGTATTATGGGTGTGCGGCAAGAATGATAGCTTCCAGGCAATACTGAGCGTCCGTCGACTCCAACGGTCCGGCGCCGTCGCAAACATCAGGGCAGTTTTGCCGGCTCTCAAAGCTCGGCGTTTGGCGCCATTCAAGGGCGGACTCGTGACGCTACTCCTCATCACGCCACCGGTCGCATCGAACACATCCTCCTTCCCGCCCGGTGCGGATCGCAACAAAGTATTCACCGATAACACCGGCATGCTCGTTATCGACAGCGACGCAGCCACTGGCGTGGTTGCCAATTCGGTGGTGCTACCCGTTGGATATGGCGGAGCGGACCAGACACGCTTCATATAATTGACAGGCGGACAACTCGAAGGAGACCTTCCATGCGACATTCTCATCCCAGTTTGGTTGGAGCGCTTGCCGGCCTCTTCTTGGGTGCGCCAGGTGCCGCCGAAGTTGCCACAGCAATTGTCGCGCAAATCGATGACGGCGCGCCATTTTACGGGATGCCAATCCCAGATCCATCGACCGTTGCCCTCGCTGACCCGATCGGCAACAACCACTTCCTTGACGCGAATTCCTTCTTCCTTCGTTGGAGGTTCAATGTTCAGCCAGACCATGGAGACCGTATCTTCGGATTCGCATTCATAAATCCACGACCGCCCGTTCAACCTCCTGGCGAACCACCAATACCTTCGCCGCTGGTTATCCCGGGAATCGACGTCCCGGTGATTTCCACGGGCAGAAACGTGGGCGGAACGTGGTACGCGGACTCGCGCTTCGATACCCTCGCAGTTATCTCTCAGCTCAAAATCCGGGCCCTTGGCCGCCCCGTCCTGGGTTGACGCAACGATGGCACCCCCGGCGGGAATCGAACCTGCGCACATGGTTTAGGAATTGGATTCGGACCAATTTTGGCTTCGTCCACTTGGCTCCTTTCAACGTCCGCTAGCGGCTGTTTTCGATTCGAGCGATGGGCCAATCGATCCCTGTTCAACCAGTGTCAGCCCGGCGGCGTCCGGTGCCAACCGCCATGACTCGTGCGTAAACCAGATCTGCGTCCAGGGGACTGTGGGGAGGCAAGGCGCGAATGCGTCGCCTTCCGTCAGGTCGGTGTGGGGCTTAGCGGGTTCGAGACACCTACTACGAGGTTGCTGCCAGCCCTTATCGCTTCTTGGGCTTGTAGTGGCCAGTCTTCCCTTTGTTGAGCATCTTCACAAAGTCGAACACACCGAGGGCGAGAGGAAGCCAATCGGTGTAGGGCACGTCCTTCTGCATCCGTCGCAGCTCGAAAATCGGTGCAGCGTCCTCACCATTCTCTGAGCCCTTCCCAACAGTCTCGAACTTTGGCCCAAGTTTGCCCATCGATTCGAATTCCTTGGCGTCCGCGTGGGTCGGCGCGACACCGAAGTGGGCGGCGAATCCAACGGTGGAAAGAAGGTCGACCCCCTGAGTCATCTGTTCCAGCCAGAGCTGGCGAGTCACTCCACTGAGTTTGTAGCGATCAGCAGGGTTCGGCGTGGAAATGCCGCCGCGGAGCACAGGAACGGCGCCAGCGACGCCGGCTGAACCGAGCGCGAGCGTCGCGAAGGGTGCACCGTTGTTCTGGCGCAAGTAAGTCTTCTCCGCCACGGGGAGGCGTTCAAACATGGCCCAAAAACTTGTCCTCGCCATCAAGGGGGCGATGCCTTTGACGTAGGATTGTGCGTTCGCGGTGTCGGCCGACTTGAGGTAGCTCACCACGACGCCGAGTAGTCCCGTGAGCTTGTCGCTCCCAAAGTTCGGGGGAAGGGGCAGAGCAAGCCCCACGGGTGGGTTCGCAGAGAAGGTCGCCAAGCCGGTGTCAGCTTGGCCGGGCGCGGGCGTCAACGCATTGGTCCCCAGCAGCTGACCTCCCAGAGCTTTCTTACCCGGTTCGCGTTTGCGGAAGTCTTTTTCGCTCTCGGTCACCTGTTTCGCTGTCATCTCCTGGATGAGCGCCGGGATCGCCTCGAGGCTGATAGCTACTGTGGATTGAGGATTCGCCCGTAGCGGGCCAAAAGATTCAGCGATTATGGACGCGTCTGTTGGAGCGTTTAGCGCCGCCTTGCCAACGCCCACGAGGCTCGAAGCCTCATGTACTGCCGGTCTCGAAAGGTGCGCGGCGAGGGCAGTGATGTCTTTCATGGTTGACTTTAGCGCCCCTCGCCCGGCGCTAGTCTCAGGAAAGGCAGGAAGGGACGTCACGAACTCTCCGTTCGAACCACCAGCGAACGACTCATCCGCCTCCAGCGTGTAGTGTGGCCCTTTCACGATCTTGTCGAACTTAGCCAACGACTGCATGGTCGCGCCGACGCCACCATGCAGTCGCGGAACTGCTGCCTTGGTGTTCGTTTCTGGAAGCAAGTTGCGGTTCGATTTCTCTTGGGGCGTGAGCGGTGGCGTGGGACGAGCAGTCCGAAGACTGGCCTCAAACTCAAAGCCGACATCACGTTGGACAACGCGACCTGTGGCCTGGAGGAGCCTCGTGACCGCACCGTTTCCCAACGTTCTCTGAAGCGAGAGCACCAGGTCGCGTGAGAAACCGCGACCAGTACCCGGCATTAGCGAGTCGAACGGGACTGCTTTGGACTGTCCTGTCCCATTGAGCCGACGGTGCTCGATTGATGCCGGGTCCGATTTGCCAGATCGCGTAGTGGCCGTCGGAAGCTTCGGCTGATGCACAGGCGCACAATACCAGAAATGGTGCTGACGAACACCCGCCAAAGGCACTTATCCCGCTACGCCGCGGAACGGATTGAGCTTACAACAGAACCAACACCAAACTGCGCTTCGACGGCGACGATGTGCTCCACCCCTGTTCCCGGGAGGCGCTCGACAACCTCCTCCCCCGCCTCGAACGGCTGGGCGGGGTGCTCCAGATTACGGACACACGGAACGCGGGGAGGAGACGCTGGAGAGCCTGCGCGAGCACGTCGAGACCTGGAGTGAACCGTGACCCTGCACGCTCATGCCATCGTGTTGGCCGCGCTGAATATATTTCCTGCCGTTCCCCCGTTGCGACCGATCACTGTGCTTTATGCAGATGCCGCAAGAATGAAGGGAACAATCGTGGCGGACCGAAGCCGGTAAGGCGGATGCCCCGACCCGTCCCACGCATCCAGCGAGTCCTCTCACCTCGGTGGCAACCCCCTCCAGGGAACTACATCTCGGCGTCTGAGCCCGGGCTGTCCACGCTCACTTCGACGTGATGCTGGGCGCGGTCATCGACGAGAGGCATAGAGGCGTCAGGTTGCTCCGAGTCATCCAGGACCACCCGTGTCTGGCCGTGACCATCGTCAGCACGTCGAACCGTTATTGTGTAGAGCGTCTCTCGATACCTGTAGCGGACCGTGTATCCGTCCCAATCCGCGGGCAGGCACGGGGCGAACCGCAGTCTATCCTCTTCGAGGCTGAGGCCGAGCAGCGATTCGACAATGAGCCGGTACATCCAGCCGGCCGCACCCGTGTACCAGGTCCATCCCCCCCGTCCAGCATGCTGCGCCCCCGCGTAGACGTCCGCCGCGACCACAAAGGGCTCGACCTTGTAGGTTCGAATCGCCTCGGGTGATCCGCCGTGATTCACGGGGTTGATCATCCGCTGGAGTTCCCAGGCGCGTTCGCTGTCACCGAGTTCGGCGAACGCCATGGCCGCCCAGATCGCCGCGTGCGTATATTGGCCGCCGTTTTCGCGCACGCCCGGTACGTACCCCTTGATGTATCCCGGTTCCAGTGAAGATGAATCGAATGGAGGGTCGAGGAGTTGGACCAGTTGGTCTTCGCGGCGAACCAGCCGGCGCTCCACAGCGCCCATCGCCATGCGAGCGCGATCAGCGTTCCCGGCGCCGGAAAGCACCGACCAACTCTGCGAGATCGAGTCTATCTGGCATTCAGCGCCGCTAGCCGAACCCAGTGGCGTGCCGTCATCGAAGAAGGCGCGGAGGTACCACTCGCCATCCCACCCGCTCGCATCGAGGTTGGTGCGCAGGCGGGCTGCTTCGTCCTCGCACCGCGCCGCGTGATCGGCGTCCCCGTGCAGGCGAGCGATCTCCGAGAATTCCATGAGGACGTGATAGAGGAAGAACCCGAGCCAAACACTTTCGCCCTTGCCCCCGGCGCCCACGGTGTTCATGCCGTCATTCCAATCGCCGGTCCCCATCAGCGGGAGTCCATGTACACCGAAGTGGAGTCCCCTCAAGGTGGCACGTTTGCAATGTTCATAGAGGCTGGCCGTCTGTGCCGAGATCGCCGGGAGGTCGTAGTACGAGTCCTCGCCCGGCTTCAAGTCGCGGCCTTCGAGGAAGTGAACTTGCTCATGGAGCACCCCGGTATCTCCGGTTGTCCGGACGTATCTGCAGGCCGCCAGCGCCAGCCAGAGGTAGTCGTCGGAACACTGCGTGCGAACTCCACGACCGAGAGGCGGATGCCACCAGTGCTGCACGTCGCCTTCCACGAACTGGCGGCTCGCCGCAAGTAGCAATTGCTGGCGAAGCAGGGCTGGCTCTGTGTGCACCGTCGCCATTGCGTCCTGCAGCTGGTCGCGGAACCCGAAGGCGCCTCCTGATTGGTAATAGCCGCTGCGCGCCCAGAGGCGACAGGCGATCGTTTGGTACATCAGCCACCCGTTCGCCATCAGGTTGAGGGCGGCGTCGGGCGTATCGACCTGGACGGCTCCCAGGGTCCGTTCCCAGAGCCGCCATGTCGCTTCCAGTGCTCCCCGCGCGGCGGACGATCCGCTGAAGCGCCTGGCGAGCGTACTTGCGTCCTCGCGGTTCTTCCCGGCGCCAAGCCGGAAGACGACTTCGCGCTCCGATCCGTTTGCAAGTTCGAACTGGACCTGGATGGCGCCGCAGGGGTCCATTCCCGCCCCGACCCTTCCCGATAGCCGCGACCGGCCCATTGCGTCCGGGTTGGCAGTCGAACGGTTGCGGCCCAGGAATCCCGTCCGATCGCCCGTATAGGTGACACTTTGTTCGCCGGCGCCGAAGAAGGCAACGCGATCCGGAAAGTCGCTGTTGTTCGGATTGCGGGCGTACAAAACGCCGCTATCGAGGTCGACCTCCGTCACCACGTGCATGGCGGACTTTGGATGCAGGTCTCCCAGGGTCCATTCCACGTAACCCGTCGCCGAAAGACGGCGCGTTCGCCCGGAGTCGTTATACACCTTAAGAACGGCGAACTTGATGGGCGCATCCGGGGCAACGTAGACCGTGAGTTCGGAACGGATCCCGCGCTCCGTGTGTTCGAAGACGCTGTAACCGAACCCATGCCTGCTGACGTATGGAGTCGTTCCTCGAGCGGGGAGGGGAGTAGGAGACCAGAATTCGCCGCTCTCCTCGTCTCGCAAGTAGAAGGCCTCTCCACTGGCATCCGTGACCGGGTCGTTGCCCCAGGGGGTCAGGCGGAACTCGTGCGCGTTCTCACTCCAGGTGTAGCCGGAGCCATTCTCTGATACGACGCATCCGAATTCAGGGTTGGCGATGACGTTGGCCCAAGGGGCCGGGGTCACGTTGCCGGGGAAGGTTTCGATGACGTACTCGCGGCCATCCGGTGTGAAGCCGCCGAGGCCGTTGTAAAAGATGAGATCGCGAGTGGGAGGCAGGTCAAGGCGTTGCGGTGCCGCAAGGGTCCGCGACGAGTCCAGGCGAGGCGCGGGACGGACGATAGTGGCCCGGCGAGCGAGCTGATCCGCGAGGGTTCCGCGCTCATCCGTGATAATCGCTCGTGCGAACGATTGAAGGAGCACGCGATCGGCCTCGGACATGAACTCCGTTGATTGCGAAAAGATGCCGCCCGCGTGGTCTGGGAGCGGCACATGGGCGCCCACCGCGAGCAAGTCTGTTATCTGATCCTGTAACGCATGGCGATACCCGGTCCGTTCTTCGTTGAGGATGACAAGGTCAACCGCGAGGCCGTTGAAACGCCAATACGCGTGTGCCTTGATAAGGTGCCGGACGAGGTCGACGTTCTTTGCGTCCCCAATTTGCAGCAGCACGATGGGCAGATCGCCCGAAATGGCATAGCCCCAGAGGCCGGCCTGACCGCGCCGATTCTGCGCGAGCACGCTCGCGTCGGCGCGGAGCAGGGAACTCGCATAGATGATGGAACTGGCGAGGTCCGCGTACATCTGTGCGTCCGATTCCGTCGCGTTGAGTTGGCGCAGCGCGGCCTGCCCGTGTGCGCCAGCGAGCAAGAAGATGCGATCGGCCAGGTGTTGGTCCTGGTACTTTGTAGCGAGTTCGAGGCTCAGTTCCCGCGTTTCGGCGATCCCGGAGACGGCAACGACCGTCGCCGTCTCTCCTGGTGCGATGGTGAAGCGATGCCTCGTGGCAACTATCGGATCAAGCACGGCGCCCTGCGTATTCGAGAGCCTGCCGCTAATCTTCATGGCTTGCGGAGCGGCAGTGGTGCAAGATCTGCCGATGAACCGCGCGCGGTCGGTTTCGTGAGATGTCGCGAGGCTGTCCGCGCCGTGGACAGTCATCACGGTGAACATGTACGGATGAAACTCCCCTTGTGATCGCGGACGCCGGGTGCAGAGCACCGCCTGTATCGTGTCCACAATCTCGGTCTGTACGAAGAGATTGCTGAACGCCGGATGGACAGCGTCGCTGGCGGGACTCGCGAGGACGATCTCGGCGTAGCTCGTTACTTCGAGGGTGCGCGAAGTGTCCGAGAGGTTCGTAATCTTCGACCGCCGGAGTTCGACATCGTCTTCGGTGGAGACGGCGACCTCGGTAAGCGTTTCCAGGCCGTGATCTCTGCGGCGGAAGGCCGCGCGTCCTTCGGAAAACACCACTTCGTAGCTATCCGGTTCAGACAATGTTGGCTGGTAAGTGGTGGACCAGAAGGCGCCGCTATCGACGTCGCGGACATAACAAAAGCTACCCCAATTGTCACGAGTGGTATCTTCGCGCCAGCGCGTTATCGACTGGTCGCCCCAGCGGCTGTACCCCCCTCCAGCATTCGTCACCATCACGTGATACCTGCCGTTGGAAAGGAGATGGACCTCGGGACTGCTGGTATCGGCCTGCCGGAACACGCGCACTGGTTCCGCCGCAACGGCCACCGTTTCCGACATGGGCGAATGTTGAGTAATGCGTGAGTAGAGCGCATGGGCCTTGGGGACCCGTTCCTGGAGCAGCAACGTGGTTGCCTGGATCGAGGGATGGGACTCGAACCGCTTCTGCATCGGCCGGTTCAGCAGCAGATGAGCGAGCGAGAGCAGCGTCATTCCCTGGTGATGAGCCATGTACGATTGCACCACGGCGTGCGTGCGGTCGTGCGAGAGCCGCGAGGCAGTGTAATCGATGGCGTCATAGAAGCCATAGCGTCCACCGAAGTCCGCTTCCGCCATGCGCTGGAGGTTCAGGCATGCCGCCTCCGGCTCCACCATGAGAGCGAGCGCGGTGGCGTAGGGCGCGACGACGAGGTCGCCCGCCAGCCCACGTTTGAGTCCCAGGCCCGGTACTCCGAACGCGCGGTACTGGTGGTTAAGTTGGACGTCGACCGCATTGTAAGCTGATTCCGAGACGCCCCATGGGGTCCCGCGGAGGCGACCGTACGAAATCTGACGCCGCACTGTTGCCCGGCAGGTCTGGTCGAGCAGCGTGTTGGCGAATGTCGGCATTACCAGGAGCGGCATCAAGTATTCGAACATCGACCCGCTCCACGACAGTAAGGTTGCCTCACCGCCAACCGTGGTGAGTGGGCGGCCAAGGGCGAACCAGGCTTCTTGCGGCAGGCGGCCTTGCGCAATCGCCACGAAGATGCCTAGCCGCACTTCGGATGCCAGCAGGTCATAGAACCCTGGATCGCGGTGGTGCTCGGTGGCGTTGTAACCGATCGAAAGCAGCCGGCGCGATTCGTCGAAGAGGAAGTCATACTCCATGTCCGCCAGGTCGCAAGACTGCTGGGCCAGGAGAACGATGACCGCGATCCTCTCCTTCGCACGTTGGCTGGCGAGCGCGAGCAGCGGATGAAGGTCGTCCGTTCCCGCACCAAGAGCATCAAGCTTTCCGAATTCGAGACTTGCCAGTTCTCGTAACGTGGGAATACCCGAAAAGGGAAAGGCCGCGGACGGGCTTATTACAGCGGGCGTCGACACCCAGGGGGCGAGATACCGCACTTCGTCCAGGATGCCCTCGCATTGCCGCACGAAGGTGTTCGCCCACTCCAACGCTTCGCCATCCTCCAGGCCGCCAGCGAGCGCCGCCGCGGATTCCGCCACGTGAACCAGCTGCGAGTACGATTGCCCAAGACTGGCCGGGGAGCACCCGCCGGAAGCCGCCAAGTCCATCCGCAGTTGTTCCAGCCCGGAAGGCATCGCCGGGCCGAGGCTCTCCAGGAGAATGCCAAGCGTGTCATTCAGCCCTTCGAATACACCGCCATCCAGGATCGGTTCGCTGCAAAGCGCCAAAAGCCCTGGTCCGAGCGTGAGCAGGTGACCAGCGAGGTTGCCGCTATCGACGGTCGAGATGTACAGGGGTGGCAGCGGGCGTAAAGTCTTTGTCTCGTACCAGTTATAGAAGTGTCCGTGGTAGCGTTCGAGTGATTCCATGGTGCGGAACGCGAGGGCCGTGCGCTCGATGAGCGCTCCACCGGAAATGTAGCCGAAATCGTGCGCCGTCAGATTGGCGAGAAGAGAGAGCCCGATGTTCGTCGGAGAGGTCCGGTGGGCGATGACCTCGACTGGTTGCTCCTGGTAGTTATCCGGGGGGAGCCAGTTGTCATCCGCACCCACAAAGACATCGAAGAAGGCCCATGTCTTTCGAGCGGTCCGCCGGAGAAACGTCACCTGGTCGGCGGTGAGCCGGGCTTCGCGAAGTGTGAGCGGCTTCCCCATCCACCACGCGAAACCCGGACCGGCAAGCCAGAGCAGCAGGATCGGGAAGACGGTTGCTTGTGTGGCAGCCGATCCTGGCGACAGGGAGGCAGCAATGGCCGCCGCCACCACCGGCCCAATCCACATGGCACGATATGAACCGGCGAAAGTGATCCTGATTTCGCGGTTAGCGCCGGATGCTCTCCACTCCAGGAGCCGTCTTCGGCTAACGAGTATGCGCCAGATTGTCCGGAGGCTGGCTTCAACGCTGAAGGAAGCTTCGTACGGAAGGGAGGCGAGCGAAAACAGGCCCTGGATGGTGTCCAGCCGAGCCGTTCGCCACACGTCGGCCAGGTGTTGCCCCAGGGGAACATTGTCCGGCTTTTGAACAGCGCCGAAGACACACGCGGCGAATGCGGGAAACACCAGTGTGCCGAGCACAGCCGCGCTCCAGACCCAGGGCGCCGAAGTGCCCGTCCACCCGGCGATCAGCAGGGCCATCATCGCCGTCGGCGTCATGCTCCGACGGAGGTTGTCAACGATCTTCCAGCGGCAGAGTGCGGAAAGCGTGTTCGCCCGGCGCGAACCCTTCGATCCGGGGACGCGTGGCAGCAGCCACTGCATGATCTGCCAGTCGCCCCTAATCCAGCGATAGCGGCGGCTAACATCGGCGTGATAGGTGGCAGGGTGATGCTCGTATAGCTGTACGTCGCTGAGATGTCCCGCGCGCGCGTAACAGCCTTCCAATAAGTCGTGACTGAGGATTCGGTTCTCGGGAAACGTGTCCCTCAGAGCAGCCTCGAAGGCATCGACGTCGTAGATGCCTTTGCCGACGAACGAACCCTCACCGAAGAGGTCCTGGTAAACGTCTGAGACTGCCCGCGTGTATGGGTCGATTCCTGCCTCATTCCCGAACAAGCGCGCATATCGGGACTGGCCTGTGCTTTCGAGAGTCGATGTCACCCGCGGCTGAAGGACGCCGTACCCCTCGACCACGCGACGCTTGCGTTCGTCGAAGCTCGGACGATTGAGCGGGTGAGCCATGGCCCCAACGAGGACGCGCGCGGTGTCCCGCGGAAGTTGTGTGTCCGTGTCGAGGGTGATCACGTAGCGGACGCCGGGGAGGACGCGACGGTCTCCAACCACCATGGCGAACCGGTCGCTAACACCGCGAAGGAGGGCGTTCAGGTCCGCTAACTTTCCCCGCTTTCGCTCATAGCCCATCCAACGCTTGTCCCAGCGATTCCAGAGGCGTGGCCGGTGGAACAAGAAAAACGAGTTGGCCGGCTCCGAGTACTTCGCATTGAGGTCATCGATTCCTTTGCGAGCCAGGTCAAGGAGTCTGGCGTCACCGGGAAGAGATTCTGCCCCTGCGTCTCCGAAATCCGTAAGCAACCCGAAGTGGAGATGCCTGTCCCGGTTGGCAACGAAGCGAACCTCCAGGTCCTCGATGAGCCGGGCGATGCTCTCCGGGCTCGTCAACATCGTCGGGACGACGACGAGCGTCCTGCATTCCAGCGGGATCCCCTTGGAGAAGTCCATCCGTGGGAGAGACTCCGGCCGAACAAGCGCGGTGGCCAGCAAGTTCACCAACGCCATGCCCAGCTGCATTGCCGCGACAACAGAGACCACACCGATAACAGAGACTGCCCACGCGTTCGCACCGGTATTGACCGCCACGGCCAGAGCGATCCCGCTCAAGACGGCGGTAAGCAGGAAGATGATTGAGATGAAGAGGAGCAGCGGCACATGGGCGTGGTCCCTCTGAAGCCACCTGGCGCGCGGGACCCGAACGTGGGCCATGCGTTCGAGTTGCGGTCGTCCTGCATCGACGAGGTAGAAGCCGACGTGCCCGGATCGATGGCCCGGCAACTCAGCGGTGGAGGCTTGAGCGAGTCCTATTGCGTTGCGGGCCACCGCGTCCTGGGAGAGGGGACTCCTCTTGGCGATCCGTTCGATAGCGTGGCGGTACCGGTCGCGAGTGCCGAAATCCATGTCCTCGTACACGCCCGCCGGGTCTTCTCGCAGGACTCGCTCCACCAGGCTCTGCGCCTCGACGAAGTCGCGCCAGTCCAGGGCTTCGAGCAGTCGAAGACTCGTGATGCTGTTGCTGATGGAAATCTGGTCGGCGGCCTGGGCCTTCGTCTCCGTCCGGACCAACTGTTCGATCGTAAGGCCCGATTGGGAGAGTCGCAGCTCGATCCAGGTCAACGGCAACGCAAGTGCGGGCCCCTGCCCCTCAAGCCGTCGCGCAAGCTCAGCGACAAACCAGCTCTCCATGGGCGGATTCGAGCGAGCCAGGTCGGCAATCACCAGCACGAGGCGCGTGGGGTCGGTCTCGGCCGTCTCCCTCATCTTGTCGGCCCAGGTCTCGGCGAGTTCTCTCACGCGCAGCTGTACGGCTATGCGGGCACTCAGGCGCCGAAGGTTCTCGATCAACGCCAGCCGGAACATGATTGGAACGGCCCAGAGTTCGCCCAGATCCAGTGGCGTTGTCTTCTGGTACGAAGCCAGGAAGCGGTGAAGAACCTCGGGATCAATCTGCCCGTCGCCGTGAGCGGTAACCTGGATCGCGATGTCATAAACGCGCTCGCGGACGCCCGCTCCATTGTCCCGTAGCCGGGGTAGTCCGCGATCGTATCCCCTGGGTAGGAGCGTCCGGGCAGTGCGAACCTGTCCCTCGATAAGGTAGAAGTTGTCCAGCAACCACTCGCCCGCCGGAGTCGGTGTCCGACCGGCATTGACTGCGTCGATGAGCTGCTGGCGCACTCGTCGCAGGACGACCTCGTTCTCTTCGAGCCTCGCCAGGAGCTTATCGTTGGAGGAGCCTCGCCCAAGTTCGTGGGAGAGGGCCAGCGTTTCGCCGTATCGCTCCATCTGGTCGCCCCCGAACAACTCGGAGCGAAGCGGAGGATCATCCTGGGTCGCACTTTCCGTTGTCCACTCCCCTTTCGGCCAGGACTCGGACGCGCGAGGATCCGATGCGCGTGAGCGCAGCTTCTTGGCCAGGGAGGCCCAGCTGCGAAGGCGAGGCTCGGCCCTGTCCCTTTCGTTGCGAATCGCTTTCAACCGGGCCACCTTCCAGTCGGTGCTTCACCTGTGTCGCATTGCTTGCAGGGCCGGGGTGACCTCGCTCTTTACGAGAGCAGCTGACTCCCATAATACCCAGCTAACGGTGGCTCGCGATAGACGGCCCTGGGCGCCTTAAGGGGTGGGAACGCTGCAAGATACGGTTTGGTGCCGCGATGCCCCGGCCCCTTCCGCCTGATGTAGAATGCCCACGAAGCGAAGGGCGGACGCTACGGAATGGGCGCTTTACGATTGACTCACTCCAATCACCAGGGCACGGCCCAACCACCCGGCACAGTTTCGGACTTCGCACCGTCTCCAGGAGCCAGTGAAGTGGAGGCGAATCAACTCAGCTGGATCGCCAACTTCATCTGGGCATCGTCGATGATGTCCTCCGTGACCTCTACGTGCGGGGCAAGTACCGCGATGTGATCCTGCCAATGACCGTCCTGCGGCGTCTCGACTCCCTCCTGGAGCCGACGAAGGAAGCGGTCCTCCAGACCAAGGCCTCGCTCGATGCAGCCAACGATTGTCCACCAGGACCAGGCCCTCCGACAGGCGGCCGGGCAGGCTTTCTGCAACACGTCGAAGTTCACGCTGCGCGACCTGCGCAACCGCGCCAGCCCGCAGCAGCTCAAAGCGGACTTCGAAGCCTACCTCGACGGCTTCTCCGTGAAGCTCATGGCCAGCCTCATCTTCCTGCCAAACGGCACGGGCGGCATGTTGACCGTCGCCGAAGAGACGCTGCAGGGACTCGCGGAGGCGCACGCTAAGCAAGTCGCCACCCACCTCTACGGCCAGGAGATCAACGCCGGGACGTACGCCATCGCCAAGGCGGACCTTCTGCTCAGGGCGAGGGCGAGTCGGCGGACAACATCGTCGGCGGTCCGGAGCACTCCACGCTCTCCAACGAGGCCTTCCCGTCTCTGGAAGTGGTACCCCCGGCGGGAATCGAACCTGCGCACATGGTTTAGGAAACCACTGCTCTATCCTCTGAGCTACGGGGGCACGTGA
>DAOTTM010000298.1:0-4667 GCA_034437915.1 Dehalococcoidia bacterium | reverse complement strand
CAACCAGCGTGGTAGGAGGGTTGCGAGGCGGGGTGACGGCGGGCCATCGCCAGCGAAACGGGGGCTTAGTTGTCAAACTGCTTGGTTCAGACGGGAGGCGTACTGCGGCGATGGCCGCTTGAAACGCTTATCCGCCGGGCCCGCCTTGGGTGAGGAGAAGGACTCCGCATCGGATTCGCGGTTAGCGCAGGCGTTCCGAAAGGAAACTCAGGATACGCTCACCGCCTCATGCGTCGGCTCGCCCGCGCGATCGATGAGGCCGATGGTCAGCACACTGTGCGGCGGCTCGGGCTGAGGCTTTGCCGACGCGGCGGGAAGCTCAATTCCCTCGAAAGCGTCACCGAGCTCGCGGCGCAGCGTCGCGAAGCGCGACGCTCTGCAGAACATCGTGTCGCCGTGAAAACGCACTCCCAGTACCTTCAGCCCATCCTCGGCGGATCGACGTCGTGCATTGGCGAATGTCTCGGGCGTCACGTGGACCGCGGCAGCCTTGGCGGAGGTGATTGGAAGGGGCAACGACGGATGCCCCATGACGGGCGCCAGAACCCATGGATCGAGGGTGAGCGTGAGCGCAAAGTTGCCGGTAACGCACATGCCGACTGCGCCGATACCGCGGCCGCCCATCTGCTCGTGGATATGACGAGCGAGTGCGCGCAGCCAGTCCGCTATCGGGCTCGATCGATTTTCGGCGAGTACATGGAATTCGCGGTTTATGCAGCAGAGTTTCAAGAGCTCAGGTACGCGGTTGAGCGGCGACGTCGTTACTCCGAGGGGGCCGAACATCCTCGGCATGAACACGGTGAAGCCCGCGTCCGAGACGCGTCGGGCGAAGTGCGCCACCTCGGCGGAGATCCCCGGCACCTCGTGCATGATCAGCACGGCGGGGCCTTCGCCCTTTCGGTACACGGTTCGCTCGCGTTCCTGATGAGTGAACGAGAACGTCGAGAAATCTTTCAGCAGGTCCATGATAGTACTCAATGCGCCGTTAGCCGAAACCGACCGGCCCACCGGTATTTTAATCCTGGCACACGCACAAGAGCTGCCATCCGATCCGTCGCGCAGGAGGTGATCCACCTCAAATTGGGTCGGGCACCATTTGCGCGGCTACCGGGACCGCGCTTCTGCTCTCGTGCCTCGCCGTCACTCCCGAGAATAGTGCCTGACCCGATTTACGGGGTGGGGACCTGGAGGGGGAGGTTGCGGCGGAGTTGGGCGGCGAAGGTCTCGGCGCTCGTCGTGGGGAGATCGCAGACCTGGCCTTCGCAGACGTAGGCGGTGGGCTTGCCGCCGAGGGTCGGCTTGTTCTCGGTGAGCGGGACGGCGTTGCTGGCCGGCGATGATTTTCCGACGGTGAGCAGCACGCTGTTCGGAACGAAGGTGGAGCCGAACACCTTCAGTAACGGTTCAAGGCTGGCCCGGTCGCCGTCGGTGACCAGCACGACCTCCTTGGCCGTGTCCCGGGCGAAGTCGAGCGCCACCAGCGCGTCACTGACCGAAAGCGGACTCGTGGAGAAGTGCCGCCCAAGGTCCACCAGCGCGCGCTCGGCACGCTTGCCGTAGCGCGCATCGGTGGTGATCTCCCCGACCCGAAGCAGATTGAGGATGGCGACGGAGTTCCCCGATGGCTCGGCGCCGTCGTAGCGTGGCCGTTCGCGCACCAGCAACTCGTCGTGGTTGATGCCTGTCATGAAGAAGCCCCCGGTCGACTCCTCGAACTCGCGCTCCAGCACGCCGTCGAGCGCGATCGCCTGTTCCAGTCGCCGCTGCCCGTCGCCGGCCTCGTAAAGGTCGAGAAGTGCCGCTTCCAGGAACGCATAGTCGTCGAGAAACGCTTCCTTCTGCCGGCGGTCGCCAAGGGAGCTACGCACCAGGCGACCGGTGGCGGCGAAGTCGCGCAGCACGGCGTCGGCCGCGCGTGATGCCATCTCGCGGTACTCGTCGTCGACGAAGGCGATCGCCGACCTGGCGGCCGCGCTGATCATCAGGCCGTTCCACGCCGTGAGGATCTTGTCATCGCGAAGCGGGGCAGGGCGGCCGGCGCGCGCGGCGAGAAGCTTGCCGCGGCTGTCGTTGAGGCCCGCCGCGAGCTCCGCGGCGTCTATGGAAGAGGCCTGCGCGAGTTCCTCGAGCGCAGTGGCCAGGTAGAGCACGCTGCGGCCATCCAGGTTCCCGCCCTCGGTGACGCCGTAGCGCGCGTTGAACGGCCTGGCCGCGGCCTCCCCGAGCAGCGCCGCGGTTTCCTCCGGAGTCCACGTGAAGAACCAGCCTTCCTCGCGCTTGCCCGCTGGAGTCATGCTGTCCGCATCGGTGGCCGAATAGAAGGAGCCATCGGGCGCCGTCATCTCACGGTGGACCCAGGCCAAGGTATCGCGCGCAACGTCGGCGTACTCGCTTCGGCCCGTCGCCTGCCACGCCTCCACGTACGCGAGGATGAGCAGGGCGTTGTCGTAGAGCATCTTCTCGAAGTGGGGAACGCGCCAAAGCGGATCGGTGCTGTAGCGGTGGAAGCCCCCGGCAAGATGGTCACGGATGCCGCCGGCCGCCATGCCGTCCAGGGTCTTCGTGGCGATGGTCAGCCCCATCTCGTTCCCGCTTCGTCGATGATGGCGAAGCAGCGCGCGCACGGGGATGGCGCTGGGGAACTTCGGTGCGCCGCGGGGACCGCCGTTGACGGAGTCGAAGCGTCGGGAGGAAGCCGTGAGCGCGGCCTCCAGCGCCGAATCGTCGGGCGAGGCCAGCACCGAGGCGGTGGATTGCCCGGCGGGAGCCAGAACCTGGCGGATCCGGGACGACAGTTCCTTCGCCTTGCCGGCGACGCCGGCCGCATCGTTGCGATAGGCCTCGGACAGTCGTTCCAGCAGCGCCAGGAAGCCGGGAGACGAACCGCGGTCGCCGTCGCGCGCCGGGAAATACGTTCCGCCGTAGAAGGGCTCGCGGTCGGGCGTAAGCCATACCGTCATCGGCCATCCGCCGCGTCCGGTGAGTGTCTGCACGGCGGTCATGTAGATCGAGTCCAGGTCGGGCCGCTGTTCCCGGTCCACCTTGATGACGACGTAATTCTCGTTGAGGAAGCGGGCGATCTCTTCGTCCTCGAACGATTCCTCCTCCATCACGTGGCACCAGTGGCAGGTGGAGTACCCAATCGACAGGAGCACGGGACGGGCGAGTTTCCTGGCGGTTTCGAAGGCCTCGTCGCCCCATGGCTGCCAGTCCACCGGATTGTGCGCGTGCTGGCGAAGGTAGGGACTAGTCTCCAGCATCAGCCGGTTGGTGTACCGGGGCGTGCCGTCCTCGCGGCGGTGGCGAGTGCGCACCTCCTCGTCGGGAGCACGATCCCGCCAAGCCTTGGCGACCTCGGCCTGCGTTGTTGGCGAAAGCGGCTGCGCTCCCGGCAGCGGATCCATCACGACCGGAGGCGGCGCGGGGGTGCAGGCGCCGGCAAGCACGCCGAGCGAAAGGATTGCCGGCAACACGAAGGTTGCCGTCCAGCGAAGTGCCCGGCGTCGTTGTGCGGGGAGAGGCGGAGCTATTCGTTCAGATGGCAGCATGTCGTTTCTCCTGACGATCTCACCGCGCTGTTCATCAACACCAGCCTGAAGCGGTCCAGCGAAGCATCGCACACCCAGGCCATGATGTCGCCATGGCCATCATGGCGAAGCAGGGCGTCAAAATGATGCGCACCACGCGCCGCGCACCTTCTTCGTCGCCCGCCGCCAGCAACGGTCTCGCGCTACTCCTCGATCCCCAGCGAGGGGAAGATGCGCCGCATCCGTTCTACGTGAACGACGCGAAGGTTCGCGCCGATGTCGTCGAGTTCCTCAAGGGACTGGACACTTTTCATTGATGCGCTCGTCCACGCACCCGTGAGCGACTGGGGCGCTACGTTGCTCGGCGTCGGCGATGGAGAAGCGAAGACGGCAGTCATCGCTGGCTTTTTCATCGCGAACCTTCCGCAGGGCCTCTCGAGCGCGTCCGGGATGAAGCAGGCCGGGCGGGGGCGATCTACGTCTTGTCCATCTGGGTTGGCGTTGCGCTGCTCTCGAGCGTGGCAGCGGAAACCGGGAACCTCGCGCTCGCCGGCGCGGCGCCGGAGGTGCAGGCCATCGCTGGCCTCATTCTGACTGGAGTCCGGAAAATCTGTTGGCCGATGTGTAACGGACGCCGTCCTTACGCGTCTCACTGTCCGGCCGCGTCGGGATGTTCAACAAACATGATGTGGCGCCGGGGCTCCGACGACGCCAAGACGGCCGATCGGATTTTCGGATCAGGATCCCGGCGAGCGAAATCTACGGCGGCTTCAGTCCAGCCCACGAGGAGAATCAATGTTCAACTCTCTACAAACGACCATCGCGTGTGTCGCAATCGCCGGGACGCTCCACTGGCCCGTCTCAGCCTCTGCGGAAACCTTCAAGATCGACCCGGAGCACACCAGTGTGGGCTTCAAGGTTCGACATCTCTTCACCACGGTTAGCGGTCGATTCGACAAGTTCGACGGCGACATCGTGTTCGATTCGGCGAAGCCGCATGAGACGAAAGTCACGGGGACAATCGAGGTTGCAAGCGTCAACACCAACCTGGAAGAGCGCGATAAGGATCTGAGATCGCCGCGCTTTTTTGACGCGGCGAAATATCCCCGGATCACGTTCACCAGCGACGGGCCCTTGACG
>DAOTTM010000297.1:0-7202 GCA_034437915.1 Dehalococcoidia bacterium | reverse complement strand
CTTGAAGGGGCCTCTCGCCTCTTTGACTTTGGGGGCACGCTTACAGAGTTTAATCGTTCGTTGACGCCCGAACAGGCTGACTTCTTTGCTCTTCGCTCCGACTGGCGCGTGATCCGCCGGGCAATGCGCGAATTCAAAGAGTCCTGCGAGCCTCTGCCCCGATTGAATTAGTGGCACGTTCCGGGCGCAACCGTCCCCGATCGTCGCCGACGTCTGCTGAGGCTTCGCGGCAGATGGTTGCCCAGGTAACTCAGGCTTCTTTTGCTGGCCCCATTCCACCCCCAAGCATGCTCGCAGAATACAACGCGGTTATTCCTGACGCAGCCAATAGAATCCTGACCCGCGCTCGTCAAAACGTGGTCCTGGAGCTGGGCATGTGTCTTGTCAAGCTTGGCCGCGAGCGGTTAGCGACTCTCCACAAAGGAGATGTTGAACTTCCGTCCGACATAAATGGCCTTATCTATATCCCTTTTAAGGATGATGTAAGCGAGACCAAGAACAAGTTGGCCGCCGCGCTACAGCGGGTTGGATTCCGCATAGCTATTGCGGCTCTTTCAGCAGAATGAACCGTCCCACTGTCCTCATCTATACCGATGGGGCATGTTCGCCCAACCCGGGGGTCGGAGGTTGGGGGGTGGTGTTGATATCGCCGGCGCATGGCAACTTTCGGCGCGAGCTGTCCGGAGCGGAAGAGATGTCAACGAACAACCGTATGGAGATGACCGCGGCAATTCGGGGTCTCGCTGCCCTGAAGTCCCCGGCGAACGTGTTTCTCCACACCGACTCCCGAAATCTGATGCAAGCGTTTACTGAAGGCTGGTTAGTGAAATGGCAAAGCAACGGCTGGAGGACAGCAGGCAGGTCTCCTGTCTTGAACAAGGATCTTTGGATTGAGCTGAGCCGTCTGGTGTCGATGCACGATGTCCAGTGGGTGTGGGTTAAGGGGCATGACTCGGATGTCGAGAACAACCGTGCCGATGCTCTGGCGGTACAAGCACGAGAATTGCGAGCCGAACAACTCAAGAACTGATTGGAGACGCCTCCTCCCTCCTCGTCAACCACGATTCACACTACGGCCGCGGGCAGCGTGAACGCCACAGTCGCGCCACAGCCGACGCCCGTCTCCACCCAGATGCGCCCGCCGTGCGCCTCGACGATGCCGCGGGCGATGCTGAGGCCGAGCCCGCTGCCCCCGAATTCCCGCGAACGCGACTTCTCGCCGCGATAGAAGCGTTCGAACACATGCTCGGCATCGGCCGGGGAGATCCCTTCGCCCGTGTCGCTCACTTCCACCGTGACAGCGTTGCCGGTGGTACGCGTTCGCAAAGTGATCGTGCCGTCCTCGGGCGTATGGCGAATGGCGTTTTGCAACAGGTTATAAAGCACACGGCTCAGGCGCTGCGGGTCCGCCGCGACGGGTAACGTTCCGGGCGCCGGTTCGAACGCGAGATGGATGCGGGCGCGTTCCGCCTGCGCCTGGAATGTGTCCAGCGTCTCCGCCATGACGTCTTCCACCTTGAGCAATTCGAGGCGGAGCGAGAGTTCGCCTGAATCAATCGTCGCCAGTTCGAAGAGGTCATCAATGAGCGCGGAGAGTTGTTCCGTCTGGGTGCCCATCGTTTTCAGATATCGCATGCGCGTCTGCTCGTCGTCTACGACGCCATCCGCCAGCGCTTCGACCATCACGCGGATAGATGCGAGGGGCGTGCGCAGGTCGTGGGAGATGGCGGCGAAGAGATCGCGGCGCGCCTGTTCCAGCTCCTGGCGGCGAGCGTTCGCTTCGCCAAGCGCCTCGGCCATACGATTGAACGCCGCGCCAAGCTGGGAAACCTCGTCGTTGCCCCCATCCGCCACGCGCACCGTCAGCCGCCCGGAAGCGATCTCACCGGCCGCTTCGCGCAACGCCCCCACGCGCCCGCTAACGCTTCGCGTCATCAACACGGCCGGGCCGATCGTCGCGAGCAATGCGTATCCGCAGAGGACCAGCAGCAGGCGCAGGTCGTGTGTCGAAAGGAACATCAGCGCAGCCGCGACCATCACGTTGGCGATCGCTATCGTGAGCGCGAGCGCGGCAAATACCGTGAGTTGCCCGCTCAGCCCCAGGCGGCTGGTCCACCGTTGTGCCGCGACAGCGACGACGATGCCCATGACGCCCGTGCCCAGCAGGGCCGCCCCGCTGATCGCCAGCGACCGCGCATCGGCATCGAAGAACAACTCCAGGACGATCAGCGCGAAGGCCGTTGCGGCAAAGACCGCCGCCGCGGAGAGCGCGGACTCCTGGA
Organism: Dehalococcoidia bacterium; assembly: GCA_034437915.1. Taxonomy (GTDB): domain Bacteria; phylum Chloroflexota; class Dehalococcoidia; order Tepidiformales; family Tepidiformaceae; genus JACRBT01. The sequence continues at coordinate 4,920 of DAOTTM010000297.1, read as the reverse complement.
GCTTGGAGCGCCCTCCGATCACGGCTCCCACCGGTAACCGATGCCCCAGACCGTCTTGATGTGGCGCGGGTTCTCCGGGTCGCGCTCCACTTTCATGCGCAGGCGGCGGATATGCACGGTCACCGTGCTCGCATCGCCATACCATTCATACTTCCAGACGCGTTCGAGGAGCTGTTCACGCGAAAACACGGCGCCCGCGTTCCCCACGAGGAAATGCAGGAGGTCAAATTCGCGCGCCGTGAGGTCCACCTGCCTGCCGCCAACCTCCACCGTGCGCGCCCGTGGGTCGATCGCGACATCCCCGCTGACGACACGCCCGCCGGGGTCCGCCGTGGCATCGTCATAGCTGCGGCGAAGGACGGCCTTCACGCGCGCCACGAGTTCGCGGGGGCTGAACGGCTTCGCAAGGTAGTCATCCGCGCCCGTTTCGAAGCCCGCGATGCGGTCCATCTCGTCGCCCCGAGCGGTGAGCATGATCACGGGCGTGCGCGATTGTTCGCGGATGCGGCGACACACTTCCATGCCCCCAAGCTTCGGTAGCATGAGGTCGAGGACAACGAGGTGGGGGCGCGATTCCATGTAGGTCTTGAGCGCCGTCTCGCCATCGCTCGCCGTGAGCACCGTATAGCCCTCGCGCTGGAGGTAGCGCTCCACCACCTCGATGACGACGGGTTCATCTTCGACGACGAGGATGCGCGTGCTTTCCACCGCTTCATGGTACGCGTTCCCGCGACGCGGAGATGTGAACGAGCGGTGAAGAACCCCGGGTCGGCCTCAACCGCGCGGCCGCCGGGTGCCGCGCGCCCATCCGTAGCCCGCGCGTCAGCGAGGATTCCGGCCCGCGCATCGAACACTGCCCGCATCGCGCCCTCACCCCCAACCCCTCTCCCGGCTCGTGCCTCGCGGGCGAGGGGAGTCGCAAACGGAGCCGCGCACGTCAGTAAGCGGGCTGGGCGACACACGAACCACCCCCAAGCTCCGCCGCACCCTTGCGAACGCGCCCTACACAGCATACCGTCCGGGACAAGCCTTCCCGGAGTGCCGCACTGTGAAAAACCTGTTGACCATCCTCCTCTCCGCGATCCTCTCCAGTCTCGTCGCCGCGTCGGTCGTCACTGTTATGGCCGACGACGGCCCGGCCGGGGAACGAGTGTCCGAACAGCGCGTGGCGGCGCCCATCGGGACGGCGTTCACGTACCAGGGGCGGCTGGATACGGGTTCCGGCCCGGCGACGGGGGCCTACGACCTCCGCTTCCGGCTCTATGAGGACATCGACGGCGCCACGGCCCTCGGAACAGGCTTCTTCGATGTTCCCGACGTTGCTGTTACAAACGGCCTCTTCACCGTCGATCTCGATTTCCTGGCTTCGCCTTTCAACGGCCAGGCGCGCTTTCTCGAAGTGCGCGTTCGCCCCGGGGCAGAAACGGGCGGCTATACACCGCTCGTTCCGCTCCAACGCCTGAGACCGACGCCCTATGCGCTCTACGCCGGAACTGCGAGCAATGTCCCGTGGTCCGGAATTACGGGCGTCCCCGCTTCATTGGCCGACGGCGACAACGACACGACCTATACCGCGGTCTCGCCGCTCGCCCTGACGGCCACGGCTTTCGGCTTCTCGACGGTCGGCTGTGTCGCTGGCGAGATCTGGAAGTACAGCGGAGCGAGCACCTGGAGTTGCGAGCCGGACGCGGGCACGACCTACACCGCCGTCCCCGGGGGCGGACTGACGCTCGGTGGCACCGCGTTCAACGCTGACCCCGCCGTGCTCCAGAAGCGCGTGTTGAGTGCTTGCCCGGCCAACTCCAGCATCCAGTCGATCGACGTCAACGGTGGGGTGATCTGCGACACGGACGATGTGGGCAGCGGATGGTCGCTCACGGGCAATGCGGGAACGACCGGCGCGAATTTCCTCGGCACCACCGACAATACGGCCCTCGAGCTGCGCGTCAACGGCCAGCGGGCGATGCGGATCGTGCCCAATGCCACCAGTCCAAACATCATCGGCGGCTATAGCGGCAACGTCATCGGGGCGGGAGTCTCTGGCGGGACGATAAGCGGCGGCGGACAGAGTGGGTTCGTCAACAGCGTGGGCGGCAGCTACGGAACAGTCGGCGGGGGCGTCGGTAACACCGCCAGCAATCTCTACGCCACGGTCGGTGGGGGCAACGTCAACATCGCCAGCGGCTCTTACGCCACGGTCGGTGGGGGAATCGGCAACACCGCCAGCGCATACTCCGCCACGGTCGGTGGGGGCAACGTCAACACCGCCAGCAATCTCTACGCCACCGTCGCCGGGGGCTACATCAACATCGCCAGCGGCTCTTACGCCACGGTCGGTGGGGGCAACGGCAACACCGCCAGTGCATTCGCAGCGACCGTTCCAGGCGGAGCCAACAACCGGGCGCAGGGAGTCTACAGTTTCGCCGCCGGTCAAAACGCCACGGCGACGGCTGCAGCCTCCAACAGCTTCATCTGGTCGGACGGTCGTACCAGGCAGGTAGCCGATCCGTATGTCTTCCAGGTGCACGCCTCGGGCGGCATCTGGTTCGAAGGCCCCCTGTACGTTAACGGCGGGATTGTGGCCGGGTCGGATCTGCGGCTCAAGCGCGACATCGCTACCGCTTCGTATGGCCTGGCCGAGGTGATGCAGCTCCAGGCGAAGTCCTACCGTTGGAACGAAGGAAGCGACGATCGGGAGCACCTCGGCTTCATCGCCCAAGACATCCAGCCGATCATCCCTGAACTCGTCTCGGAGATGCGGGACGGCATGCTGGGCGTGGAATACACCGGCCTGATCCCCGTGCTCACCCGCGCGATCCAGGAGCAGCAGGCGCAGATCGAGGCCCAGGGTGCGAAGATCCAGGCGCTCACGAACAGCGCGGATCCATCTTCCGCCCCGGGCAGCATCGCCGCGGCAACGGCGGACTCCGAACCGGCCCCCGCGAACGCGCCCACGCCGACTATCAGCCGCGAGACCACCGGCCCGTCTTCCCTCGCACTCTGGGCAATCACGGGCGCGATCCTCGTCTTCGCCGCCGCCGTGTTCTCGCGCCGCCCCCGCCGATCCGTAGCCCGCGCGTGAGCGAGGGTTCCGCCCGGACATCCGACACGCCCGAGCATCCCGCCCTCACCCCCGACCCCTCTCCCGACTCGTGCCTCGCGGGAGAGGGGAGAAAGAATCATTCATCGCGGGCGCGATCCTCGTCTTCGCCGCCGCCGTGTTCACCAGCCGACCCCGCGGATCCGTGGCCCGCGCGTCAGCGAGGATTCCGGCCCGCGCATCGAACACACGCCGGGCATCGCGCCCTCACGGAGGTTGGCGTTCCCAGGGGTGTTACGGGCTGATCCGCACGCCAACCTGTTGGATGTGTTCGCGCAGAGAGGGGAGCTGGACTGCTCCCAGCGCGAGGACATCGAAGCCGTAGGGCAGGGGCAGCTCGTCCAGCTCGGCCGCGGTCGCCTGTGCCTGAAGGGGATCGGCGATGCCTTCCAGCGCCAGGTCGATATCCGATTCGGGCCGCGCCGTCCCCATCGCGCGCGAACCGAAAACGATCGTCCCGGTGATGCCCGGATGGCGCGCGACAACTTCGCGGATGAGCGCCAGTTCGCGGTCAGTAAGCTGGATGGTCCGTGTCATGAGCTATCTCCTGATTCTACCGCGCAATCGACCGCCGAATACCGCGCGCCCATCCGTAGCCCGCGCGTCAGCGAGGGTTCCGGCCCGCGCATCGAACACTGCCCGCACCGCGCCCTCACCCCCAACCCCTCTCCCGACTCGTGCCTCGCGGGCGAGGGGAGAAAGCATCATTCATCGCGGTCGCGATCCTCGTCTTCGCCCTGGCGCTTTTCTCGCGCCGCCCGGTATCGCGCGCCCTTCCGTAGCCCGGGCGTGAGCGAGGGTTCCGGCTCGGAGAGCGAACGCTGCCCATGCGCCGGGCCAACACGGAGGTTGGCGTTCCCGGCAGCGAGACCTATGACCAGCGGTCGAAGCGCATGATCTGGTCGACGGGCTGGCGCGTGACGGGGCCGAAGTTGCCCGCGGGGTAGCCCACGGGGATGAGGCAGAACGGCTCCATCGTCTCCGGCATGTTCAGGATGGCTTTGGCGGCCGCACGGTCGGCGATGCCGAAGGTCGTCGGCGTGGCGGCGAGGCCGAGGGCGCGCGCGGCGAGGAGCAGGTTCTGGACGCCGGGCCAGATGGAGCCGCCCGCGCCGGCACCCGCCGAGAAGCTTTCGCGCACGGGGCCGCCCATCTGCAGGCAGGCGATGATGTGCACGGGGATGTCGGCGAAATGTTCGGCCTGCCATTGGACGGCGCTCAGCATTCGCGCGCGCGCCTCCACGGATTGGTGGGGCAGGGCTGCCGTGCGGCCGCCGTCGGGAGCGGTGTAGGCCTTGAACACTTTCATGTTGAGTTCGCCGAGCTTCTCCTTCTGGGCGCGGTCCCGCACGACGATCCAGCGACCGTTCTGTGCGTTGGAGCCAGAAGGCGCCTGGTTCGCGGCGTCGATGAGCTTCAGCAGCAGCTCCTCCGGGACGTCGTCCGGCTTCATGCGCCGCATCGCGCGGCAGTTGTACATCGTTTCGAACAGGCCCATCTCTTCGGCCATTGTGGTCACGTCCTCATCCAGCATGCGTTCCACCGGGGTGGTTGTTGGACGATTCTACGCGGAAGCGTGCGCCGACGCTCTGCGTGTCGAATGGCTTGCTGCGCCCATGATCCCGGCGCGCCCGGAAGAATCAGAGCCGCGCACGAAGTAAGCGGTGCCATGCCCCACCACGAATGCTCCCTGGCGCACGCGACTACCGGAGGGGGAAGAATCAGAGCCGCGCACGAAGTAAGCGGTGCCATGCCCCACCACGAATGCTCCCTGGCGCAGGAGACTACCGGAGGGGGAAGAATCAGAGCCGCGCACGAAG
>DAOTTM010000296.1:0-1786 GCA_034437915.1 Dehalococcoidia bacterium | reverse complement strand
CCCCGATCCGCATGCAGTCCGTGATCCTCGACCCCGCCGAGTTCAGCGAACAGCCGCGCACCGTTGTCTCGCAGTCGCTCCTCGCATCCCAGCTCGGCCTGCAGCCTTCGCATATGACGTCGTCAACGGAGGTCGCGAAGGGCGCTGAACCGGCTGTGTTCGCCCGCCCGGAGGACCAGCGCGTCGCGCAGCTCGCCTACGACGTCATGCGTGGCATGCAGAGCGACCCCGCTGTGCCCAGCGCCTCGTACCTCGCGCATCCAGACGTGCAGGCGCGCGTGTTGCGAGAGGTCCAGAGCGCCTACCAGCCCGGGCAGCTCGGCTTGCCCGGCGTCGAAGAGGGTCCCGCCCTCGCGGAGATCGTCGCCAAGACCGCCGATCTCATGGTTCGCATGTCGATCGACATCCCCCGCATCCTCGTCGTCCCAAAGGGCGAAGTGCGTTCCGGCTTCCGACCTTTCGACCTCGATCTGTCTGCCATGCGGTACCAGCCGCCGTCGGCGGACATGCTTTCGCAGGAACTGCGCACCGGGAAGGTCGAACTCTTGTCTCTCGGCCGCCCGGAGAGCGATGAACAGCGGCTTGAGGACTACGTCGTGAGTGGCCTTGTCGATTACGACGACGTTGCTTACGACAGCCACGCCGACCTTCTCTACGACCTCGCCCGTCAGTTAGTCGAGCACTTCCGCGGCTATCTCTCCGAAGACGAGACGCGCTCGGTGCTCCGCCAAAACCGTCAGGCGATCGCTCACAACGTCCACGTCCAGATGCAGGCGCATCATTGGGAAGAAACCGCCGGGTACGACATCGTCGTGAACAAGGGTTTCACGGACCTCAAGGAGCCGTCGTTTTCGCGGACTGAACCCATCGCGGACTTCCGCGTCTCGCCGCCAGACAAGAGCAACATGGCGAAGTACCTCTTCGGGCGCTTCAGCCGCTCCCTCTTCGCCGTTGAGAAGTTCCAGTCCGACACCGAACGCGTGCTCGCCGTCATCCTCGAACGCGACGCCGAGAAATGGTTCAAACCAGCCAAGGGCCAGTTCCAGATCTTCTACAAGTCCGGCGCTGACCACCTCGAATACCAACCCGACTTCGTCGCCGAGACGCCCACGGGCATCTTCATGCTTGAGCCGAAGATGAGGAGCCAGATGCAGGACCCCGTTGTGCTCGCCAAGCGCGATGCCGCCGTCGCCTGGTGTGCCCGCGCAACCGCGCACACAGCGACCTACGCGGGCAAGCCCTGGACCTACGCCCTCATCCCCCACGACGAGATCGCCGAGAATATGACCATCGACGGCCTCGTCCACCGCTTCGCTCAGAATTCCGGCTGACAGGAATGCCCGGGTTCAGCACCTGGAGCAAACGATCTGGCCCTGCTGGTGTGGTGCGCTCGCCGGTTCCGCCCGAATCCGCGTCAGCATCGTGTTCACCCTTGCTCCCCGCCGTTCGCCCCGCATGATTCCGTAGCCCGACCGTCAGGGAGGGTTCACCCCCAGCCCCAGAACCATGCGGGCCCCGCCACATCGCCTTACTCCCCCTCGCCCGTCCTTCCGGAGAGGGGCCGCACGCCGGGCGCCGAAACCTGACCCGCAAACCGCATCCTGGCAGCCAGCTTGCAGACGAGCGCCGTCAGTGGGGCGGATGCATCGGCCCGACACGGGCCCGCGGCCGCCGCACCCCCACGCCAGGCAGACGCACCGTGGCAGCGGAATGAGGGCCTTCCTCACGGGTTTTGTGTATTCGAATTCCTAACAAATGTCGGGATCCAGATTCAGCCGGGTAATCA
>DAOTTM010000295.1:0-18398 GCA_034437915.1 Dehalococcoidia bacterium | reverse complement strand
GTCGATCCGAGTGGGCATCAAAAGAATCGTAGCAGACGACAGGTTTGGGCTGAGTCCCGTTACTCCCTCTCCCGCGAGGCACGAGTCGGGAGAGGGGTCGGGAGTGAGGGCGGGATCGCAGGCGACGAACGCCGATTTGAGCCCCCCGAACTCGCCCAGTGCTCCCTCAGGGTGCCCGATGGAACACGAATAGCCCGTGCCCCTGTTCGTGCATCGCATAGCTGCGCACGAGGTCTGCGAGGATGTCCAACTGCTGGAGGTATCCGCGCTTGCCATATCGCGCCTCATAGCGGCTGTGATGGGCCACGAGGTCCCCCTCCGCCTTCCGCCACGCCTGCGTCGCTTCCAGGCTCATCTGGCGGTGGGCTGTCAGCCGCCAGCCGTACGCCTCCCACTCTTCGATGAACCCCTCGACGCCGCCGCGGCTGTCCACTGGCACTTCACAGCTCAGGCACAGCGACGCTGTTGGCGCCGCCACGCGGCTCAGTTCGCGCGGCGCAAGATACGTGTCCAGCGCCCAGACGCTCGCGAAGGCATCGTCACAAAAGGGAAGCTTCCGCGAATCCGCGGGCAGCCATTGCACGAGTTCGCCGCCGTCCATCTTTTGCCCCGCCGCCAGGAAGTCGCTGTTGACATCCGTGGCCACAGCGTTGGCGCCGATCTTAGCGACCGCCAGTCGAGCCGCCGAGCCGACGAATGCGCCGCAATCGAGCATCCGATCGCCCGAGCGGAGCCGCGATCGCTCCAGCAGCCAGCGCGTCGCCTCGATCCCGCCGATGTGGTTGTGTTCGCCGAGAAAATCTATCCAGAAGGCAGGGTACTCCTCGGCGAGGGCGTCGAAGGCGTTGGTCACGATCCGAGGGTACGGGGAATCGATTTTGCGAAACAGAACAGCCCGGGCAAGCTGCCCGGGCTGTTCATTGGCTTAACTGCTCGACGAGGTCTACTCGACTTCGACGGTCGCGCCCGCTTCCGTCAACTTGGCCTTTATCGTGTTCGCCTCGTCCTTGGTGATGCCTTCCTTCACCTTGGTCGGGGCGGCTTCAACGAGGTCCTTCGCTTCCTTCAGGCCGAGGCCGCTGACGACCTCGCGGACGGCCTTGATAACGTTGATCTTGTTTTCACCGAAGCTCTTGAGGATGACGTTGAATTCCGTCTTCTCTTCCTCGGGCTCCGCCGCGCCACCACCGGCAGCCGGGGCGGCGGCCATCGCCATCATCGGCGCCGCGGCCGTGATGCCGAACTCCGTCTCGATCGACTTGTTGAGGTCGCGGAGTTCGAGGATCGTCATCCCCTTGATGATTTCGAGGGCTTCTTCGACTTTGGACATGTGTTTCTCCTGTGCTGAGTGCTGAGGGCTGAGGGCAAGGCGGCCTAGGCTGCTGAACCTTCGAGTTGTGTGATGCGCGAATCCACGAGCCGCGCGAAGTTGGTGATGGACGCGTTGATGAGTCCGGCGAAGTTATAGAGCGGGCTCTGCAGCTTGCCGACAACATCCGCGAGCAGTTGTTCCTTGCTCGGAATCGTGGCGAGGCTTTCAACGCCTGCGCGGTCCAGGACCTGGCCTTCGAGCCAGCCGCCGAGGATGTTGAGCTGCATGCGGCGTGCACGCAGGTGTTCCGTGAGGAGCTTGACCGGGGCGATGGGGTCACCGAAGCCAAAGGCAACGGCGGTAGGCCCTGCAAGGATCTTGCTCATTTCCGGGCGTCCCGCCTGCTCGGCGGCCATCGTGGCGATCGTGTTCTTCACGATCTTCACCTCGACGTTTGCGGGGCGAAGAGCGCGGCGCAAGTCCGTGAGCTGCGCGACGGTCAGGCCACGATAGTCTGCGCTGATCGCGATCGAGGCCCGTTGCATCTGGTCCTTGATCTCCGCGAGCATCGCGACCTTTCGTGGGGTGGGCATAGGCGTCCTCCGATTCTCGTTTGCGAAACTGGCCGGGAAACAGAAAATCCCTGCCGCCGGGGCAGGGATGAATGCGAAAGCACGGCGCGAAGGCCGGCAACGCTGGTTCCCACCTCGGCAGGCGCCTCTCGGCTTTATCCCTCCGCCACAAGGACGGTTCGCATCGGGACCTGCTGTCTCTGGCTTGTCGTTGTCGCTATCGAGTGTATCTGGCGAACTGCCACGAACGCAAACCGTTTCGGCCCTGAACGCACCATCCGTAGCGCGCGTGTGCAAGCGCTGGGATGTTTAGGCTTGGAACCTTCGGGTTGGGCGCGCTCAGACATCTCCGCATCCCGGCTCCCCAAAACCTGCAACCCGAGCGGCTACAGTTCAGCGCAGACCCTTGAGCGCCCGCCTCATCGTCATCTTCCGGCGTCCCTTCTTTCGTAGACGGCGACCGGACCTCTTGCCGCAACACCGGTTGAGCTGAGCGACGAGCCGAGCGCCTTCAGTCGCCGTGATCTGCAACGTTTCGCCATTTTCGAACGTGATCTCGGTGGGGCGCTTGCGGGGAGTGCCGGGCCGTATTCGCGTCACATACCGGAGATTGAGAATGATCGCGTGCCCGTAGAGATCGTTGACCCTGGCGAATCCCTTCAACCGCTGGCCTCACTCAATGCCCCATCGCCTTCGCAATCTCGTCCTCATCGAGTTTCGGACCCACGACGGAGCAGTGCAATTTCGAATCGTCGAGCACCCGCCGCGCCACGCGTTGAACATCCGCCACCGTGATCGCCTCGATGCCGGCTACGAAATCGTCCACATCTTCGATTTCGCCCTTGGAGATGAGCAATTCGCCGTGGCGCTGGCCGAGGGAAAAGGCCGTCTCCAGCGAAAGCCGGAATCGCCCGATCGTATGATCCTTCGCCTTGCGCAGCTCTTCGTCTGGCGTCGCTTCATCCGCCATTTTGTGGGCCTCTTCCATGCAGACGCTGATCGTTTCCGCAAGCTTCTCGCGGTTTACCCCGGCGGAGATTGTGAACACACCCGCGTCCGCGAGGTACCCGTACCCGGAGCTGACCGAGTAGGCGAGGCCTCGCCGCTCGCGTACTTCGCGGAAGAGGCGGGAGGACATCCCCGCTCCAAAGATGTCGTTCATCACGCGGATCGCGAACCGGTCCGGGTCCGATCGACCGAATATCGGGAGCCCCAGGTACATGCTGCACTGGTCGATATCGCGGCTGTCGACCTCGACGCGGGGACCTGTCGTTGTGGGATCATAGGGCTCCACGTCAGGCAGCGGGCCGTCCTTGAGCGCGGCGAACATCGGTTCCGCGAGCTCGAGCACGCGTTCGTGGGTGACATTCCCCGCGACGGATAGGACCATGTTCCGCGCCTGGTACCACTCATCGATGTGCGACACAAAGTCTGGGCGCTGCATGGCATCGACCAGTTCCACCGAACCACCCACGTCCCAACCCGCAGGCTGTGCGCCGTAGACGGCGGTGCCAATAAGACGCCCGGCCCACGAGCCAGGACTGTCGTGATTGTGCTTCAGTTCCTGCTGCACCACCGTCCGCTCCTTGTCGATTTCCACCTGCTCCATCTTCGAATTGAGGAGCATATCCGCCGTCACATCGAGTGCCGTTTCGAAGCGGTCGAACGGGACGATGTTCCAGTAGCAGGTGAACTCTTTGTTCGTGTAGGCGTTCAGCGTGCCGCCGGCGCCTTCGATCTCCGAGGCGATGATGATCGCGTCAGGGCGGCGCGTAGTGCCCTTGAAGATCATGTGCTCGATGAAGTGCGTGATGCCGTTGATGCGTTGCGGTTCGGAGCGTGAACCCACGCCGACGAAAAGGTTCACGGAAACGGCCTGTGTCTGCGTCAACGGAGTGGTCACGACGCGAAGTCCGGTGGGAAGGGTAGTCAGTTGCCAGTTGGCGGCCAAGGGTAGGCTCCAGGAGGTGCGGGTGAGGGCGTATTCTACGCAACGCGAGCTATGGCGCGATGGGTCGGGCGGGTGTTGGAGGAAGCGCCAACGCTGTCCTCTCGCCGTTGTTTGGATTGCACAGGCGCCCCCCGTACACTCGATTCATGCCCGAACCCTTGACCGCACGATTTATAACGAACTGGACGACTGCGGCGGGCGCGCTCGAAGGCATCCTCGCTTCGCTCGGCGCGCCGTTGCCGCGACACGCCATTATGGGACTCACGGGCCACGCCTGGCACACCTGCCTGGGCACAAAGGCCGGCGTCTCCGCGCTCCCGAGCGGCCCAACCGACCTCGATTGGGAACACTTGGTGCGAGGCTACCGCCGAACGGGGTTTGTATGGGAACGCTATTCCGCCGCGCTCGCCGCGGGCGAGGATTGGGCCAGACCACGTGCCGCCGCGGTCGATTGGGCCACGAGCCACCTTGATGCGGGCCGACCCCTCATCGGATGGGACTTCCAGCTCCACGAGTTCGCCGTGGTCTACGGGTACGACCGCTCGAGCTGCGGCTTCCTTGTCGATGGCGTCTACGGCCCGGAGTTCGGCCCTTTCGCGGCATGGGACGAATGGCCGTCGAGTCTGGGCCGCATTGAACTGTTCGCCCCGTTAGAGCCGATCGACGATGACCCCGTCGAAACTGTGGTCGACGCCCTACAGGACGCGCTGGATTGTTTCGCCGGCAACAACGGCCCCGAGGACGCGCAACCGCGGGGAACAAAGGCGCTCACAGCCTGGGCCGATGTCCTCGATGGTGAGGGCGAGGTGGACCGCGCCGGCAACGCCTACACGCTCGCCGTCACGCAGGCGGCGCGGATGGACGGCGCCCTCTTCCTGAAAGACGTAGCCGAGGCGCTCCCGGACCTGGCGGCTCCACTTGGCATCGCCGAACGCGCAATCCGCGAAGAAGCGACCGCCCTCTCGCCGCTCATCACACTCTTTCCCTTTCCCAGCGGCGGCCACGGCAACGTCAACAACGCTGGCCTTCGCCGCGCCGCAGCCATGGCCCTTCGCCGGGCCGCGAAACACGAGGCCGCCGCCACCACCGCGATTACTGACGCGTTGGCTCTAATGTCTGACGAATAGGTCTCACTCCGACACTCCCTTCTCCGACCCTCCCTCCGCTGGCTCCGCGCCTCCGCGAGAGATTCCGCTCGCCACCCGTCACCCCCTGCCCGATACTCCGATCATGCCGAATTGGGTTATCGAAGACGTACTCGCGACCAGCCCCCGGCCGGGCTTCTCGCCGGGTCCCGAGCTGACGGTCTCCGACGGCATCGTGGAGACGTGGGTCGAGGAGGCGCAGGCCTTCGGCATCCGCTCCATCATCTGCCTGATTGCAGGCGATCAACTCTGGCTCTACCGAAAGGCCGTGCCCGAAGGGCTGATCGCGCGCTATGAGTCCTCGGGCTTCGCCGTCACGCACATCCCGACGATGGACCAGCAGACGGTGCCCTTCACCGAAGACCAGTACGACATGGCCTGGCACGGTTTCAAGACGATGCCCAAGCCCGTCCTCGTCCACTGCAGCGCAGGTATGGACCGCACCGGCCGCATCGTCCGCCACATCCTCGACCACCTCTCCCTCTTGGGCGGTGACGAGTCTGATCGCTTCGCCTGAAGACACGCCGAGCCGCCACGCTGAGCCGTAGCCCGACCCCTCACGGAAAGTTCCTCGCCAGGCTCCCGACGGTCGTCAGACGCTATCCCTTGATCCGCACCGGCAGCCGCTTGATCCCGCCCACGTGAAGTTGTCCCGCGAGCCGTTCCGGCGCGCCCGCAAGCTCCATCCTGGGCAACAACGGGATTAGCGCGCCCAGCAGCGAGCGCATCTCCCACCGTGCCACGTTCGCCCCGAGGCAGAAGTGCTCGCCATAGCCGCCAAAGGCAAAGTGGTCGTTCGGGTCGCGCGTGATGTCGAAGCGATACGCGTCTTCGAAGACGTCTTCGTCCCGGTTCGCCGATGGATACCACATGCCGATGGTCTGTCCCTTCCGGATCGCCTGGCCTCGGATCTCGGTGTCCTGCGTGACCGTGCGCGTAAACTGGATCACGACCGACGTCCACCTCAGGATCTCCTCGACCGCCGAATCCACCAGTTCCGGGTGCTCGACGAGCAGTGCGAGCTGGTCCGGGTGTTCGAGCAGGGCGTGCACCCCCCCGGTCGTCGAGTTGCGCGTCGTTTCGTTGCCTGCCGCAAGCAGGAGGATGATGTACGACATAACCTCGCGCGGCGTCAGGCGTTCGCCCTCGATCTCCGCGCGCAAGAGCATCGTGAGCAAGTCGCTCCCCTGCAGCCCCGCCTCCTGGCGTTGCGCCACGAGCGTATCCATGTAGTCGAACCACTCGTTGATGTTGCGACGTGAAGCGGTGCGCGCATCTTCCCCTGGCAGGCGGTACTCAGGATCCTGGGAGCCCACCAAAACCTCTGTCCAGTGAAAGACGCGGTCCCAATCCTCGCGCGGGATGGCGGCCATTTCGCAGATCGCGGTCACAGGCAGGCGGGCGGCGCATTCGTGGACAAAATCCGATGTCTCGCCGCCATCGCGCAAGCGAGCCGCGAGCGATTCGGCGAACGTACCCACATAGTTCGCGGCCAAGGTGTCGAAGTGTTCTTCCAACATCGTCATCGCGCGCGGCGTGAAGCGCGAGCTGACGATCGAGCGGTACTGCCGGTGCTGCGGCGGGTCCATGAAAACCAGGTCCGGGGGCTCGTCATGGCCCGCGCGATAGCGGCGGGCATTCTCGTCCTGCTTCCAATTCTCCCAATCGCCGGGCATGGGATGGGCGAGGCGCAATCGCTGGCGGTTCGAAAAGATCTGCGGGTTCTTGGAAATCCAGGCGATGTCTTCATACTTCGTGATCGCCCAGAACGGTTCGAAGCCGGGCCGTTCGTACCAGTAGACCGGCGCTTCCCGGCGAAGCAGGTCCCACTCCTGCCAGGGGTAGCCGCGCTCGACATACAAATCCGTGTCTGTGATGTCGAGCGTGGAAAGCGAGATTCGTTCAGGAGCCAGTGCGGGCATGGGTGGGCCTCCGTGGTTCGCCGCGAGTAGTGGTTTGGCGTATCCTACCAGCCCTGTAAAGACTCCGCGAGGTCCACCATGGAGGACCGGAGGAATGGACCAGTGTTCGCCGATCCCTCGGTCATTGACACCCGGCTCGTTTCGCGCGCCGCCACCTTCGAGAATTCGCAGGCTGCACCTGGCGCGGGAGGGACGGCGCACAAAGGGCGAAAGGGCGCGCCTTCGCGAACGCTGGCGCCAGGCGAGCGCGTGACGTTACTGGATATCGACGGACCCGGCACGGTGCGGCACATCTGGATGACGTTTCCGCCCGCGCCACCGGAGACGATGCGCTCGCTCTGGATGGAGGTATATTACGACGACCTGCCGGAGCCAAGCGTTTCCGCCCCCTGCCTGGACTTTTTCGCCCTGCCCCATGGTCGCCCTGCCGCATACGCCTCCGCACTGACCAGCGCCCAGGAAGGCCGCGGGTTCAACGCCTACTTCCCCATGCCCTTCGCGCGCCACATCCGCATCGAAATCACGAACGGCAACACCGCCTCCATGGTGCTCTACTACCATGTCGACTTCACACTCGGCGAGGTCGAAGATGCTCGTTCCGGCTTCCTCCATGCGGCCTTCCGCCGCGAGAACCCGACGGCCCAGGAGCGCGACTTCGTCATCCACGACGATATCAAGGGGCCGGGGCGCTTCCTCGGCTGCTCCGTTGGCGTCCGCGTGATCGACCCCTGCGCCTGGTATGGCGAGGGCGAAGTGAAGATGTACATCGACGGCGACGACGCTCTCCCAACCATCTGCGGCACCGGACTCGAAGACTACGTCGGCTCGGCTTGGGGCATGGGCCGCCACCACGCACCCTACGCAGGCGTACCGCTCTATATCGCCGACGAAGCGCAGCATGCCGCCAACCCGGATTTCCTTGGCTTCTACCGCTGGCACATCCCGGACCCCGTTATCTTCCGCCACGACTTGTGCGTCACCATCCAACAGATTGGCTTCGCCTCATTCCGCGTCGGCGAAGAGGCCCAGTTCGAAGACTACAAGCGCACCAACCCCGCAGCCGGTCGCGGCTGGACCATGAACCCCCGGGAAGGCGTCCTGGCGACGGGCATCGCTGAGCGGGTGGACGACTTCTGCGCGACGGCCTTCGTGTACGCCACGACTCCTCAGTCCGTCCCGCGGCTAGACCTCGCTTCGGCGCTCGCGGATATCGGCCGCCGCGACTACGAGCGCCCAAGCCCATTCGAACGCATGCTGGCGCAATGAGGGTATCAGTCAGTACCGCGACCGGGAGGGAGCGGAGGGGTGCTACCTCGAAGATGCCCGAGCGTGTGACATAGACGGCTCAGGGCGCCTACACCGAAACACACAAAGGAGCAGACGACATGCCAGACATTCAGCGCCCCGATGGCGCCACTATCCACTACGAAGTCCACGGTTCGGGGTTTCCGCTGCTCCTGATTGCGCCCGGCGGTGTGAGCAGCCAGATCGCCATCTGGGAGCGCAGCGCGATCAACCCAATCAAGTCTTTCTCGGATACATTCACCGTCATCGCGATGGACCAACGCCACGCGGGCAAGAGCCTTGCGCCGATGCGACCCTTTTCATACGACCAGTGCAACGCCGACCAGCTCGCGGTGCTGGATGCGCTCGGCTTCGCCAGGGCCCACGTCATGGGCGGCTGCATCGGTTGCGCACACGTCTGGAGCCTTATCAAGAATGCGCCGGACAGGATAACCGCGGCCGTCACCCAGGATCCCGTCGGACTGGACGAGACGAATTCCATCGACGTCTTCTACGCGATGTTCGCGGAGACAATGCGGCTCGCTCGCGCCGACGGGATTGAAGCAGTCATCGCGTCCGCGAAGGAGAACCCGCTTTTCATGCTGAACAACGGCGCTGGTCCTTTCGCTCCATTGCTCGGGGCGGACGAGGACGCGCGCGCGGAGCTGATTGATATGGGCCGCGAACGCTATATCCAGCTCATCGTGGAGTTCCGCGACGGTATCTGGCCCCCCACTCCGCCCTACTTCACGGTGACCGAGGAGTGGATGCGGGACTGCATTACGCCGATGCTCGTCCTGCCCGGTCGAGACCGCTTCCACCCAACCGGAATAGCGCAAAATATCTGTCGCGAAGCGCCCAACGCGCACTGCCTTGCGCCCGATTCCCGCGACCCCGAGAACCTTGTCGCCACCACGGAGACGGTGAAAGAGTGGTTAATCCAAAACACGCCGTGATGCGGGGCTAATTGGCCCGCAACCCCTGCCACTCGCTCTGCTTCGCGAACAACAGGTCGTGCATCTGCCAGAACTTCTGTTGGTCGCCCGCGCAGAGGCTGGCAAGGCTGGCGTTCCCGGCGTTGGGGTGGATCTGCACGATCGGAAAGTGGAGAAAAGCAATTGCGACGTCGGCGCCGAGCTGGGGCCGAAGGGTCTTGAGGGTGTCCTCCGTCCAGCGTTTGCAGAAGGGACACTGGAAATCGCTGAATTCCGCGATCATCACCTTCGCCTTGGCGTTGCCCTCGATAAACGCCTCGGAGATATCGACGCGCGCGGGCAGGATTTCGAAGCGGGGCGGAACTGTGGCGGCGAGCGCTTTGACACTGGCCGAATAGCCGTCGAGTGTCGTTGGACTCCCTGCGAGTTCGGCCGCGATCACTTCCTGGAAGATGGCCGTCGGCTGGGCCCCGATGACCTTCTTGTTGTTGATCACGAAGGTCGGTGTGCCATCGACGTTCAAGGCCGTGCCGCGTTGCAAATGCTTGTTGATCGTCGAGCCGCGGTTCGGGTCCGCGAGGCACTGCTGGAACTTCGCTGGGTCGATGCCCACTTGCTTCGCATATGAGAGGAACGCTGCGAGGAGGTCCGTCGGCGGCGCACTCGATTCCTGAGAACTGGCGGAACTCACAGGCGCCGGGTTAGCAGCCGCCACCGCCGCCGAGGGTTGCTGCGTCACGTCGTCGCGGTTGATGTAGAGAATCGCACCGGCAATCATCGCCGAGCCGATGAGCACCGCCATCGGAGTGAGGAAGTACGTCCAGAACGGTTGTTTGCGAACCGCCGGGGCCGCCAAATCGAGCGACGAATCCTCGGGCGCTTCGGGCTCGCTAGCGGTTGCCTCGTCCGGTGTCACCGGCTCATCGTAGGCGCGGCTCCCTCAGCACGCGAATGCGCCGCGACACGGACTGAAAGTGGCCGAAACCCTACACTCAGTTCAGCATTGGGGATTCTGCCATTGCCGTTGTCGACCGTTTCTCCCCTCGCCCGCGAGCG
This sequence comes from Dehalococcoidia bacterium, assembly GCA_034437915.1. Lineage (GTDB taxonomy): Bacteria > Chloroflexota > Dehalococcoidia > Tepidiformales > Tepidiformaceae > JACRBT01. The sequence continues at coordinate 8,221 of DAOTTM010000295.1, read as the reverse complement.
CAGGGGGTCGGGGGTGAGGGCGGGGTGCCGAGCTGCGGACGCACACCGGGCCGCCGCAACCGCTCAGCAATTGGAGGGGCCTTCTTGGATTGGTGGCGAATCGCTCATGTGCTCTCCCTCGTCTGGTTAGGCGCGGGTCTCGGCGCAACCTATCCATTGATCCTCAAGGCATGGGCGACCAAGGACCTCAGGTACCAGATGTATTGCCTGGTCGAGGCGGCGAACAACGAGACGCGCATCCTCCTCCCCGGAGCCATGGCAAGCGGGATAACCGGCTTCTTCTGGGCGGTTTCCACGGACTACAACTTCGTCAAGGATGGCTGGCTCGCCGCCCTCACCGTCCTCTATGTGCTCTTCTACTTCGTCGGCCTGCCGCTCCTTGGCTTCGGTTTGCGGCGCGCCCGCCTCGCCGCCCTCATCGCCCAGAAGAAGGGAGCCGAGACGCCGGAACTCCGTGCGATCCTCGATGATCGCGTCCCCGTCGTCTTCGGGACGGCGCTCGTCATCAGCGTGCCCCTGCTGTCTTGGCTCGCCGTCTTCAAACCGTTCTAAGCCGCTGCTGCTAGACTCTATCGATGCCCCCTTCCTCGAAGGCTGCCCCACGGCGCATGGCGCTGCGTCCGCTTGGCGTACGCGATTTCCGCCTGCTCATGCTCGATACCACGCTCCAGAATGTTGTCATGCCCATCAATTTCATCACCTTGACCTTCTGGGCCGCTTCCCGATACCCCGATCAGAAGGTGCTCTACCCATCATTGCTCCTCGCCATTCGCGGCGTCGGACTGCTCGCCTTCAGTCCAATCGGTGGCGCCTTTGCTGACCGTCTCGACAAACGGCGGGTGATCCAGTGTTGCGAAGCTGTCCTTTTTCTCCTCATCGCCGGGACGGCCGCATGCATGCTCTTCGAACCCCTCGGCGATGGCACGATCCTGCTGGTTCTTGGCCTCGTCTTTCTCCAGGCGGCGAATATGGGCTTCGATGCCCCGACGCGAAATTCGAGCATCGCGGAGATCGTACCGAAGGAAGAGATGGGCGCCGCCATCGGCCTGAACAATATTGCCCAGCAACTCACTATCCCGATCGTCTTGCCGGTCGTCGGCCTCCTGAATGGGGCTGTCGATGCGGGCTACGTCATTGCCGCCAGCCTCCTCGCGTGGGTTGGGATCTTCCCCGCGATCGCTTCGCTTCGATTCGTCAGTCGCGGCGGTTCTGGGAAATCGAAACGCGTCGTCGCGGATATCCGCGAAGGCATCGCCTATGTGCGCAAGGACCAGACGATCCAGGGCGTCGTCCTGCTCGTGCTGGTGCTTCAGGTGGTTGCGATGCCCGGCGTCGGCATGCTCGGGCCGGTCTGGATGACGCAGGTGCTTGGCCTCAGCAAGGCGCAGTTTGGACTTGTGGCCATGCTCTGGGGGCTTGGCGCCCTCGTTTCATCGTTTTTTTTCGCACGTCACCTCCGGGCCGCGCGCAGTGGCCGGACTATGTGCATCTCCACCATCGTCTTCGGCCTCTCCGCGCTGGTGTTCGCATACTCGCGAATTCCGTTGCTCACGGCGGGAGCGAACTTCATCCTCGGGTTCAGCCTCGCTGGTACGCTCGTCGTGGCGATGACCGTCGTCCAGCACAAGGTCGCGGACGAAATGCGCGGACGTGTCATGGGCCTCTTCCCCCTCATCATGGGCGTTTCGATGTTGAATGCGCTACCGATTGGAATCGCGGGGCAACGATTCGGATTAGAGCTTGTCGTGCCCACGATGAGTTGGGCCGCTCTCGCTCTCGCCGCCTACATCATCACGACGCGAGGCAGTCTCCGGCGAACCGCTGGCGGCCCACTTTCGTCGCTTCCCGGCCATGCGCCTCCACTGGCTCCCGGCCTTGCCGGTGAGGACCGCTAACGATGGCGATCCCTGGACCCTTCGCCCGTCAACGCGTTTCGATCGCTCAGAAGCCTGCTTGAACTCCTCGAACCGATCGAAAACGACTCCGTTCCCCACGCATAACGTTCAGAAACTAACGCAAGCTGTCGAATATGTCCGTATGGACACCTTCTTGACCTGGGTAATCCGTAATCCGTTCGTGGCGCTTGCGGGTTGTTCGCTGGCCCTTTCACTGGCGGCAGTCACCGACTGGTCGCTTGGACTAACGGGCATGACGGTGGGCGGGGTGCTCGCTTCCATCGCCAATCGGCTGCTCAGGAAGCGCGCGACGCGGGCCGAATCCGCGCGTCAATCGCGCGACCGGGAGATGCACGGGACGATCGTCACCGGGCGCTTCCAAAATCTGGAAAACAACCAGGGTCGCGGCAAGGCGGCCTGAGCAACCGCTTCGTGCCGATTCGCGCCTGACCAGTACACTCTGGTCTCATGACTTCCATCTCCTTCTGGCCAATTCACCGAACATACCGTTCGCCTGCGATGACGGTGCATGGGCGGCGCTTCGCCTGGGGATCGCGCTCATACATCATGGGTATCATCAACCTCACACCGGACTCGTTCAGTGGCGATGGCGTCGGCGCGGATGTGGCCGCCGCCGTCGAACTCGCCCGCCGGCTTGAGGCTGAGGGCGCGGACATCCTCGACCTCGGCGCCGAATCCTCCCGCCCGAGTGCGCCTGAACTCGATGTGCGCGAGGAACTCCGCCGCCTGATACCTGCCTTTGAAGCGGTGCGCGCTGCAACCAACCTGCCCATCTCCGTGGACACCTATCACGTCGATACTGCCAAGGCCGTCCTTGCCGTCGGAGCGGACATGATCAACGACATTTGGGGCTTCCGCCACGAGAAACAGCACGGTTCGATGGCCGAGGCAGTTATCTCTTCGAAGGCCACGGTCATCGCCATGCACAACCAGCGGGGCCGTGCCCACACAGACGTCGCCTCCGACATCCTCCGCGGCTGGCGCGAAACGACGGCCATCGCAGAACAGCACGGAATTCCACCTGACCGCCTCATCCTTGACCCGGGCTTCGGCTTCGGCTGGCGGCCCGCCCAAAACCTGGAGATGTTGCGCCGTCTGCCCGAACTCTGGGCCGCTCAACTCCCCATCCTCGTGGGCGTGTCGCGAAAATCGACACTCGGCATGGTTCTTGATGCCCCCGTGGAAGATCGCTTCGAGGCGACCGCCGCCGCCGTGGCTATTGCGATAGCCGGCGGAGCAGACATCATCCGGGTGCACGAGGTCGCCGCGATGGTCCGAGTCGCCCGCGTGACAGACGCGATCGTCCGGGCAAACTGGGGTTCAGTGTGACCAACGTGGTCTTGGCCCTGGGCTCAAACCTTGGGGACAGGAGGTCGAACCTTCGCCATTCGGTAGAACTCCTCCGCGAACGCGGCGTGCGGACGGTGCGCACCTCGTCGATCTGGGAGACGCTGCCCGTCCCTGCGGATCAGCCGCGTTTTCTCAACGCCGTCGTCGTGTGCGAAACGGAGCTCGCGCCCATGGATCTCCTCCGCGCCGCGAAAGAAGTCGAATACCTTCTCGGGCGTCGGCCAGGCCGCCACTGGGGCCCCCGTCCGGCGGACATCGACATCCTCTTCTTCCGCGATGACCGGGTCTTCACGGAAGAATTGGTGATCCCGCATCCGCTGCTTGCCACCCGCGCGTTTGTCCTCGTCCCACTCAGCGAGGTCATTTCGGACAAACTGCCCGTCCTTGGAGAGACCGCGTTCGAGCTTCTCGCCCGCCTCGGGCCCGCGGCCACCGAGGGCATGGTGCGCGTGGGTATCCTTCTCGGGCCCGCCCACTGAACCGCACCGTCCTTAGCGGCGCGAGAGCGGGCGCTGGGATGGTCACACGTGCGAAACTGGTTGCCGAGCGCTCGTGTGACCATCGTGGAGCAGCCGGCGCTCAGGCGAGGCGTTCCGGCGGGCTTGGAGCGTATGCCGCCATCAGGGCCGGGTCGCCGAGATCCCGGATAGCGTCCGCCATATCCGCCGGCAACGGTGACGTCACCTGGAGGGACCCTCCCAGCGGGTGTGGAATGGTGATTTGCCAGGCATGAAGCAGCTGGCGTGAGGCCGCCCGCTCGACGGCATGCGCCGGGCCATGGTCTTTGCCATATACCCGGTCATGCAGAACCGGCGCACCGATTGCAGCGAGGTGCACGCGAATCTGGTGCGTGCGTCCCGTTTCCGGGTGCAGCTCAACCAGTGCCCGCCCATGTGCGGAGGCGATCACCTCGTAGCTCGTGCGCGCTTCGCGCCCCTGCCGCACCACCGCCATGCGCATGCGGTCGCCCGGGTGGCGGCCGAGAGGTGCGTCGATGATCGCTCGGGGCTTGTCAGGGATCCCATCCGTGACCGCGAGGTAGGTCTTCTTCACCGTGCGTGCTTCGAAAGCGGCGCTCAGGAACGCCTGGACAGCGGGCGTTTTCGCGAGCAGCAACACGCCACTGGTATCCTTGTCGAGCCGATGGACGATGCCCGGCCGCTCCACGTCGAATGCCGTAGCCGCGCCGGGAAACCGTTCGAGGAACCAGAACGCGACGCACGGCGCCATATCGCCGGGAGCTCCGTGGACCGCCACCCCGGCCGGTTTGTTGATCGCGAGCATGACCTCGTTTTCGTACAGGATCTCGAATTCCAGCCCGGTTTGCGGCACTTCGTGCGCGCTTTCCGGCACGACAAGCGTGACGGTGTCACCTTCCCCCACGCGCGCAGACTTCAGCACCGTCTCCCCATTGACCAGCACATGCCCGCTTGCGACCAGCCGCTGGAGCCGTGCCCGGCTGATTTCCGGGTAGGCGTCTGCGAGCACCGCATCCACGCGCCCGGCGATGCGGACGACTAGCTCGTGCTGGGTTTGGGTTCCGGCTTCGTTTGTAAGAACACCATGGTCCATAAGAGAAGAGCTACTCCGATCGAAATAGACGAGTCCGCGACGTTGAACGCGGGCCAATGAGGGAAGTGGATGAAATCGACAACCCGCCCGTTGGCAACACGGTCGATGAGGTTGCCGACCGCGCCGGCGAACATCAGGGATAGCCCAGCCCGCATGACGGGGTGGGCAAATCCGGGGTTGAAGAGGTAGATGAGAATTACCGCTGAACCGATCACGCTGGTGAACGCGAGCAGCGTGGCGTTGCCCTGGAAGGTTCCGAATGCGGCGCCGGAGTTGAGCGTGTGCACGAGGTGCACTGGCCAGTCGCTGGGCCAAGCGTCGCCGCGGTCGATCCACATGCGCACGAACCACTTCGTCAGCTGGTCGAGCGTCACCACCAGGGCGGCGAGCAGCAGGAACCACCCGTCGCCCTTGCGGACCGTGGGCCTGAACCACGGGCGTTCCATTTCGACAGTGCTGGCGTCGTCCATGCCCATCCATGGTAGGCGCGAAGATGGGATGCCGTATAGCAGCCGGCTTTACCTCCGACGCTCGCTGTCCCGCACCATGCCTACTCGATCATCGCTACCGCCTCAACCTCGATCATCAGCCCTTCCATCGCCAGCGCGGTGACTCCAACCAGCGTGCTGGCCGGGTAGTTCGGGCCGGGGAAGTGGGCGCTCCGCGCGGCGCGGGCGGCGGCCATGCGGTCCGCATCCAGCCCAACGATGTAGGTGTTCAGCTTCACGACGTCCGCGAAGCTCGCGCCCGCGGCGTCAAGTGCGCGGGCGATGTTCTCGTAGACCTGCTTCGCCTGGGCGGCCATATCGCCCGCTCCGACGAGCTTGCCGTCTCCATCGAGCGCGATCTGCCCGGCGACGTAAACCATCTTCGAACCGGTCGCGCCGACGACATGGCTATATCCCGTGGGCTTCGATGAACCATCGACGGTTGGGTAGGACTTCATGGAGAGCTCCAAGTGTGGTGTTGCCAATCAGGGGACACCACACCGGGCGAAGGCGCAAAGGCCCAGCACGAACTCAATAGATCTCCGCTCGCTCGCCGAATTCGAACTCATTGGTGCGCTCCATCAGTTCCTCGGGCAGCACGATATCGGCATCCTTCAACACATCTTCAAAGGCAGCGAGCCAACAGGCGTAGTAATCGAACGATCCGGGCCGCTGTTCGCCCTCCGCCACGCGAACGATCAGGCGTTGCCGAAACGTCTCCCACTCGAAGGCGCCAGCGTCGCTGAGGGCCGCCGCCATGCCGAAGACGCGGCCCTCCCACGGTTCCGCGAAGACGAGTTCACCATTCTTGCGCGGCAAGGCGACCGTGCCATCCATTGTGGCGACGAGAGGGTCGACCTCGGGAGTCGCGCTGGCGACCTGCGCGTGTTGGCTCAGGGCGATTTCGTCCGGGGTGAATTCGCAGGATGGCGTCGCGTCCGGCCGGGAATCGCGGCCCCGCCAGAGGCGCCGGTCTTCAACCGGCTGCCCGTCGGGCCGCTCCTGCCACAGCGATGCTGTGAACAGATGGCCTGCGATTGAATCCGGCGGATCCATATACCCGTCCGCATCGAGCATCGCTTCGATCCAATCGAAAAGCGCAACAACATCATCGTTCGAGTTGATCGAGTGCAGCCAGAGGGCGCGGCCATCGAACAGCAGCAGGTTGACGTTCGCGAGCGCGCATGGCCCAAGGCAACCGCCAACCGTGAGGTGGACGATGTTCCGGAAGCGGCGGCGCATCCATTCAGCGTGGTAGAGGTCCGTGTCCAGCGGGGCGTTCTTCATATCGACGCGCCCACAACAGCACGCATCAGCACACACGAACAACTGTCCGCGCATGCGCCCGACGTTCACCTGCTTGCCATCCGCATGGCGGGTTACGAGATTGCGATTGGGCCGGTATTCCATCTCACCTCACTGTTTCGCACGGAGCAATCTCAGATCGTGGGGTTCTCGACACCGATCAGGGAGTCGCGCGTGACGACCGCCACCAGTTGCTCCTCGGTCATGTCCTCGGAACCGTGGGGGCGCTCCGGGAGGACCATATAGCGCAGTTCGGCGCTCGAATCCCAGACTCGAATCTCCTTCGAAGCGGGTATCTCAAGGCCCATTTCGCGAAGGAGTGCGCGTGGTTCGAGGACAGCGCGAGAACGATACGGCGGCGCCTTGTACCATACCGGGGGCAAGCCCATGACGGCCCACGGGTAACACGAACATAACGTGCAGACCACGAGATTGTGGACATCCGCCGTGTTCTCTTTGACCAGCAAGAGGTCCTGGTTCCGGAGTCCGAACGGCTCAAATGCCTTCGCCGTATCTTCGAGCAGGACGCGCCGGTAGACCGGGTCAAACCACGCCCGGGCCACAGCCTTCGCCCCGATCAGCGGACCCGTGTCCCGTTCATAGCGTTGGACAACGGCGTCCACCGCGCCCGGCTTGAGTATTCCCTTCTCCAACAGCAGCGATTCGAGCGCGCGGACTCTCGAAACGACGTATGGATCGACGGTGGGATGGTACTTGGCCATGATGTGCTCCTTCGTGGGACACGCTTACTGCGGCAGGAGGTAGCTCTCCCAGAGATCGATGGAGACCGATTCCCCGGCGCCCGCGTCTTCGCCCCAGAGTTCGGCCGCGTCGAAGCGGACGCTGTACAGGTGTTGAGGATCCTCGCCGTTCCCCATGGCGTTGGAATCGGGGAACACGTGGCAGCCATGATGGGCCTGCACTACGCCGTGCCTTCCCCGCGCATACCGGGCGAGACGCGTGTGGCCACTCGGCGCGAAGTTCCGAGTCCGTACGGCATCGCCGACCGCGAAGCATGGAGCGGAAGTCGGCTCTCGGCGAAAGCCGCTCTGCTCTCTTGTCGCCTGGGGTTCGTAGGGCAACTGACCGTTGAAAACCGACTCCAGCGTCGCCTCGCGTTCGATGTTGAAAGCCGCTACGCGCCTCGCCAGTTCCCCGGCAGCGATCACACCCTTCTCCGTCAGCGTCCGAATGGCGCCATCAAGCCAGTGTTCGAAGTACGTTGTATTGAGATAATCCTGCGGGTCCATGCGTTCGATGGTGTGTCGAAACTCGTCGATGTTTCGGATGTATCCCGCACCGAGCGCATTGTTCATGGCGATGACGACCGCTTCCCAGCGTTCCAGGTGCGGCGCGAACGCGTCGCGTTCGACTTCGCCGAAACCGTGCATCCCGCCAACATCGTGAACGCCGTTCATGTGCGCACAGTATAGGGCATTGCCGCGAAGCCGGACGAAGAACCCGCTCTCTGGGGTGGGCGTGAAAGTTTTGCGTGCGCCTTGTCCTGGTTCGATTTTCACGTCGTTCCGCCTGTCACCCCCGTTCGTCCTGAGCCTGTCGAAGGATGAACACGCCGCTGTCCATGGTTCG
>DAOTTM010000294.1:0-15155 GCA_034437915.1 Dehalococcoidia bacterium | reverse complement strand
TGGCGGCGGTCGCCGCGGTGGCTGCGGTCGCAGCGGTGGCGGCGGTCGCAGTGACCGTGGCGGCGGTGGCGCCGGCGGCGCTGGTGGCGGCGGACGTCGCTGGTAAACCCTGACCAGGGCTAGTCATCGGAGAGGCGCCGCAAGGCGCCTTTTCGTATACTCCTTGCAGTGGGGGCCCATAGCTCAGCGGTTAGAGCAGCCGGCTCATAACCGGTCGGTCCTGGGTTCGAATCCCGGTGGGCCCACCATCTCGTTCAGCGCTGATCGGATCGATGCGCATGTAGTATCGATGAGCGCGATGTTCTGCGGGTCGAGCCATGAACGCCCGGCGCGGTGACAGACAAAGGCCAACCTGGGCGTCTGGGTCCCCGAATTTCAGAACACCGCCAGTTAGGACAGAGAAATGAAGGCACGGACATGAGGACAACTCAGAGAATTACAGAGCCAGTCTTCAACTTCGGTGGCAAGGCATTTTGCCCGCTGATCGGTCCCGCCGCGGACTTGGGAGGTACGACTCACCACTGGGTCGCTCAAGTCGTCATTCCGGCGGGGCAATCCTTTCCGGTTCACTACCACAAACTCGCGGAAGAAACGTAATACATACTTCGTGGCACGGCGCTCATGATAGTCGATTGTGAACGGGCTTCACTGGGGTCCTGTCAGGCGATCCTCGTGATGCCGGGTGAGGTTCACGACCTGGCTTGTCCTGATGGCGAAGAACTAGAAGCAATCGTGATTAGCGCTCCTCCGTACGACCCTCAAGACGTTTTTCTGCCTTGAGGTGAGCCCACCATTTCGTACGTTGCTGATCACAACGATGCGTACGTCGCGTCGATGAGGGCGATATTGCGCGGGTCCCGCCACGATCGCCCGGCGCGATTGCAGACGAACCCAAAACCGATGTGGGCGTCCGGGTCCGCGAAGCCGAGCACGCCACCGTTACCGTAGTGACCGAAGGAGCGCGCTCCCGGTCCGAGTGGCCGAATGCCCGGGATCGTGAGCTGAAAGCCGAGGCCAAAGCGGTTCGGACGCCCGAGCACGGCGTCCTCGCCGTCAGCCTGGATCGTGTTTGCCTGCTCGATCACGGAGTTCGACAACACCGTCTTCCCGTCGATGAGTCCCCGGTTCGCCAGGCCACCATAGAGCCGGGCGATGGCGCGCGCGTTGCTGTGCGGGTTCGTCGATGGATACTCCGCTGCTCGCCAGATGCGCGTGTTTACGCCGCCGTCCGGGAGCGCGGGTGGATTTCGGTACGCCATCAAGCGCGCGAGGTCTATCCCTTCCAACGTCGCGGGATCTTTCTCCAGCCACGGACGCTGCGATTCTTCGCCCGGCTCCGGCTTGTAGTTCACCCACTCCGCCACCCGCGCATCATGCTCTGGACCGAAGCCAAAGAGAAAGTCGATACCGAACGGCTCGGCGATCTCTTCGCGCAGGAACGTGCCGATGCTTCGCCCATCGACGCGCCGAACCACCTCGCCGAGGAGGAAGCCGAAGGTGTTCGTGTGGTAGCCGAAGCGCGTGCCTGGCTCCCACCAGGGCGCCTGCTCTGCTAGGGCACTCGCCATCGTCTCCCAACTCGTCAGGTTGATGCCGGCGGGCAGCGGTTTCGCGATTGCCGGCAGCCCGGCTTGGTGGCTGAGCAGGTAACGCACCGGCAGTTCGGCTTTACCAGCCTGCGCAAACTCCGGCCAATACTTCGCGACAGGCGCGTCGAGGTCCACGAGGCCGCGATCGACGAGCCGCAGCAGGCACACCGCCGTGACCGCTTTGCCCACGGACCAGACGTTCACAATCGTGTCGCGCTCCCAGGGGAGGGACAGCTTTTCGTCCCGGTACCCGCCCCAAAGGTCCACGACGGGAACACCGCTGACTGTCACCGCGACGGCCGCGCCGACATCCCCGCGTTCAGCGAAGTTGCGTTCGAAGGCCTCGCGCACCTTCGCGAACCCTGGGTCGCAGAATCCGTCAATCATCTGATCCTCCTCGGTCCAGGATTGAGCCCGCCAGAATACTACGCTGTCGTTGTCGCGCTTGCCCTTTTCCCGGTCGCTGCCCATCCTTCGCACATGACCCAAGCATTGCTGCGATTCGGTTGGTACATTCCCACCCACGGTGACAGCACGACAGTGGGCGATCCCGCAACCTTCATCCCGCCAGATATGGACCTCTTCATGCGCGTTGCAAGGGCCGCCGAAGCAGCCGGGTTCGAATACGCCCTCGTCCCCGTTGTGACGACGTGCTACGAAGCGTGGATCTCGACTGCGATGATGTCCGCGAAGACGGATCGGCTGAAGATGCTCGTCGCCGCTCGACCCGGCCTCATCGCGCCGACGCTCATGGCGAAAATGATCTCGACGTTCGACCAACTCAGTGGCGGTCGCATCTTTATCAACCTCATCGCTGGCGGTGGCCAGGCGGAGATGGCCGCGGACGGCGTGTTCTACGACCACGACGAGCGTTACGCGGTGATGGACGAGACGGTCACGCTCATGAAGAAGTCATGGGCCGCGGAGAAGACGTTTGACTTCGAGGGCGCGCACAACCGTGTCGTAGGCGGTGAGGTCTTCCCCAAGCCGCTCCAACGACCACACCCCCCGTTCTACATCGGCGGCATCTCTCCCGCCGCCATCGAGGTGGGCGCGAAGCACGCCGATGTATATCTCTTCTGGGGCAACACACCGGAGCAGATCAGGGAGGACATCGCGACCGTGAACGCCGCCGCCGCGAAGCATGGCCGGGCTGGCCAAATACGCTTCGGCATGCGCTTCCAGGTGCTCGTGCGTGAGACCGAATCGGAGGCGCGCGCAGCCGCCGAGGGTCTCATCTCTACAGCAACCGAGCGCGCGAAGGCTGGGCGCCTGATGGGCCTTGGCAACGAATCCGCAGCCGACGGTCGGATGCGCGAATTCGCCGCCACGACGGCCGAGAACAACTACTGGATCTCGCGCCACCTCTACGCTGGTCTGACCACGGTCCGGCACGGCGCGGGTGTCATGGTCGTCGGCAACCCCGAGCAGGTCGCGGGCATGCTCCAGGAGTACATCGATATCGGCTGCTCCGAGTTCTGCCTCTCCGGATATACCCACGACGCCGAAGCCGAGCGCTTTGGCCGCCTCGTCATGCCCTACTTCCGCGACCGCATCGCCCCGTTTTAGATGCGCTGATCGCGCTGCGGCAACCCGGATTTCCGTCGCCCGCCCCCCGCAATACGGAGTAAGATGGCGCGGATGGCGTCGAATTCATGAGTTCCGAACCGAACATCCGATACTTCACGGCGGGGGACGGTGTGAAGATCGCGTTTTGCGATGTTGGTCACGGCACGCCAGTCGTGGCGGCATCGTTTTTGAACAACGTCGAAACGGAGGCCCGATGGGAGTGGCACCAAATCCTCGCCTCCCGCCGCCGGAACGTCTGGTACGACGGACGCGGCGGCGGCTCGTCGCAACGCGATGTCGCTGGCTTTTCTCTCGATGAGATGGCCCTCGACGTCGGCGCGGTCGCGGACGAACTGGGCCTGGAATCATTCGTTTTGTTCGCCTGGCTTTGGGCGGTCCCGGCAGCAGTCGCCTACGCGGCACGTCACCCGGAGCGCGCCCCTCGATGCGTTTGACGATTTCATCGGAGACGCCGGAGCTCCGGACGCCATGCGCCTCGAACCAGCAGCCCGCCGACCCAGCAGCCACTCGCCCGGCCTGGCAACCGTCCTCTTTACGGACATCGTCGGCCACGCGGAGATGATGCAGAGTCTCGGCGACGCGAAGGGCCGCGACGTCCTCCGCGAGCACGAGCGCATCACGCGCGAGACGCTCAAGCAGCACAGCGGCGCCGAAGTGAAGACGATGGGCGATGGCTTCATGGTCTCGTTCGGCTCGGTCACGCATGCGCTGGAGTGCGCGGTCGAGCTTCAGCGCGCCGTTCGCGAAGCACACCGAGACCGGTGGCGAACCCCTCTCCGTGCGTAAAGCCGGACGGCGTCGTCGAAGCCCTTCATCGCGAATTCGCCGCGGACGGAGAAGGCGAAGGACTTGCCGGAGAGGAGGTGACGGACGGGTTCGGGGATGAGGATTTCGCCGCCATTGGCCCTCGCGGCGATGCGGGGCGGCGAGGATCACCGTCGCGCCGAAGAGGTCGCCGTCTTCTTCGATGGGCTCTCCGGCGTTGAGGCCGACACGAAGTCCGGTGGCGGGTTTAGGACTTCCGCGTAGCGGGCGCCACACCTCTCTGTCTAAGGCAGATTGTGCGTATAGACTTCGTTGCGTGTGATCTGGTCGCCATCAAGCAGCACGAGGTCGAAGCCGCGCATCTTGCGCGTCGCGCCGCCTGGCAGCGAGATCGAGCAGATCCAGCGTCCGCAGAAGCCGCCCTCGATTGCCCAGACTTCGTCCGCGTCATAGCGCATCGGTGGTGTGGCGGCGAAAAGTCCCTCAAGGTATGCCTTCAGGGCGCCATGGCCGTGGATTCCCCCGGCCGTCTGGTTGTCGAAGTAGGCAACAGACGGGTGATAGAACGTGAGCAAGGCGGCCACATCTTTGTCCGACCATGCCTTGAGCCATGATGCATTGAACCTGGCGATATCCATCGGACACTCCGGGACGAAATTGGACACGGGCGCCGCCATGCGCAAGCGTCGGGGGCATGCGGCGATGGGTGTTAGGAGTCCCCCACTGCCGCGCCGTTTGGTTCGAGTTCAACGGTGAGCGTTGCCCGCTCGCTATCGATGGCGTTCACCGAGACGCTGGTCACGCCCTTCATCTCCGAAAGCCGCTCCTGGAAGTCCAGCAACTCCCCGAAGCCTTTCGCCCGCACATCGACCTGGATCTTCGGTGGTTTGCGGCGGGCTTCCGAGGGCGGGTTCTGCTCGAATGCGGGATCGACGGTTGAGCGCGTCCGCGGTGCGTCGCGGAACGCGCTCACGGCGAGGCCCTCGAGTCCGCCCACGACCGTGTCGATCTTTGCCACTGCGGCCACGTATTCATCGCGAAGGCGGAGCAGCGGCGCGATCACGGCTTCGGCCACGCTGGAGTATTCCGGCGCGACGTTTTGGGCGCCTCGCTGCGGGGCGAATCGGGACAAGGCCGGGCCTATCCGTCGTTCCGCTTCGAAATCGGCGAGGCGTCGGAGAATAGATTCGTGTTCGAGCCGCAAGAGCTCGTATCGTTCACGCCAGTGGGACAACCTGGGTACCCTCGGGCGCTATTGTAGCGGCAATAGGGGTTAACCCTTAAGGGGCTTGAACCCCCACCTGCCGGGCACATCATAAGAATGTCGTAAGAACTGCGTTACACCGCGGTTACAAGGGCGAATCCAACGCGTTGAAGAACGGTTTCGGTCGAAAAATGGGGGTCATGCCGAATTTCGAGCGTAGTCGAAAGCGTCGAAGCTCTGCGTATGGCTGAACCCGCCCGCCTCCGCACGTATGACGACGACCTCCATGAGCGAAGGCGCCGCCTCGCTATCGTGCGCGACCCCATCGACCTCGGAGAAGAGCGCCTGAAGCGCCTTATCCAGCGTTCGCGGGAGACCCGCGACCCGTAGGGCTCGGTGTTTGGCGCTGGCTCGCCCGTTCACCTATACTCGGGCCATATCGCGGAGGCGCCGAGCAAGGCTGCCATTCGCCCCGGAGAACCACACATGGCCAGTGCTTCGAAGCGCGAATGGTTGCAGGGCACCTACGCGAAGAGTATTGAACGCGCCCCCGAGCGCTCCAAGGTGTTCGAGACGACGGGCAAGATGCCGCTCGAACCCGTCTACACCCGGGACGACCTCAACGGCTTCGCGCCCGACGACGACCTGGGCTTCCCCGGTGAGTACCCGTTCACGCGGGGCATCCAGCCCACGATGTATCGCGGCCGGTTCTGGACCATGCGCCAGTACGCCGGCTTCGGCACTGCCCAGGAATCCAACGAGCGCTACCGGTACCTGCTCGGCCAAGGCCAAACCGGTCTCTCCGTGGCGTTCGACCTTCCGACGCAAATCGGCTACGACTCCGACGACCCGATGGCCGCTGGCGAGGTCGGCAAGGTCGGCGTTGCCATCGACTCGATCGACGACATGGAAACGCTCTTCGACCAGATCCCGCTGGAAAAGGTCACGACTTCGATGACCATCAACTCCACCGCGGCCGTTCTCCTCGCGCTCTACGCCGCCGTCGGCAAGAAACAAGGCGCCGACGTGCGCAAGCTCGGCGGCACCGTCCAGAACGACATCCTCAAGGAGTACATCACCCGCGGGACGTACATCTACCCGCCGAAGCCGAGCATGCGCCTGATCACGGACATCTTCCGCTACTGCAAGGACGAGATTCCCGAGTGGAACACGATTTCGATCTCTGGCTACCACATCCGCGAGGCGGGAAGCACCGCCGCCCAGGAGATCGGCTTCACGCTCGCCGACGGCATCCAGTACGTCCAGGCGGCGATCGACGCGGGCCTCGATGTCGATGAGTTCGCCGGCCGCCTGAGCTTCTTCTTCGCCTGCCACAACAACTTCCTCGAAGAGATCGCGAAGTTTCGCGCCGCCCGACGGATGTGGGCGAAGATCATGAAAGAGCGCTTCAACGCGAAATCGCCCCGCTCCCAGATGCTGCGGTTCCACACGCAAACCGGCGGCGCGACGCTTACCGCCCAGCAGCCGGAAAACAACATCGTCCGCACGACTGTCCAAGCGCTGGCAGCCGTTCTCGGTGGCACGCAGTCGCTGAACACCAAATCGATGGACGAAGCCCTCGGGCTCCCCACCGAAAAGGCAGTCCAGATCGCCTTGCGCACGCAGCAGGTGCTCGGGTACGAGAACGGCGTCGGCGATGTGGTCGATCCGCTTGGAGGCTCGTACTTCATCGAAGACCTCACCAACCGCCTTGAGGCCGAAGCGCTGGAGTACATCGCCACGATCGACAAGATGGGCGGCGCCCTTGCGGCGGTGGAACAAGGCTTCCCTCAGCGCGAAATCCAGGACTCCGCCTACCGCTACCAACTCCAGGTGGAGGCCAAAGAACGCGTTATCGTGGGCGTGAACGACTTCATCAACGCTCAGGAAACGAAGCCTGAGCTGCTCCGTGTAAACCCGGCGATCGGCCAGGAGCAGGCCGAACGCCTGCGCAAGCTACGCGCCACGCGGGACAATGCCGCCGTCGATGCGATGCGCATACGCTTGCAGCACGCCGCCCAGGGCACGGAGAACCTTATGCCGTTCATCATTGATTGCGTCGCGAACCGCGTCACGCTCGGCGAGATCAGCCACACCCTCCGCCAGGTCTGGGGCGAATACCGCCCGGCCGTGGTGATCTGAGATGGCGGACGACAACGAAAAATCCGGCTCGGACGAACGTCGCCGCATCCTCGGCGAGCTTACGCTCGAACGCAAACAGCTCATTCGCAACATCGAAACCTGCCGCATTCGCGATATCGAACGCCCCTTCGTTGGTGAATGGTCGCTCAAGGACATCGTCGGCCATGTCGCGAGCTGGGAAGCCGAAGTCGTGACAGCGCTGCGCGAGCTGCGCGATGGCAAACGGCCCGCCGTCCTCGATTTCCCCGCGGACCAGCTCAACCGCTGGAACGGGGACCATGTCGAACGCAAGCGCAGCCTGGATTTCTGGAGTCTGATGGAGCAGCTGCGCGGCGGCCGCTCACGACTGCTCGAAGAGGTCGACCTGGTGTCGAATCGCGAACTGACGGTCGAGGGCTCGGTTCACCTGAACCTCGTCCACTCGCTCATCGATCACGACCGTAGCCATTGGCACGAGATCGCCGCGCGGCTCGCGGGCATGGCGGGCGCCCGCGCGACTGGCCCTACCTCCGTTCCCGAAGAAGCGTCAGCGACATAAGAGAGGATTCACCATTGCTCAAGAAGATTCACCACATCGGCGTCGTCGTCGAAAATGCAGACGAGGCGATGAAGTTCTACCGGGACGCCCTCGGGCTGCGGGTCACGGCTGACCGGGTCATCGAAGACCAGGGCGTGCGCGGTGTCCTCCTCGAAATCGGTGGTTCGGAAATCGAACTGCTGCAGCCCACGCGCGACGACACCGGCGTCGCCAAGTTCCTGCAGAGCCGTGGCGAAGGGATGCACCACATCTGCTTCGAATCCGACGATGTCGATGTGGAGCTGGAAGGCGCGCGTGCCAAGGGTATCCAGCTGATCGATGAGAAGCCTCGCCTTGGGCTCGCGGGCATGATCTGTTTCCTCCACCCGAAGGCGAACCACGGCGTGCTTGTGGAGTTCGCCACGCCCCTGGCCGAGGGACACTGAGATGGCGATCGAGGCACAGTACATCGACCACATCGTTATCTCCTCCAACGACAGCGCGGCCACGGCGAAGCTGTTCGCGGACAATTTCGATATCGAGATAAAGCGCACGATGACGCGACCGGGAACCGGGGCCCACATGGAGTTCGCCAAGCTCCAGGAGGTCATCCTCGAATTCGCCGGCCCGGGCGAGGTCAAGCCCTATGACGAAGTGAAGGCGAAGCTCAGCGGCGTGGTCCTCGCCGTGCCCGATATCCACGCCACCGTGGCGTCTATCCGCGAGGCGGGCTTCTCCATCGGCGACCCCCACCCGGCCGTCCAGCCCGGCGCGCTCTTCACGGGCATGCGCGGCGGCACCAACGGTGTGCCCTTCGGCTTCATCCAGTACAACGCCATCCCGATCGAGGAGAAGCCCGCATGAAGGCGAAGCGCATCGATCACGTCGGTATCGTCGTGAAGGATCTCGAATCGGCGGTTGCGACGTACACGCGCAACTTCGGTTTCGCGGTGGATGGTTCACGCGGAGGCGACTTGCCCGCCCTCGGCATCCGCAACGCTTTCATGCCCGTCGCCGACAGTGACCTTGAATTCATCCAGGCGACCACGGAAGACGGCCCCGTCGCGACCTTTGCCAAGGAACGCGGCGAAGGCGCCTTCATGCTATCAATCGAAGTGGACGACATCGAGTCGGCCATCAGCGAACTTCGCGCTCTCGGCGCGCGCGTTGGCAATCCAAACAACGGCGTCGCCTTCGTCTCGCCCAAATCAACCCATGGCGTAAACTTGCAACTCATCCAGCGGTCCTGAATCGACTGCCCGAACCCAATCATCGATAAGAGAACAACACATGACAGCTCCCGTCGCCTCGAAAATTCGCGTCCTCATTGCCAAGCCGGGCCTCGACGGCCACGACCGGGGCGCAAAAGTCGTCGCCCGCGCCCTCCGTGATGGTGGCTGCGAGGTCATCTATACGGGCATCCGCCAGACCCCGGAGATGATCGCCGAGGCGGCGCTCCAGGAAGACGTCGATGTCGTCGGCCTGAGCATCCTCTCCGGCGCCCACCTGGAACTCTTCCCGCGCGTGGTGGCGGAGCTGAAGAAGCGCAAGGTGGACGATGTCCTCCTCTTTTGTGGCGGGATTATCCCCGAAGAAGACACGAAGGCGCTTGAAGACCTCGGCTTCAGTGCCATCTTCCGCCCCGGCACGAATACCCAGGACATCGTGAAGTTCGTGAACGAACACGTGAAGAAGTAAGCAGTGGATGACCTGGTCGAGCGTTTCCTTGGGGGCGAACGCCGCGCGCTCGCGCGAATTCTCAGCCGCGTCGAAAACCAGACGCCCGAAGGACGTGATTACCTTCGCCAGCTCTATCCGCACACCGGGAAAGCGCAGACCATCGGTGTCACGGGCGGCGCTGGATCCGGAAAGAGCACGCTGACGGGCGCCCTCGCCGCCGAATATCGCCGCCGCGGCCAAACGGTCGGCATCATCGCTGTCGATCCTTCCAGCCCTTTCACGCAAGGAGCCATCCTCGGCGACCGCATCCGCATGCAGGACCTGCTCTTCGATCCCGGCGTCTTTGTGCGCAGTATGGCGAGCCGCGGCGCCCTCGGCGGGCTCGCTCCCAGCCTTGATGACTGCGTGGCGGTGATGGACGCGTTTGGCTTCGACGTTGTCATTATCGAGACCGTTGGCGCGGGCCAAGACGAAGTGGAAATTGCGGGATCCGCGCTCACGACGGTGCTCGTGAACAACCCGGGCACGGGTGACGACATCCAGGCGCTCAAGGCGGGCATCATCGAAATCGCCGACGTGCTCGTCGTGAACAAAGCAGACCACCCGGGCGCCGATGTGCTCGTGAGCCAGCTCCAGGCGGTGCTCTCGCTCGCGCCCGCCGGTTCGCGCCGCCCCAAGATCGTCAAGACAACCGCCATCAAGGGGGAAGGGCTCGCCGAAGTGGCTGATGCGGTCGCCGAACACCGCGCGTGGCTCGAAAGCTCCGGGACTCTCGCCCGCCAGCGTTCCGAGGATGTCCGCCACCAGGTTCTCTCCATCGCGCGCGCAATCGTCCTTGAGAGGATCCGCGCGACTACACCGGAAGAGGATCTCATGGCCCTCGTCGGGCGGGTGGTTGCTCGGGAACTGGACCCCCACACAGCGGCGGAACGGCTTGCGGCGGCGGTCGCGCGATAGACTTCGTGTTTGCTCTGTTACCATGGCTGGCATGAGCGCCCAACGTTTCCGTGTCATCTTCCGCAAAGGCGACCGCGTCCGCTACATCTCGCATCTCGACGTGCTCCGCTATTGGGAGCGCGCGATTCGCCGTTCGGACCTTCCTCTTTCGTACTCCCAGGGCTTCACGCCGCACCCCAAGATCGCCTTCGCCTCGCCGCTGCCCCTCGGCTTTATCGGTGAGGCCGAGGTGATGGACGTAACGCTGGACGAGGTCACCTCGTCCGAGAGCTTTCGCTCGAAACTGGCCTCTGAGAGCACCGAAGACCTTGTCGCAATTTCGGCGGAGGAAATCTCGCCGACGGGCCCCGCGCCGCAAGCTGTGCTCCTCTGGGCGGACTACGCGGTAGACCTCCCGGAGGTCGATCCGACTGTTGCGGCCGAGGCTATCGCAACCTTCATGGCACGGGACAGCTTCGAGTGGACAGAGGACCGCAAGGAGAAGCCGAAAACGTACGACCTTCGTTCAGCTGTAGCTTCCGCAGCGGCTGTCGCTACGGTGAACGGCTGCCCACGCATCGCCATGCGCCTCCAGGCAGACCAGGCGCTCACGGCGCGGCCGGAACAGTTCGTCGATGCGCTCTTCCCAGGCGCCGCTGTCGGGGTCTATAGTCGCACCGGCCTCGTACTGGATGACCCTTCCCAGGCAAGGGACCTCTGGCGGAGAAAAGGCAGGTTCGAACAATGGCCGTGACTATTCGCACAACCCGTGAAGGGGACACACCAGCCCTCTACGAACTCTGGCAGACGCTCCGCGCGTACAACGCATCGACCGAGCCGCGAATTTCCCCTGTCCCGGTTTCCCAGGAAGAATTCGCGCTTGCGGTCTCCCAGGTCGTACACCGAGATTCATCGGCTGGCTTCGTCGCCTGTGCACCGGACCGGCGCCTCGTCGGCTTCGTCAGTGGTGGCCTCGAAGCGAACCAGCCGGACCGCCTCCCCGAGCGCTTCGCAACCATTGGATATCTTTTTGTGGAACCGTCGGCGCGCCGCCAGGGAATAGCGGGCAAGCTCGTCGCGGCGATGGTCGAGTGGGCGCGCGCTCGCCCCGATATCGCCCATATGGAGATGAGCGTGCTCGCGGGCGATGGCGAGGCGGCCGCGTTCTGGCGCTCGATCGGCTTCTCTCCGTTCATCGAACGGCTCTGGATGCCGCTGAACGAGGGCTGACGGGTGGTCCTGATCTATTTCGTTCGGCATGGCGAGACAGCACACAACCGAGATGGCATCGGCCTCGGGCGTTCGGACATCGCTCTGACCGACTTTGGCCGAGCACAGGCGGCCGCGGTTGGTCGTAGATTCATCGATGTGTCCGTCGCCGAGGTGTACACTAGCCCCCTTTCGCGCGCGAAGGCCGTCGCCCAGGCGATGTCGATGCACTCCGGCAGCGTCCCCGTGGTTCACGATGCGCTCACGGAGATGGATGTCGGCGAAACCGAGGGCCTCGCGTTCCCGGAGATGCGCCAGCGATTCCCGGCGTTTCTCGCCGATTGGGCCGGTCCGCTGGGCCACCAGGTGCGAATGCCGGGCGGAGAGAGCATCGGAGACGTGGCGCTCAGGCTCGCTCCACTCCTCCAACTGCTCAGGAACGCGGACGCGCAGGCGCTCGCGGTCGTCTCCCACAACTTCGTGCTTCGCGTCCTGCTGTGTGAGTTGCTGGGCCTCGGCCCCGCAGCCTTCCGCGCGTTCACCGTGGACCTCGCCTCCGTTTCGGCCGTTGGGATCGACCGCGGTCGGGCTTCACTGCACTATTTGAACGACACCTGCCACCTCGCGGATTTGAACGTTGATCAGCGCCGGGTTAGCTTGTGAACCGTTGATTATGGAGCATGCCGAATGAGCCGGGGGCGCATCGCTTTCCTGTGCCTGCTGATCGTGGCTTCGTATTTCGTTTACACCACCGGCGTCAGTGCCCTTCGCACGCACCAGGTGGCGGAACAGCACCGGGCCGCCGTACGCGACGTCGAACGCCTCAAGGACGACAAGGCGTACCTTGAAGCCGTGAAGGCATACGTCGCTTCGGACCAGTTCGTGGAGCAGGAAGCACGGCGTCGCCTCGGGTATGTTCGCGATGGTGAAGTGCCGTTCGTTGTGCTCAGCCCTTCGGCGCCAAACGAGACGACCGGCAGCGGCGCATGGTGGCGCCGCCTCTTCCCGCGGTAGGCGTCCACTTTGGATGACATTACCACTCGTGTCGCCCGTTTCGCGCGCAAGGAACGCTTGTTTCGACGGGTCAATCGTGTGCTCGTGGCGGTCTCCGGTGGGCCGGATTCGGTGGCGGCCTTGCTTCTCCTGCGAGAACTCCAGCCCGAGTTTGAATTCGAACTCGTCGTTTCCCACTTCGACCATCAGCTTCGCCCGGAGTCTGGCGCCGACCTCGCCTGGGTGCGAGACCTCTGCGATCGGCTCGGTGTGCTCTGCCTGACTGGGGAAGGCGATGTTCGGCGGGCGGCCACGGAACAGCACGCTGGCATCGAAGAGACAGCGCGCCGCATGCGCTACCAGTTTCTCGCCTTTGTGGCCGGCGAAAAACGGGCCGAGTGCATCGTCACGGGCCACACCGCGGACGACCAGGCGGAGACCGTCCTCCAGCACATCATTCGCGGCAGTGGTATTCGCGGCATCCGCGGCATGCTGCCGTCCGGCCCGGTCCCCGGCGCATCCGCTCAGACCCTGGTGCGGCCGTTGCTCTGCCTGCGCCGGGAAGACACGTTGCAGGTTTGCCGCGAAAACGGCATCGAACCGCTTGCTGATGCCAGCAACCAGGATCTCTCGTTCTCCCGCAACCGTATCCGAGCCGAGATCCTGCCTGCGCTGCGGCAACTCAATCCGTCGGTGAGCGGCGCGCTGCTGGGCCTCGCCGAGAGCGCGCGCGAAGCCTTCGCGCCCATTGATCGCGAGGCCCAATCGACACAACCGCGCGAACGCAGCGTCATCGGCTCGGTATTCGATGCAACTTCCATTCGCTCGTTGCCCGCCGAGGCCCTCACACTCGTCCTCGAACGTGAGGCAGGGTTCCACAAGACTGGCTTCGAGGTGAACCGCACGCGCCTGCGCAACGCCGCCTCGGTGCTCGCGCGCGGCACTGGCCTCGTGCGGTTTGGCGAAACACTGCTCGAACTCTCGCGCGGTTTGGTTCGCGTCGGGCCGCAACTGATGCCGCCGCAGCCGGTAGCCCTGCGCGAGGTGAACGTGCCTGGCGTGACCATCGCACACCCGTGGCGGCTCCAGGTAACGACGACGGCTCAACCACCCACGGACGGAGCCGTCGACCTTACCGTTGATTCAGGCGCGATCCGGGGCGCGCTGGCCGTTCGTTCACCGCTCCCCGGAGACCGCGTACCCTACCGCGCTGGCACGCGCCGCCTCTCGGACATCTACGCTGACGCAAGAGTGCCTTCGTGGCGCCGGGGCGGTCTCGTCATCGTCGATTCAGAACGTGTCGTCGCGTTCGTGGGCGAAGCACCCATTCCCGCGCAACCGCTGTCGGACGGCCCGCTGGTGCATATCCGGATATCGGCCGCCCCGTGAACCCCGCGCGATTAAACGGCGCTCGTCATCGCGTGCACCGCAGGCAGCACTTCGTCTATCAACTGCCGCGTCTGCGTAAGCCACTCCTCGTCCGAAGCCACGATCGGCCGCAGCACGAACTTGGAGATGCCCGCGTCCACGTACTCCTGCGCGCGACGAATGATCGTCTCGGCGTCGCCCACGGCGAGGTACTCCGCCGGGTCCAGGCCTTCGCCGGCGCGCGCCAGGCCCGTCGCCGTCCTCTGCACAATCGGCTCCTCCGGCGAGCCGAACCGGAAGGGGAACCCGGCGCCGTAGTGGTCGGGGTCGAGTGGGCGCCCCGCGTTTGCCGAAGCCTCGCGGATCTTCGCAACCACGGGCGCGACCTGTCGATGCGTTTGTAGCCCGGCCAGCCAGCCCGTGCCGATGCGCGCCGTACGTCTAATGGCGGCCTCGCTGCTCCCGCCAATCCAGAGCGGCAACGGCGACTGGACGGGCTTCGGCGAAATCGTCACGTCGTGGTATTGGTAGTAGTTGCCGTCGTAGTTGACGCGTTCTTCGCTCCAGAGTTTGACCATGATGTCGAGCATCTCGTCGCTCCGTGGCCCGCGTCCCTCTGGGACACGGCCAGTGGCCGCGAACTCCGGGGCGTGGTCCCCGCCCACTCCGAAGGCGGGGAGTAGCCGTCCACCGCTGAGGTAGTCCAGCGTCGCGCACTCCTTCGCCAGCACGAGCGGGTCGCGGAACGGCAGCACCGTCGCGTTCATGCCGAACTTCAGCCGCCGGGTGCGTCCAGCGATGACACCGAAGGCGGTCAGCGGTTCCAGCACGGGCTGTGGCGAAACCAGGCGCTCGCTAAGCCAGACGGAGTCAATCGGGCTGTCCTCGCAGAGGTCAATCCAATCCAGGAATGCAGAAGGCGAAGAGAACGGGAATCCGGCCAAACCAAGACCAATGCGCACACTCATCGGGACGTACCTGCCACACGTGAAATGTCGCTCCAGCGTACCAGACCGCCGCTTACACCCGCCGGAGTTCGTTGTCGTGGGTGGGCGTCAGAGTTTTGCACGGCAACGTGCTGGGTTCCGTTCGCCCTGAGCCTGTCGAAGGGCCGGTCACACTCGAACCATGGACAGCGGCGTGTTCATCCTTCGACAGGCTC
>DAOTTM010000293.1:0-3355 GCA_034437915.1 Dehalococcoidia bacterium | reverse complement strand
ACGGTGAAGATGGGGGCGAGCGTCTTTGCATCGACGATAGCCTGACGGTCGTCGCGATGGGGGCCGCCGTCATCGCATAGCTGGCTGAGCTTTGTGCGACCGGCTTCGAAATCCGGGTGGGTCTCCAGGGTGCATGTGCCGCTTGTGGCGCCGCGCGATTCGACGAGTTCGTATTTCAAGCTCTCAACGCCAGTCCACGGGACGCGTAGGAAGACGGCCGGGTGCGCTTCCGGGGCGTTCACGCTCGAACAGCCCCCCATGAATGCAAGCGACGCGGCGGCCCCCGCAGCCAGCAAGATTGGGCGGTGTCTCAAGCGGCCTCCGTCCCCACGCTTCGCTCAATGCGCTCTAGCGCGGTTGTGACATCATCCGCCGTGATGTTGATGTGCGTGACCATTCGCATACGCTGCGGGCCAAACGCTACGGCGAGGACTCCAGCCTGCCGGAAGGCGGCGAGCCAGGCGTCAAGGTCACCCTTCAGGACGTCCGCCACGACGATGTTGGTTTGTGGTGTGTTGGGAGCGAATGGACCCAATTTGGCGAGACCGCTCGCGAGTGCGGCGGCGTTGGCGTGGTCTTCGACCATGCGATCGACGTTGTTTTCCAGCGCGTAAATCCCAGCCGCAGCGAGGATGCCCACCTGGCGCATACCGCCACCGAGCATCTTGCGGTTGCGTCGCGCTTCGCGGATGAAGTCCATCGGCCCACAGAGAAGCGAACCCACCGGACAGCCCAGGCCCTTGGAGAGGCAGAACGAGACCGTGTCACAATCGCGCGCGATGCGTGCCGCGGGTTCGCCGAGCGCCGCCTGGGCGTTGAAGATGCGCGCGCCATCGAGATGGGTACGCATCCCGTGTGTACGGGCGATGCCGGTCAGTCTGTCCATCGTCCCGAGGGGAAGGGCAGCGCCCCCGCAGCGGTTGTGGGTGTTTTCGAGGCAGAGGAGCGGGTTCGCCGGGGTATGGATGTTCGGTCCGCGAATCGCTCGTTCCAGTTCGACGGGGTCCAGGCCACCATCCGGGAGGTTATGCAAGGCGTGCGCCTGAACGCCACAGAGGCGCGCGGAACCCGCCACTTCGTAGTTGAAGACATGGCATTCATCGCCGAGGAGGATTTCGTCGCCGGGGCGGGTGTGTGTCATTACGGCCATAAGGTTCGCCATTGTGCCACTGGGCGCGAATACCGCCGCCTCCTTGCCCACACGTTCGGCGGCCATGGCCTCAAGGCGGTTGACTGTGGGGTCGTCTCCGAAGACATCATCACCGACTTCCGCCGAAGCCATTGCTTTTCGCATCGCTTCGGTGGGTTTGCTGACGGTGTCGCTGCGAAGGTCGATAGGGTTCATCGTGGGCGCTCCCAGAGTGTTCGGTAGTGCTCCGCGCCTGTGATGGCGCCGACGTATTCGGCCCGCTCTTCGCGGAGCATGTTCTGCATGACCAGCCCGCAGTGCTCGGTCGCGTCGAGGCCACCCAACGCGCTCATGCGATCGACGAGGCGTTCCCAGGCCCCGCTCGCCTGGAACACGGCCATTGAGCGGGGCCATTGGAAGGACTGCACTTTTTCGGGAAAGGGAAACTCGGGGCGAAGTTTCTTGATAGAGCGGAAGCGGTCTTCGACGGATTCGGCACGCGCCACGAGCGCGATGAACGGCCCCACGCCCGGCTTCGCACGGAAATCAACGAGCAGCCGCAAAGGGATAAGGTGAAAGCGGACGATGAGAACGTCAGCGCCACCGATCACTTCGAACACCTGGTCGAGGTCGACTCCGAAGTCGTCAGTCATAGCCGGGGCCGGTAAGCGAAATATTTCAAGGAAGCTCCCGCTGATGGTAGCGGGAAACGACGGCAAAGGAAAAAGGTTCATGCGCGTTTTGCTGGTATCGCTCAATGCGACGGCACGGCGCCGTGAATGGTCGGGGTGCTCAGATTCGAACTGAGGGCCTCTTGCTCCCAAAGCAAGCACTCTAACCAGGCTGAGCTACACCCCGGACTCGATCTAGGGTAGAAGGGATCGGCGAAAAAGGGAAACGCGGCCCGCGCTATGCCGGAACCGGGTGGGCGCAAGCGATGATGTCGTTCACGTCCGCGACGTTGTTCGCGGCCAACCAGGCGGTCATGCCTTCGAGCACATCCAGGAGCGCTCGGGGGTTGGCGAAGGTCGCCGTGCCCACCTGGATGGCGGTTGCGCCCGCCATCAGGAACTCAATGGCGTCTTCGCCCGTGGAGATGCCGCCGCAGCCGATGACGGGGATGCGCACCGCCTGCGAGACGTCGTACACCATGCGCAGGGCGATGGGCTTGATTGCCGGGCCGCTGAGGCCGCCCTTTGCGCGGGGGAGCACTGGACGCCGCCGCTTGAGGTCGATGGCCATCCCCACCACCGTATTGATGGCACACAGCGCAGCCGCGCCTTCGTCGGCGCAGGCGCGGGCGAGGAGGGCTGGGTCAGTCACGTTCGGGGTGAGCTTGACGATCACGGGCAGATCCGTCTTGCGGACGGCGGCCCGCGTGGCGCGTGCCGCGGACGCCGGATCCTGGCCGATCTCCATGCCGCCGACATCGACGTTTGGGCAGCTGATATTCAGCTCCAGGGCGGCGATCCCGGGGATGCCGTCGAGCATTGCCGCCATCCGGCCGAACTCGTCCACCGTATCTCCGGCGATGTTCACGATGACCGGCGTCTTCCACTTCGCCCAGGCGGCAGCGAGTTCGTCGATCACCTCGCTGATGCCAACATTCTGGAGGCCGATCGAGTTGAGCATTCCCGCGGGAGTCTGCGCGACGCGAGGTTGGCGGTTGCCGCCGCGCGGCGCCATCGTGACGCCTTTGCTTACCACGGCACCGAGGGCGTTGATATCGAAATGTTTGGCGAATTCGAAGCCCCAGCTGAACGTCCCGGAGGCAGGCATGACCGGATTTCTCAGCACGAGGCCGGTCTTGTGGCCGGGCGCGAGGTCAACTTCGAGACGGGGAGGCATGGACTCAGGATAGGCGATCAGGAAACGGCGGACGAGCGGCGCGGGGAACATCGCCACGGGCGCCAGACCTTGCGTGGCCGCGCCGAAATCCGTTCGTGCCGAGCCTGTCCAAGCACGAACGCGCGCTCGACCTTCGTTTTGTGGCACCGGCCCTTCGACCGGCTGCTCTGAAACTCACGGAAACACCGCTCGCCCTGATCTGAGCTTGTCGAAGGGTGAGCACGCTGTTCGGCCATTTTCGCGCTGCCGTCCATGCTTCGACCGTTCGACAGGCTCACGGTCAGCACGAACGGGCCATTGGGCACCGTCCACCTTCGCCACGCTCCTAAGATGACGTTTCGTCCCTGGTTGCGGCCAAAGTCCATCAACGACTCAGGC
>DAOTTM010000292.1:0-2809 GCA_034437915.1 Dehalococcoidia bacterium | reverse complement strand
ATCATCGTGAACCAGTCGCGCCAGAAGTACACCAGCAGGGCCACGAGCGTGCCGATGTGCAGGCCGACGTCGAAGCTCAGCCCCTGGTCGGGCCACTTGAACAGCGCCGGGACAAGGATGAGGTGGCCGGAGGAGCTGATGGGGAGGAATTCGGAGAGCCCCTGGACGATGCCAAGGACGATAGCGCGAACAATATCCACTGCTGCGGAGGGTAGGGCGGGGCGGGGCCAGGGGCAACGGGGGGGCGACGGCGTTACGCGAATCGGTTAACGGTGAGCTATCCTTTTCTTGCATCACCGACGAAAGCACGAGCCATCCCATGAGCCAACCGAGATCTGGACAGCCGCGTTACGGGTCAGCGAAGGATCTTCCTTCGTTCAGGAACATGCGACAACAAGTTTCAGGGATGAAGCTCATCACGAGATTCGTCGCACGGAAGACACGAAAAGAACTCATCGACGTCGAGCGCCAGATGAACGAACTGGTCGCGCTTGTCGATCGATTTTACTCAGTGCTCGGACCAAGAAACTGGGTCTTCCCAGACCAACTGAACACGACGGATCTGGGTGCTTTGAGCCAACTTCCTCCGGAAGACGCCGAACGGTCACTGATTGAACTCTATCGATATTCGCACACCTTGCGGGTACTGGTGATGCGCTTGAGACGGTTTCCAGAGTTGCAGCAGCGGATGCCTCTCCTTGAACGCGCGCTGGCCGACTACGCCGAGGGCCGTTTCTACGGAACAGTCCATCTCTTGTTGAGTGTGATGGACGGGTTTGTGAACGATGTTGATAAAGAGCAGCGACGCGGCCTCCACGCACGCGACACGGATGAGATGAGTGCGTGGGATAGCGTTGTTGGACACCATCTGGGGCTCGCCCATGCTCATGCCACGTTCATCAAAGGATTCCGCAAAACCTCGAACGACGAAGCCTTCGAACTCTTTCGAAACGGTATCGTTCACGGCATGCTGACTAGCTACGACAACGTGGTCGTCGCGACGAAAGCTTGGAACCGGCTATTCGCCGTTGCCGACTGGGCCGATAGCCGGAAAAAGCAACTCGCTCCGGCTCCGAAGTCGCAAGGATGGCGTGAGCTATTACGAACACTGGTGGATAGCAAGCGCGCGAAGGACGCGTTGGAGCAATGGAGGCCATCATCACTCCACGCGGGTGAATCTGGTTTCGAGGAAGACGAGGTCGTGGTGGCGACCTCAGCGTACCTCGGTGCTTGGAGATCGAGGAACTTCGGTAAGATGGCCGAGCTGATTTCGCCGATGTTGGTTGGTGGAACTAGAGAGAAGATCGCAGGATTGGTTCGCAACGAGATGCCGGGTAGCGTGTTGGATGCTTTCAAAGTGGAGTCTGTGGAGCACTCAGCTGCGGCGGGCGCGTTGGTCAATGTGAGCCTGACCATTAATGGCCACGCGACACCCGGACGGCTGCGCTGGATCAGGCAAGACGACCAGGGCCAATCCGTCGCTCCGAATCAACTCGGTTCGTGGCGCTTGATGAACTGGGAGCCGCTGTCACTACTCGACCGTGGCGCAACCGCAGGTTCGTTGAAAAGCTAACCGCCGCACGCCGAAGCGTTCCGCAGCGATCGCGCAGAAGGTCGGAGATGAGATGGCAGGCAACACCCAATTTGCCGCAGGGTGCCTTGTATCGCCGGAGAGCCTCGCGTTCGTCAGCTGACCGGATATAGATCGCCCACTGGGTTCGCGCCTGGCGAGTTGCCTCGTCGGGTCTTCTTCAATACCGACCTTGGAAGGCGACCCACCCGCTATCGCCGTTTGAATTATCGTCGTTCACCCATTTGCGCTCACTCCATCCTGTCCAGGATCGAGGTCTTTATCCGCGCCTGTGTAGTCTCCGACGTCCATGTTCAGGTTCCGCCCAGTCGCGGACTCTCCGGCAGCAAGCGTTATTCCCACCGTGCCGCTCTTCATCGTTTGCTTCGCCGAAGCGATCCACGTCCAAACCGCAACCGAGCTTGCGACGCCCTTGCCGCGGTTTGTGATGACTACGCCATTCTTGCAGGACCACTCAGTGGGGCGAATGTCGACGCGGAGTTCCTCGCCGCGACGCCCCTGTTCGATTTCCATGCTCCGGGCCGCGGCGCTGGCGGCAACCTCTGCGGCCGTGGCGGCGCGCTGGGTCTCCACAGCTACTTTTCTCGTCTCGTTGCCGAGTTCAACGGTAGCCTCCGCTAGCTCCTTCGTATGGGCAGCCATCTTCCGCGTCGCTCGCGCGAGCCAAACCGTTAGGGCTGCGAGCACGAGGGTGCCGACGGTGGCGGCGATGCTAGCAACAGTCTCCACGCGTCGAAGTAAAACGTGATAGAAGGGGATGCCCACATTCCGGTTGGCAAACCAACCGCGCTGACATGCCCGCCCGCGCGTTACGACGGAAGGGCGATGTTGACTGACTACCACATCAACATCTTCTTCAGCGACGAGGACGGGTGCTACGTCGCGGACCTGCCGGACTTCGAGTACTGCTCGGCGTTCGGCGCGACGCCCGAAGAGGCCCTCGCCGAGTTGCGTATCGCCAAGGAGGCGTGGCTGGAAGCCGCCCGCGAAAAGGGCGCGAGATCCCGGCGCCGCGGTATCGACCGCTGCTCTATCAGTCCGTGTGATGGGCGGGTGGGACGAACTGTGGGCGGGTTCAATCCAGGCGGGGTAGGTCTTCGACGGGGACGAGGACGCGGATGCTTCTCGCGGTCCACGGCTCCCTTGTGATGGCGCCGCACTTCTCGAGGCGGAGGATCATGTCGTGGACGGTGGGAGGGGTGGTGCCGAAGTGGAGCT
>DAOTTM010000291.1:0-21998 GCA_034437915.1 Dehalococcoidia bacterium | reverse complement strand
GTAGTCACCGCCCGCTGTGGCCGGGGGAACACGGCACGGCTGCCCGGCCCTTGCGATTGCCGTTGGGGCGCCCGCCCCAGCTTCGAAGGCACGCATGGCATCGCGGTTACTTCGGGGATCAGGCCCGTTCCGCTGTAGTCACGGCCCACCGTGGCCGGGGGTTCAGTTACCATCCCCAGCGCTGTTCCAGTGTGCTGAGCCACCGTTCGGGAACGATCCGACCGATGGTGGATGTGGCGGAGATCCGAGGCATGACGGGGGGGACAGCAATCTGCCGTTGGACGCGTTCGCTGGCCATGAACCGCAATCATACGCACCAGAAGGAGATTCGTGGAGCGGTCAGGCTCAGACACCCTACCGCTGGCTGCTACCCCCGCTGGCCGCCTCCAGCCGCGCCTTGACCTGCGCGTCGAGGGCGGCCTGCATGGGCGCGGGGATCGCTTTGCCCGCGTCGGTGAAGGCGCGAGCGTAGGCGGCCGGGGTGCCGCCGAAGACGTCGGCGGCGCGAGCCTCGATGAAGTCGCGGCTCGCTTCAATGGGGCCAAGTTGGCCCTGGAACTTCGGCGCGACATAACGCGCCCAGAGCTCGAAGCTGCGATTGTTCTTGTCCGTGCCCGTCCATTCATGGGCGAGGCCAAGGATGCCGCCGATGCCGCCCGAGCGCTCCTGGATGCGTTCGACCGCGGCGATTGCGTCATCGGGGGTGCCGACGATGAGCGCGCCGTTCTCCACCGCCTCTTCTATGTTGAGCGTGCCGCCCGCGAAAGGAAGCCCCGTGGCCGTGCCGCGGATCGGGTTGTTGCGGTCGCCGACGTAGGCCTGGCGCGCATAGCCCACGCGGATGTCGTTGAACGCCTCTTCGCGCGTATCGGCGAGGTGGAAGGGGATGACGACGCGCCATTCGCCGCGGTCCACGGGCTTGCCGGATTCCGCCGCCGCCTCTTCCATCCAGCCCCAGGTGCGTTCGAAACCTTCGTTGCCAGCGCCCGCGACAGAGAGCAGCCCAAGGCCGTGCTTGCCTGCCGCCATGGGTCCGGCGGGGGTGAAGGACGTGGCCACGGCCACCGGGAGGTGCGGCTCGCTGTATGCAGCCAGCTGTAGTCGGGCATCCCGGAGTTCGAACCAGTCCGTCTTCACGGTGATCGGCTCTTCTGCTTGAAGCAGCCGCATGATTGCGTCGAGCGACTCGTTCATTCGGCTGCGTTGCACCAGCGGGTCGATGCCAAGCATGTAGGCGTCGGAGGTGAGCGCGCCCGGCCCGACGCCGAGCATCACGCGCCCCTCCGTCATGTGGTCGAGGAGGGTCATCTTGTCCGCGACCATGAGCGGGTGGTGGTAGGGGAGGCTGGTGACGCCCGTGCCGAGACGGATGTGCTTGGTGCGTTCGGCGGCGGCGGCGATGAAGACGGCCGGGTCGGCTATCAGTTCGCGGCCGTAGCTGTGATGCTCGCCGATCCACGCCTCTTCGAATCCGAGCATATCGAGGTGCTCGATGACGGCCATGTCGCGCTTAAGCGCGAGTGTGGGGTTTTCGCCGATGCGATGGAAAGGAGCCATGAAAATGCCGAATTTCATACGGCGCGGTCGAAAGGTCATTGGTGTTCTCCTGAGCGTGGATGGGTTGTGGGTGGATTCTACGCGACGTGAGCGTTGGGTCGCGAATCGTGGGCAAACGCGCTATCCTCCGGGCATGGCGAATCCACTGGTTATCGGGCACGCATGCGCCGCCGGCGAAGCTCCGGCGAACACGCTGGCGGGAGTGCGCGCTTGCCTCGATGCGGGCGCGGAGGCGATGGAGATCGATGTCCAGCTCTCCGCTGACGGCGTCCCTGTGTTGATGCATGACGAGACCGTGGACCGAACGACGAGCCTCTCGGGTCCGCTGCGTTCGTTCACATTCGCACAACTACACAACGCCAACGCTGGCGACGGTGAGTCCGTACCGTCGTTGGATGAGTTGATGACCCTCGTTGCTGGACGCCTCACGGTCATGTGCGAACTGAAGCAGACGACGGGCGACCCTGAGTACGATCAGAAGTTGGTTGATGAGGTGATCGGCGTGGTCGCGAAACACGAAGCGAACACCTGGTCGGCGATCCATTCGTTCCAGCCCGCCATGGTGGAGCGCGCGCGGAACACGGAACCGCGCATATCCGCCACGATCATCTCACCGCCGGTGAAGGGCGAGGAGGTGGACCGGCTGCTCGGCGCCCTCCTCAAGCGCAATGGCCAGGCGCTTTCGATCGAACACCACTGCATCGACCGCGCCTTGGTCCTGAAAGCGAAGCGGCGCCAGGTCACCGTCTGGGCGTGGACCGCCGACGCCGAGGCCGATTGGGTTCGCCTGATCGATGCGGGCGTCGATGGCATCATCACGAACGTCCCCCACCGCTTGCGCGCGTACCTGGCGAAGTAGCCGCCCTGGCAGGCGCCGCGACCGCGTGGACTCTCCGTCGACCGCGGACTTCACTCGGATCTCGGCTCTCGGCTCTCGTTCGTCACCAGCTTCCGCCGCCACCGCCGCCACCACCACCGCCGCTGGAGCCGCCGCTGAAGCCGGAGCCGCCGCCGGAACTACCCGAACTGCTGGGTGAGCTGGAGATCGTGGAACTGACGCTGCTGGCGAAGCTGGACATCCCCGAGGTGAAAGCCGCCACCTGGAAGGGCCGTGAACTGGTATACCACCCGGCGGTCGAGGCTTCGGCAGCGCCCGCGAGACCTTCGAAGGCCTTCGCCCATTTATCGACGCTGCCGAAGACGATCGCGAAGGGCAGGTAGCGCGCGAAGATGTTCTCCTGTTCGTTGAACTCTTGTCGGCGGGTCTCGGCCGTTGCGATGTATAGTCGGAACCCGAGCGTCCGCCGCAGGGCCTCGCTGCCCATCGCCGTCCGTCGGGACATGGACGGCGAGAGGATGAGTAACAGCAACCCCGCGACGGCTACCCCGGCGCCGATGAGCGCACGCCCGGCCATGTACCCAATTGCGAATGAGAGCACAACGCCAACGACGGCGAGGGCGATGCCGAGGAACAGCCACTGTCCTTTGCTTGAATCCGGCCGCTGGTCGAACCAGTTCCTTGTCATGGCGTCCTTGTACATGTCGTCGCGAACCTTCTCCAGCTTGTCGTGAAACTTGTCCTTGAGTGCGGACATCTCCACTTCATCGCCGCGGCCCGAGAAGAGGCTTGTGAGCAGCCTCGACTCGTAGTTGAGCAACTGATCATCGGCCGGTTTGAGCCGGTTTAGCTTCCAGTCGGTGTCACCGAACCAGCCCTTCTTCGGGATCTCCGTGATGTGAAGGTAGCCGCGCACCGCGAGGTCGATGATCGTCGCCGTGACATCCAACGTGTCCGCCTCCTCATCGACGATGATGCCCATCTGGCCGGGCCGCATGCCGTCTGGCGGAAGGTATTCAACGACGATTGTGTCCTTCGAGAAGAGCGGGCGAATTTCCTGCTTCGCGTCCTGGTTCAGGTAGTAGACGGACGTGAAACGGCGATCGCGGCCCTTGGTCCACCAGAGGCGAAACACCAGTAGCACCGAAGCAAGCAACACGACCGCCCCCGTACCGAACTCCAGGAGGTCGAAAGTGAAGAAGTCTCCGATGGTCTTCTGTTTCGGCTGGCCGGCCGAGCTGACAATGCCCGTTCTGGAATCGAAGATCGGCGGTTCCAACATGACGAGGCCCTTCGGCCAGCCGGTGACTACTGTCATCTGCTCGGTCGTGTCGCGGAGGAAGTGGGCCGACTGGTAGTGCGCCCCCGTGCCGTCGGCGATGGGGATGCACTTTTCGGTGGAACCCTGAAAGCCCTGGAAGCACGCCGTCGTGAGGTTCGGATTTCCCGGCAGCTTCACGGTCACGTCAACGTGATCGATGCGAACGGGCCAGTTCCCGGTGACATTCCAGAAGAGTTCGTCGTGATCGGTGTAGGGGTCGATTGCGTTGTGGAGGCGGTAGGTGATGCGATACGTCTGTTCGCCGTGCACGGTCTTGTCGGGGCTGCCGATGCGGATACGGCTGAGGTTGCCGGTAGTGGTGACCAGCGAACCGAGCAAGGCGCCACCGCTATCGGTGACAGAGAGCAGCTCGATTCCATACGAGCGTGACACTCCCACTGGGCAGGGGTTGATCGGCTGCTGGGCGCCCGCGCGAACGGCGACGCACGGCACGGAGAAGAAGAGCTCGCGGAAGATGCCGTGCTTCTCCTGGTTGCCGAAGTTCACGGCAATGTCCTCGACGACATCGATGGAACCATCGGCGTTGATCGTATAGACGGCCTTGAACTCGTTGATGCGCCAACCTTCATCGGCGCGGGCCAGGGACGTTCCAGGGCCGAGGCCCGCGGCAAACGCCATGACAAAGGCAAGCGAGGCGACGATGGCAACCGTTCTCTTCATGACGCTGAGTCTACCCCGCCTGCCGCTGTGTTTGCGAGGCGAACTCGCCGTCCGTAGCGCGCGCGGAAGCAAGCGCCGGGATGTTCAAGCTTGCGGCCCTGGATGGGCATGCGACTCGCCGTTCCATCTGTGATGCAGGCACAACAGGGGACACACCCCGCCGGCCAAATGCTTGACGCGATGCGTACAAACGTTCTAAATTTGTTTCATAATGCTGTTGGTGGATGCAGAAAGGCTCAAGGTATCGCGGAGGCGACGATAACGCGTTGAGGCCGTAGCATTGCTGTACTACGTTGCCACCGGTGTGTCCGGCTGGCGACGATGGCCGCGATCCTTCCCGTGAAGGAGCGAGCCACGCATCCGAAGACATCGAGGGTCAGGAACATGAAGGTCGTCTTTTTCGAAGACGTTGAGGGTACTGCGCTGGTCGGCGACGTGAAGGACGTGAAGAACGGGTTTGCCCGGAACTTCCTCCTGCCGCGGAAGCTGGCCGGCCCGCCGAGCAAGGACAATCTCCAACACGCGATGGCGCTTGCCCAAAAAGAGAAGCGCCGCCAGGAGAAGTTGGACGCGGAGGCGGTCAAGGTCGCCAGCCCGCTCGATGGGTTCACCATGACAATTGAGGCCCGAGTCGGCGAAACCGGGCGCCTCTTCGGCTCGGTCACCAACCGCGATGTCGCCGAAAAGCTCGGCGCCGCTCGTAGCATCGAAGTGGATTCGCACATGGTCCTGCTCGCCGAGCCGATCCGCGAACTCGGACCGCACCAGGTCGTCGTGAAGTTCACGCGAAACGTCTCCGCAACGATCACGATCGATGTCGTGCCCGATGCCGAATCGATGCCCGCCGTCGAAAAGCTCCTTGCTCAGCAGGAAGCCGACCGTGCGGCTCTGGCCAAGCGCGCCGCGGAAGACGCGTACCTTGCAGGGCAAAAGGCAGAAGAAGAAGCCGAAGTAGCGGTCGAGAACTAACCACGGTGGAAGGAGGGGAACGGTCCGGCGCCGATAGGCATTGATCTCGAAGCGCGCCGAACCCTCTGATTCCACCTATGGCCCTTCCCATTTTCGAACGCCTTCCCCCTCACGATATCGAGGCAGAAGAGGCCGTTGTGGCCTCCCTTCTCGTCGATACCGAAGCGATTTTTCATGTCACGCCCATCCTCAAGGCGTCCGACTTCTTTCGCGAAAAGAACGGTTGGGTCTATGAGGCCTGCCTCGAATTGTGGCAGCGTGATGAGGCGATCAACCAGATCACCGTCGCCCATGAACTTTCGCGCAAGGAGCGCCTCGAAGAGGCAGGCGGGCAGACCTATCTCGCCGACATCATCCGCGCTTTGCCGACTTCGATTGGGGTGGAGTTTTATGCCCAGATCGTCAAGCGCGATAGCACCTATCGCGGGCTGATCCAGGCGGCCACGGGCATCCTCCAGATGGCCTATGAGGCCCCTCCACAGATCGAAACTGTCTTCGGACGTGCCGAGGATATGATCCAGCGGCTGCGCGGCGGCGAGAACTTCTCCGATTTCGTCCACATCTCCCAGCTCCTCCAGGCGTATCTCGAAGAGGACGCCGACGACATTGCGCGCCGCGAGCTGCAAACGATCCGTTCGGGCTATAACGACCTCGACGTGCTCCTCGGCGGACTCAAGCGCTCCGACCTCGTGATCGTGGGCGCACGGCCCAGCGTCGGGAAGTCGGCGTTCGCCCTGGGCATCGCGCGTAACGCCGCCGTGAACCAGAAGGCGAACGTAGCCTTCTTCTCATTGGAAATGTCTTCCGAACAGCTTGCCATCCGCCTGCTCTCGGCGGAGTCGGGCGTCGATAGCACGCGCCTTCGTCTCGGGCAGCAAACGGAGCTCGAAGAGCGCCGCATCATCCGGGCTATGGGTGAACTCTCGGAAGCGAACATTTGGTTCGATGATTCGCCGATGGCGACGGCCGCCTCCCTCCGCGCCAAGGCCCGCCGCCTCGCGGGAGAGAAAGGGTTGGACCTGATCGTCATCGACTACCTCCAGCTGATGCAGGGCGAGGGCCAGCCGGGGCGCGAGAACCGTGTCCAGGAGATCAGCTACATCTCGCGCATGCTTAAGGGCCTGGCCCGCGAACTCGATGTCCCAATCATCGCCCTCGCCCAGCTCTCCCGCGCGATCGAGGCTCGCCACCCTCGGACGCCGTTGCTTTCCGACCTCCGCGATTCGGGCTCCATAGAGCAGGACGCCGATGTTGTGATGTTCCTGAGCCGCGAAGAGATGTACGTGACGCCCGAGCAATGGGCCGAACAGCACCCGGAGCTGCCCGAGAGCGCATACCCCAAGGGCGTGGCCCAGGTGATCGTCGCGAAGCACCGGAGCGGGCCGACGGGCACCGTCGAGCTGCGGTTTCGCGAGAAGTTGGCGAAGTTCGAGGATTGGGTCCTGCGCCGCGAGGATATTCCGTGACGGATGCGACGGTGTTCGAAGGCTTCCCGGGCATATCGAAGGGGACGGCCGTCCCCAACCTGTTTTTCACGGCGATTCTGCCTTCGATGAAGGATCCTGGGGAGTTGCTCGCCTTTCTCTGGACGTTGCGGCTCGTGCAGGACCAGAAGGGTGATGCGCGCTTTGTTTCGGCGGCGGAACTCTGGGCGACCGAGGGGGCACGAGCTTCGTTCACCGCCTTCGGCGGAGGCGAAGCGGGCCTTGAACGTGGGCTCGCGGCGTGCGCGCATGCCGGCGCCTTGCTCACGCTCGACCTCCTTGGCCCCGGAGGAAGCGAGCGCGTTTTCTTCGTAAACAACCCAGGCTCCCGCCAGGCGGTAATGCGCGCGCGCGCCGGGGAATTGGCTCTGCGCCCGGCCACGGTTGCCGTCGTGCCCCAGATGGAGACGCGGCCGGGCATCTTTCGCATGTACGAAGAGCACGTGGGCACGATTACCCCGTTCGTTGGCGAACGCTTGATCACTGCTTCCGAAACGTATTCCTTGGAATGGATCGAGCGCGCCTTCCGCGAGGCCGCCGAGCTGAACGTTCGCAATTGGCGGTATGTTGAACGCACACTGGAACGCTGGGCAGAGGAGGGCACCCCCAATGAACAAGCTCGAAGACCTGCTCGCGAAGCGCCAGGCCAACCTGCCGCCGCGCGATCCGGCCACTCTCTCCGCGACTGCTGAAGAAGCCGAGGAAGGCGACATTTGTCCGATCTGTAGGGGCGCGGGGTTCGTTCGCCGGGAGTATCCGCGCGACCACCCGCGCTTCGGCAGGGCCGAACCGTGCGTCTGTGTGCTGGACGAAGCCGAGGATGTGCGGGCGTCGCGGCTTCAACG
The DNA here is from genome assembly GCA_034437915.1 of Dehalococcoidia bacterium. GTDB lineage: Bacteria > Chloroflexota > Dehalococcoidia > Tepidiformales > Tepidiformaceae > JACRBT01. Next base: position 14,303 of record DAOTTM010000291.1, on the reverse strand, counting down.
GCTTTCAAATCTCGGTGCGCTGGCACGATTCACCTTCGATGCCTTCGACCCCGCGGGCCGAGATGGCCTGTCGCCGTCGGCCAAATCGCTCCTCGCCGCACGGGCGTTCGCGGCGGACCCACAGGGGTGGCTCGTGCTTTCGGGGCCGAGCGGAAGTGGCAAGACACACCTCGCCGCGGCCATCGCGAACGAGCGCATCCGTCTCGCCGAACCGGTGCTCTTCATGGTCGTCCCGGACCTCCTGGATCACCTTCGCGCCAGCTACGACCCGGGCGACGAGGAGCTGAACTACAGCCAGCTCTTCGAACAGGTGAAGAACGCGACGCTACTGGTGCTCGACGACATCGACGCGGCGGCGGGCACTCCGTGGGCGCGCGAGAAGCTGTTCCAGGTGGTCAACCACCGCTACAACATGCAGCTGCCGACCGTCTTCACGACCTCGCAGCGCCCCGAGCAGCTTGAGGACCGCCTGCGCACGCGCCTCACGGACCCCGGGCAGACGACCGTCGTCTCGTTGGCGCCGGTGGTGAAGGGGCTCTACCAGCAAGTTGGGGGGATGACGGAGGAGCGGCTGAGAGAGATGAGTTTCCGAGACTTTCATCTACGGCCGGAACTACCGCTGGAGGGCCGCACCTATGTGAGTGCCGCACGGGATGCGGCAGTCAGGTTCGGAGAAAACCCGACAGGGTGGGTCGTGATTCATGGGGCAAATCACGGCTGTGGGAAAACTCACCTCGCGGCGGCCATCGCAGGCAAGGCACTCGACCGTGGGGAAAGTGTCTTTTTCGCGGTGGTGCCGGACCTCCTGGATCAACTTCGAACGGCCTTTGACCCGGACACAACGGGTTCGCGCGACGAGACGTTCCATCAGATCCGCGAGGTCCCATTGCTGGTGCTCGACGACCTGGGAGCGCACAAAACAACGGCGTGGGCAGAGGAGAAGCTCTACCAGATCGTAAACTTCAGAACGTTGTCAAGACTCCCTACCGTCATTACCACCAATCTCAACCTCGCGGAACTGAAAGCATGTCACCCGCGCATCTATTCCCGCGCGCTGGGTGTCGATGGCCAAAGCATCGAAATTGTTGCTGCGACCTTTCGCCACGGTGCCGCGCAGGATAAACGGCTGGGCACGGTCTCGCGCCGCGCGCCGAAATAGGGCAACTGCCGGGCGACAACCTGCTTACCACGCGGTAACCTGAGAGAACCTTAGAGCAAGGATCCAGCCCATGGATTTCAAGTTCACTGCTGAACACGACGCACTCCGCACGGAGGTGCGCGCCTTCGCGAAGGACGCGTTGCGCGACTACCACGGTGCCTCCCGGCCCACCAGCCAGGAGGACTGGCCCGGCCAGATGGGCTTCCTCAAGAAGTTGGCGGCGAAGAAGTGGGTTGCGCCGGCGTGGCCCGTCGCCTTTGGCGGCCTTGGCTGGAAGCACGTCAACCAGATGATTTTTAGCGAGGAACTCTCCTACGCCGGTGCGCCCGACGCGGGCCGCGTGTTCAGCGTTGGCATGATCGGGCCAACGCTCATCGTCCACGGCTCTGAACAGCAGAAACGGGAGCACCTTTCGCGCATCACCAGCGGCGAGGCCATCTGGTGCCAGGGCTATTCCGAGCCCGGAGCTGGCAGCGACCTCGCCTCCGTCCAGACCCGTGCGGTTCGCGATGGAGACGAGTATGTGGTCAATGGCGAGAAGATCTGGACGACGGGCGCTCACCACGCGGATTGGTGCTTCATGGTCGTGCGCACGAACCCCGAGCTGCCGAAGCATAAGGGCATCAGCTTCCTCCTCGTCGATATGAAGTCGAAGGGCATCACCGTCCAGCCGATCGTGAATATGGCGGGCCACCACGAGTTCAACCAGGTCTTCTTCGAAGACGTCCACGTTCCCGCAGCCAACCGCGTGGGCGAAGAGAACAACGGCTGGTACGTGGCGATGACGCTGCTCGACTTTGAGCGATCGAACGTCGCTTCGATTGCCGCGAATCAGCGCGCCCTCGATGAGCTCGGGGCGTACATGCGGCAGGCGCGCCCGGGTGGCCAATACGCGAGCGTGCTGAAGCATCGTCTCGCCGACCTGTACATCGCGAACGAGGTGGGCCGCCTGTTGAGTTATCGCACAGCCTGGATGCAAGAGACGGGCAAGGTGGTGAACACGGAGGCATCAGTGATCAAGGTCTTTGCGACGGAACTGGCTCAGCGCATCAGCAACTTCGGCGTGAACCTGCAGGGCGCGGGCGGTGCGCTCTTGCCCGGATCCACCGGGGCAACGCTTGGGGGCATGCTCGCGGACGACCACATGGAAAACGTATCGCCCACCATCTACAGCGGCTCAAACGAGGTGCAGCGCAACATCATCGCCACGCGCGGCCTCGGCCTGCCGCGGGACTAGTGTAGTGGACAACGGCTTCCTTGCCACGCAGACGCTCGCCGTTCTCGGAGCCCACGCGCGCGATCTGCATGTTAGTGTCGATGCGTTTGCAACGAACGAAACCACCTTTGTCGAACGAGCCGCGGAATCTGAACGGCAGCATATTGCAGTGGCACTCACGGCGGCGCTTGGAAGCGTGGTCAGTGTCGCACCTGGATATCTGGCCCGGGCGGAGGCAATCAGGCCCAAATTCCATTACGAAGCAACCCGGCCGGGGTTTCTCGGTCTGCTCGCGAAATACGCTGAAGACTCAGGATTTAAGGTTGCTATCTCCAATCAGGAGATCTGCTGGGCACTACGCGAGGTGTTGCCAGTGCCGCAACTCCCGGCCGACCTACGATTCGAATTGAGAGACGCCGCGTGGATGAATACGGAACAACTCAACGGCCGTTTCGAAAACGGCGTCGGCGGGAACCGGCGCGCTTCCCGCAACAAATTCGCCGTGGCCATCTACGACCGCGGCGAGCCGATCGCCGTCGGCGGTGTGCACGACACGTTTGGGCTCGATGAGATCGGCGTCGATGTGCTTCCGTCGGCCCAGGCCACGGGGCTTGGAACGGCGGTGGTTGCGGCAGCGGTGCATGCCATCCTTGACCGCGGTGGGACACCCTTCTACGGGTGCGCGGCCGATAACATTCGCTCGCAACGGACCGCCCGTAGCGTCGGTTTCGTTCCCGTCTTTGCCGCCGCGTTTGTGTCGTCAGAAGGGAGGGCCAATGACCGAGCTGTTTGAGCAACACGGAGTCCGAGTGCTCGAAGGTCTCGCGCACGAGCTAGGCTGTGATATCGGCGCGCTGACTTCCGAAGCCAGCACCGTCGTCGAACTTCCCGCCAATTCGAAGCCCGGCGCGCTCGCGTTGGCGGCATGCACGGGCCTCGGCACCATCGTCAGTGCCCACCCCGCGCTGGTGGACTGGGCGCGCGAGCATGCTCCGAAGGACAAGCACTTTCGCGCGCTTCAACCCTTCTTCCTCGCCGACCTTGCGATCGAAGCGATGCGGGCTGGCCTGGCCGCGAAGGCGACTGCCCACGGCCATTCCGTTTGTTTCGCGCTGTCAGAGCTGAAGCCGATACCGGCGCTCCCAACGGGATTCCGATTGGAGCTTGTGGGACGCGACTGGATGGAGCGGTACCGTCCCTCGAGCGTGTTCGACAACGCCATCGGCGAACCAGACGAGACCAGGCTGATCGAGCGCCTTGTTGCAGGCATGGCGGTCCTCGACGGCACAGACGAACCGGTGGCCGTTGCTGGCTGGTGGGACGATTTCCACGGCTACCGCGAGCTCGGCGTCGATGTACAGCGCGATTCGCGAGGTCTGGGGCTCGGCAAGCTGGTTACGGTCGCGGCTACTCATGCCATCGTCGGTGCGGGCGAGACGCCATACTACTCCTGCGGCTCCACCAACATCCGCTCGCATCGCAATGCCATCGCCTGCGGCTTCCTGCCCGTTTACGTCATCGGGATGGTGTTTGGCCGAAGCGAGTAACCCCTGCCATCCGTTCTCGGAACTCAGAACTCGCTTCAGTTCACGCGGCGATCGACGCCCTTCCAGTAGGGTTCGCGCATGACGAACTTCTGGAGCTTGCCCGTGACCGTGCGCGGGAGCGAATCGACGAAGTCCACGCTCGTCGGGCAACGGAAGTGGGCGAGGTGCTGGCGGCTGAACTCGAGGATCTCCTGTTCGGTGGCGGACATGCCCTGGCGTAGGACGACCAGCGCCTTCGGTGTCTCGCCCCACTTCTCACTCGGCACGCCGATCACCGCTACCTCGAGGATGGCCGGGTGCTTGTAGAGAGCGTCTTCGACTTCGGGCGACGAAATATTCTCGCCGCCAGAGATGATCACGTCTTTCTTGCGGTCAACGATGCTGACGTTGCCGAATTCGTCCCACACGCCGAGGTCGCCGCTATGAAAGTAGCCGCCGAATATCGCCCTGGCCGTTTCTTCCGGCTGCTCCCAGTAGCCCTTGAGGACGACGTTGGAGCGAGCACAGACCTCGCCAATGGTCGTGTCATCCATCGGCACGGGCTTGCCCTCCTCGTCCAGGATCTGGATATCGACGCCGATCGCTTCGACTCCGGCGCGCGCCCGACGAGACATATTTTGTCCATCGACATTTTGATAGTCCGGCGTCGAGACGGTGAGGATCGGCGCAGTCTCGGTGAGTCCGTAGATCTGCATGAACTCCCAGCCGAGATCCTTCTCCAGGCGTTCGATGAACGCCGCGGGAGGGGGCGCGCCGGCGACCGTGAAGCGCGGGCGGGTGGTGATCGTGTGCTTCTCTTTGTCCGCGTAGTTCAGGATGGTGCTGAGCACGGCGGGCGCCATGCAGGCGAAGGTCACCTTCTCCTCTTCGATGAGGCGATAGATCTCGCTGCCAACGACGGCGCGCAGGACGACGTGCGTTCCGCCCATGGCCGTCACGGCGAAGGGGCCGCCCCAGCCGTTCGCGTGAAACATCGGCAGCGTCCAAAGCTCGATGTCCTCGTGGCGAACGCGCAGGTGGGCGATGAAGTTGTAAGCGTTGATGTACACGTTGCGGTGCGTGAGCATCACGCCCTTGGGGCGTGCCGTGGTCCCGGAGGTGTAGTTGATCGAGGTTGTCTCGTTCTCGTCCTGGTCGATGTGGGGCGTGGAAGTCGTGGGCATGTTCTCCACGAGTTGGTCCCAGTCGGTCCAACCGGCGGGCGTGGCCGGGTTCGGCGCGGGGTCGGCCACGATCCAGTGCTGCACGCTTTTCAGGCTGGGACGAATCTCATCGACGACCTTCGTATACTCGTAGTCAACGAGCACGGCCTTCACACCGGAGTGGTTGATGATGTACTCGTGGTCCGAGGCGACGAGGCGGTAGTTGAGCGGCACGAGGACGGCGCCGATCTGTGTGACGCCGTAGTAGCTTTCCATAAAGTAGTGACTGTTCGGGCTCAGGATGCAAACGCGGTCGCCCTTGCCGATGCCAAGTTTCAGGAGGGCGTGCGCAAGCTGGTTGCAACGCGCCTGGTACTCGCCGTACGTGAAGCGCTGGTCGCCATCGACGATGGCGGTCTTGTTGGGGTAGAGCTTGCCGGCGCGGCGCAGGAAATCGTTCAAAAGCAGGGGAACTTCCACGGGTTGCCTCCGGAGGTGGTTTGGAAGGCGATTATAACGCGCCCCCGTCACCAGTCGTCTCGAAATAAAAGTGAACCGACGTTCATTTACGGCGCCCGGCCAACCGGATAGAATACCCATATCAACTTTCCGGTGGACGACATGACCGCACCCCTCAGCACAGACCTCGATATCGACCTCAACGACCCGACGCTTTTCCTCGAAGGGCGCGCGCACGACGCGTTTCGCCGCCTTCGCAGGGAAGCCCCGGTCCACTGGAATCCGGGCACGGAGACCTCGAACGGGTTCTGGTCGCTGACGAAGTACGAGGACCTGCTCTTCGTTTCTCGACGCCCGGACCTGTTTATTTCGAGCAAAGGCATCGCGGGGCCGGGTCTGAGGCCCGCCGCTATGGCGCAGTTCCAGGCAGGCAACGGTCCCGGGGGCGGCGCCGTCGGCAACGCAAGCATCATCACGATCGACCCGCCACGCCACGTCAAGATGCGTCGCCTCGTGAACAAAGGCTTCACGCCTCGCGCCGTCAACGCGATGGAGGGGCAGATTCGCGACCTGACGAACGAGATCCTCGACGACATCGCCGCCAAGGATTCCTGTGACTTCGTCGTGGACATCTCCAGCAAGCTCCCTCTGGCCGTGATTTGCGGGATGATGGGCGTTGAGCGCGAACACTGGCAGCTCATGTTCGACCTCACCAACAAGGTTCTCGGTTCGGGCGATCCCGAATACCAGACCGAACTGACGGAGGAAGAACGCGGTTCACCGGAAGCCGCGCGGGCAACCGCGATGGCGGGCGTGGGCCGCATGATCGGCTACTTCCGCGAAACCCTTGAGAAGCGCCGCGCCCACCCGATTGAGGGAGACCTCGTCTCCATTCTCCTGGAATCCGAAGTCGATGGCGAACGGCTGACGGAGGCAGACATCCTTGCGTTTTGCTTCTTGCTCATCGTTGCGGGCAACGAGACGACGCGGAACGGCATCTCTGGCGGCCTGCTCGCCCTCTGCGAACACCCGGCCGAGAAGAAGAAGCTCATCGATGACATATCCCTGATCGACACCGCCGTGGAGGAGATCCTGCGTTGGTCGTCGCCGGTAATGCACATGGCCCGCGAGGCGACCGAAGAGGTCGAAATTCGCGGCCAGAAAATCAGCGCGGGCGACCGCGTGATCATGTGGTATCCCTCGGCGAATCGCGATGAAGACATCTTCGAAGACCCCTACCGCTTCGACATCCGCCGTACGCCGAACGAGCACATCGCCTTTGGCATCGGCGAACATTTCTGCCTCGGCTCCGGCTTCGCGCGCAAGGAGATACGCTTGATGTTCGAAGAGCTCTTCCGCCGCTTCCCAGGTATCGAACTGGATGGCGAAGCGGAACGGCTGCGTTCCAACTTCATCGGCGGGATCAAGCATTTGCCGGTGCGGTTCACGCCGGAGCGGTAGGAGAAGCGCACCGCTTCAGGGCGCCTGTTCCCAATCGAGCATCATCACATCGATTTCCTCGCCAGGGTTCGCCTGGGGCTGGTCTTCGGGGATGATCGTGAGGGCGTTGGCGGCGCTCATGCTCGTGAGGATGCCACTGCCCTGGGGTCCCGTGAGGTCGGCGTAATAGCGGCCGTCCTCGCCCTTTGACACGATGCAGCGGGCATAAAAGCGCCTTGCGTCAGTATTGACTACCGCGTCCCGCGTGATTGCTCTGAGGGTGGGCCGTTCCCAATCGTCTCGGCCGAGCATCTTGAAGATGGCGGGCCGCCCGAAGAGTTCGAACGAGACCATCGAACTGACGGGATTTCCCGGCAGACCGAGGTGCGGGACGCTTCGACCATCCGGCGCGCGGAAGGCGCCAAAGGCCAGCGGCTTGCCCGGCTTCATGCGCACGGTCCAGAAGTCGATTGCCCCTTCGCGAGCGAGCACGTCTTTCACCATGTCGAAATCTCCGCGCGAGACGCCCGCGCTGGTGACGATCATGTCCGCCGCCAAACCCTCATGGATCTTGCGCGTGAGGTCATCGACGGTGTCTTTTGCGATGCCCAGCAGCTTTGGGATGCCGCCGAACTTCAGCACCATGGCGGCGATCCCATGGGCGTTCGAATCATAGATGCGGCCGGGGAGGAGCGGCTGTCCAGGCTCGGTGACCTCGTCACCCGTGGAGAGGATCGCGACCACGGGCCTTCGGTACACGTTGACTTCGCTGAGCCCGATCGAGGCGAGGACACCCACTTCCGAGGCGCGGACGACGCGGCCCGCCGGGATGATGACCTGGCCGTGCCTAACGTCTTCGGCGCGATAGCGGATGTTCGCGCCGGGACCCGCGCCTTTGAAAACGCGCACCGTCCCGCCCCTCGTCGGCGCTTCACCGACGGCGCGTAGTGGCTCGTCGGTCTCTTCGAAGGGGACCACGGCATCGGAACCTGGCGGCATGGGCGCTCCGGTCATGATGCGGATCGCTTCGCCCGGCCCAATCCGCGTCTCCGAGATATAGCCTGCCGCGAGGTCAGCGACGACGCGCAGTTCGCGCGCAGCGGCTTCGCTTGCGCCTGTGGTATCGGCAGCGCGGACGGCATATCCGTCCATGGCGGTGTTATCGAGGGGCGGGATATCGAAAGGGGCGACGACATCTTCGGCCAAGACCTGGCCGAGCGCGTCGAGGAGCGCCTTGCGCTCGACATCGAGGCGGGAGAAGAACGCAAGGATACGTTCCCGCGCTTCTTCGACGCTGATCATGGACGAAACGGACTGAGTCATACGGGCCTGCCACCTGGCGTAAGAATCTGCTCTCAGCTTACCCCAGGGCCATCGAACAGGGTTTCCATGCGCCGAGACTACGCCAACCGGACCGCGAGGCAGGTTGTCGTGCGCTGCACGCCGGAGACCTTCTGTATCGCTTCGGTGATGGCGTTGCCCAGCGTATCCAGGTCGTCAGCCTCGAGTTGCACGATCACATCGTATGGCCCGGTGACGGTGTCAACCGCCGCGACCGTCGCTCCCGGGTACGAAAACTGCTGGATCGAAGCGCCGACTGCCTTTGCCTTGCCAACGTCTGTTTCGATGAGGACGTAACCGCGAACTGCCATGTGTTCCCCTCCAGGGACGGCGTCCTCCATCAGATCCGCTGCGGAGGCCGCCTTCATCGGATCATTGGCGGCTGGGCCGGGCCTGTCAAGGGTTTTCGGGATATGCCGTCGTTAGCCGGAAGCAGGCAGCTCGTACACCACGCTCGCCTGTCCTGACTGGGCGCCCGCGACCACCGTGACCGGCAGCACGAACTCCACCTGCTGGATGAAGCACAAGGCCTCTTCGCCGGCGCGACAGTAGTAGACGGCACCCGTTGCCGTGAGCGTTGTCGAGCCAACGGCATAGTTGGCCGGGATGGTGACCGTGATCTCGGGTTCGTCCGTTGACCACGAAACGGTCCGTTCGCCCGGTTCGAGCACAGACGGGTTGGCGCTCACGAGTTCGAGGCGGGATGGCGCCTGGCTGTTCAGCTTGTGCCCCACCGGTGTCGTCAGGCGGATGCGCACCGTGCCGCCGCCGGGCGCGACTTGTTGCGCGGGGAGGTCAATGCGCGTCGTTCGCCTTCCTCCACCCGGCGCTGCGACAGCGACATTCGAAAGCTGGAGGGTGGACACACGCCCCGTGACCGCATCGACGATTCGGATGAGGTGGTTGTTCTGGTCGGCGACATAAAGGAGGCCGTTTGCCACGCTGACACCCGCAGGCTCGTTGAACCGGGAGGTGGCGTTGTTGCCGTCGAGCCATCCGCGTTCGCCGTCGCCCGCGCGCGTGGCGACCTCGCGGGTCTTCAAATCCACCGAGCGCAGCTTGTGATTATAAGTGTCACCGACGTAAAGCTTGCCGTTCAGGAGCGCGATACCCTGGGGATGTTGCAGCTTCGCCTGGCTGGGCGGGCCATCGACGTCTCCGTAATCGAACAGCCCCTTGCCCACGATGGTCTTTACGTCGCCATCCCCGGTAATAGGCACGCGGCGAACAGAACTCGACTCCGGGTCGACCCAGAAGAGGTCGGCGCCGTCCGTGGCAAGGCCGCTTGGCTGGGCGAGCGTCGCCATGGTGCGGCGGGCGCCATCTTCGATCCCCTCCCGGCTGGTCCCGGCGAAGATGGAGACGGTGTTGGTGGAAAGGTCCAGCCGCCAGATCTGGTGGACGCCGGCCATCGTGATGAAAAGTGAATCGCCGACGCTGAGCAGGTCCCACGGCGAGGCCAGCGCCGTCTCGCGAGCTGGAGCGTTGGCGGTCCGGGGCAGCTGTTGGAGCTGTTTGCCGGTCCCCGCCAGGGTACGAACGACCCAGGTGCGGGTATCGACCGCGCGGACGGCGTGGTTGCGCGTGTCCGCCACGTAAAGCGTCCTTGCGTCCGAGGAGAGGGCGAGGCCCTGGGGGGCGCGGAACGCAGCCTCCTTGGCGTCCCCGTCCGCGAAACCTTCCTTGCCTGTGCCAATGACGCGTTCAACGCGGCCGCCCAGGGACGTCACGACGATGCGGTTGTGGCCGGCGTCGGCGATGTACAGGCGGTCGTTGGCGGTATCCGGGAGGGCCTTCGCGGGGTAGCTCAGGACGGTCGCGCTCGTCGTCGCCGAAGATGACACGGCAAGCGGCTTCCTATCGACCAGTCCCTTGGCATCAAATTCCGCGATCAGCGACGCCAGGATGGGCTGGAACAGCGGATAGACGCCTTCGCCAGCGTGCCCTCCGACGAGGTTGCCCGCAGGATCGATGAGCACGAGCGTCGGCCATGCGTTGGCCCCGAAAGTCTGCCAGACGGCGAAATCCGGGTCGTTCACTACTGGATGTTCGAGGCCGTACTTGCGAATCGCCTCGCGGATGCTATCGTCATCGTGCTCCGTGGCGTACTTGCCCGAATGGACGCCGACCACGACGAGCGCGAGGCCGAACTCCTCTTCCAGGCGCTTGAGGTCAGGGATGATGTGCTGGCAATTGATGCAGCCGAGAGTCCAGAAATCGAGGAGGATGACTTTGCCCCTCAGGCTCTTCACCGTCGGGGGCGTGGACACGTTGAACCATGCGAGTCCGCCCGGAATTTCCGGGGCAGGTTCCTTGCCCGCGAAGGACTTGCGTTGTTCTGCCGTCGTATTTCCTCCGGGCGTGAGGTCATCAGGCGTTGCTCCCTGGCGTTTGCTGCCGCTACACGCCGCAAGGATGAGGGCCAGGGTAACGAGGGCCACGATCGCCAGGATCAGTCTACCGCGCATGGATTCGTCTCGCCTCCACCGGAGTCCATCGTAGCCCGCCAATCGTTGGCCCGCCTTACGGCGCGGTTACAAACGTTAGCGTGCTATGGAGGCCACGTGAAACGTGAGCGTATAATCGTTCTTGCACCTTGAACGAGAGGTCCCAAATGTCGAATGCGCTCACTGATCTCAAAGAAAAGGCATCTCAACTATCGGATGCTGAACGGGCTGAGCTTGCCCTGTCGCTTATTCAGTCACTCGACGACCCGGCCGATTCTGACGTTGATGAGGCGTGGCGCCTCGAAATCGAGCGTCGCGTTGGTCAGATCGAGCGTGGAGAAGTTTCGCTCATCACCGGTGATGATGTCTTCGCACGGTTGCGTCTTCGGCTCGGGTGATCTCCTACTCTTTCCATCCTGACGCGGAGACCGAGCTTGAAGAGGCTTCGCTGTTCTACGAATCTCAGGTGGTTGGTCTCGGCAAATCCTTTTTGGCCGAAGTCGATCGTACGATTTCACTCATACGCGACTTCCCCGACGCGGGCTTCCCGGTCGGCCCAGCCCGCCGACGAGTGCTGCTCGATCGATTCCCATACACGATCGTTTATCAGCGCCATCCCGAGTCCGTTGCAATTGTTGCAATTGCTCATCAACGGCGGCGCCCAAACTACTGGCGGCGGCGAAAGTAGCACGCTAACCGCGCGCTCGACGGCACACGCAGAAGCACCGCGCTGCATCTTCGATAACTTTGGGCGGCCACCTGAGAAATCGAGGGATGTATAGTGTCGAGCAAGCAACGTTCTTCTGGTCATTGAGGCTGGATTGGCAGGTCTCGCTGCCGCACCCTCCTGCCTTAGGCTGCGGTTACAATGAGTCCAATACCTCTGGAAGGCTTCGGAATGCCAAGTCTCTCTTTGTCTGAGCGCGAATCGTTTCTTGCCACGCGGGGCATTCTCTGCCGCATCGCCACGGTTAAGCCTGATGGGGCGCCCCACGTCACGCCAGTGTGGTTCATCGCGGAAGAGGCGTGCATTTTCGTCACGCCGCGCGCGCATTCGTCGTGGCTGGAGCACGTTCGCCGCGATTCGAGGGTGGCGCTCACGATCGACGAGGAAGCACATCCCTATCGCAAAGTGACTGTCGAGGGGGAGGCGCGCATAGCCTTCGACCTCGGCGACGACGACGCGTGGCGGGACGTGTACCGGCGTATTGCACGGCGGTACGTGCCTGCGGACGGCGCGGAACGGTACATCGAGGAGACGATCGATCAACCACGCGCCTTGCTCGCAATTCCGCTCGCGTCATCGAAAGTGCGGACCTGGCGCATGCCGGTGGCAGGTGAGGCGTACACGGGAATCTGGCACGACCGCTATTACGTCGATGGTTCGAAGATGTCGCAGGCTGCTGCGAGTCTCAGAACTCAAGGTCGAGACTGATATCGAGCGCCGGTGCGCTGTGCGTCAAAGCACCCACGGAGATCGCATCGACGCCAGTCTCCGCGATCGCCCGAACGGTTTTCAGTGTGACGCCGCCGCTCGCCTCCAGCTTTGCTCTGCCGGCGGTGCGAACGACCGCCTCGGCCATGTCGCCGATGCTCATGTTGTCCAGGAGCACCCACTCTGGCGTCGCTCCGAGAGCGTCCTCAAGCTGCTGCAGGCGGTCGATCTCGATCTCCACGCCGATGCCCGGTCGAGCGGCGCGGATGTGGGCGACCGCGCCTCGAAGCGATGTCCCCGAACGGGCGAGCGCCTGGAGGTGGTTGTCCTTGAGCATCGCCATGGAGGCGAGGTCGCGACGATGATTCGTCCCTCCGCCACAGCGCACGGCGTACTTCTCGAGGTCTCGCAGGCCGGGGGTCGTCTTGCGCGTGTCGAGAATCACCGCTTTCGTTCCACGGACCTGTGCCACGTATGCGCTTGTGAGCGTGGCAATCCCGCTCATGCGTTGGAGGAAGTTCAGGGCGACCCGTTCCGCCTGGAGAAGCCCACGAACGGGCCCTTCGACCGTGCCGAGCACGGTTGTATCCGCAAACGCGGCGCCGTCGTTGATCCGCCACTGGACCTTGAGGGCCGCATCAAGCTGACGAACCGATTCCGCCGCCAGCGCCCTTCCAGCGAGAACGCCCGTGCACTTGGCGAGAAAGGTCGCCTTCCCATGGAGTTCGGCAGGCACGGTGATGATGCTGGTGATGTCTTCGGCCGCGCGGTCTTCCGCCAGGGCGGCGGCGGCGAGCTGTTGGATCAGCGTGGGCGGTAGCGGATCAGGCACGCTGAAAGACCTGGCGGCGGGCCCAATTGCGGTCGTCGCGGGCAGGGAAGTCGTTGCGGTAGTGCGCTCCGCGGCTCTCCGTACGGGCGAGGGCGGCTGTGAGCATCAGGCGCCCGAGGTTCGTCATCTGGCGGCGTTCATGCCATTCACGCGTCGCTGTAGGCGGGGTCGTCTGCCAGCGGGACATCGTGGCGAGGGCCTTCTCCAGGCCTTCGCCGGTTCGTTCGATTCCGCCATGGGCCCACATAAGCTCCTCGAGCACTTCGACGGTCGGCGCCGGAGCGGTGGAAGTGGCGATCCGCTGGACGCTTGTGGAAGCAGCTGCGGCGGCCCGGCTCCCGGCGGCGATCGATTCGACCACGCGTTTGCCAAACACAACGGTCTCCATCAGCGAATTGCTGGCCAGTCGATTGGCGCCATGCACGCCAGTGCAGGCGGTTTCGCCGCAGGAGTAGAGGCCGGGCAGGGTTGTGCGGCCCTGGATGTCGGTGCGGACGCCGCCCATGAGGTAGTGTGCGGCCGGGGCAACGGGAATGGGTTCGCGCGCCATGTCGATGTTCATGCGCTTGCAGAACGCGTAGATCCCGGGGAAGCGTGAGGCGAGGTTCACGTTCGTCATGGCGCGGCAATCGAGCAGGACGTGGTCGGTTGCGGATGCGCGCATCTCCGCGACGATGGCGCGGGAAACGATGTCGCGCGGCGCGAGGTCGCCCTGGACGTGGTAGCGCTCCATGAAGGCTTCGCCGGCGGCGTTGCGCAAGACGGCGCCGTCGCCGCGCACTGCTTCCGAGATCAGGAACGGTTCCGCGCCGTCGCGGTGAAAAGCGGTCGGGTGGAACTGATAGAACTCGAGGTCGGTGACTTCCGCGCCGGCATCAAAAGCAAGGGAAACGCCATCGCCCGTGGCGACGGCGGGGTTCGTCGTGTACTTGAAGAGGCGCCCGGCGCCCCCGGTGGCGAGTACGACCGCCCCCGCTTCGTACGTCTCGGTCGCGCCCGTCCGCAGGTTCAGCGCTTCGACGCCGACCACGCCATTGGGCGAGGTGATCAGCCGCGTGCCGAGCGTGAAATCGAGGACCTTGATGCGCGCGTCCTGGACCGCGGCGCCGAGGGCGGTCTCGATCGCGGCGCCGGTCCGGTCACCGCCCGCATGGAGGATGCGCGAGTGGCTGTGTGCCGCTTCCCGTCCCAGCGCGACTTCGCCGCCAAGGGAATCGAAACTCACGCCGTATTCGACGAGGTCGTGGATTCGGCCAGGGGCTTCGGAGCAAAGGACGCGGGCGGC